>CAZQGT010000001.1:0-51901 GCA_964593005.1 uncultured Planctomycetales bacterium
AGCATTTAAACTGGTCTTTGGCAGATAATTTAGGCAACAACCTGCTTAATCCCGGAGAAACCCCCGAAGATAACCTTCAGTTTTTAGCTGTGTTAGTTGCGGTCTTGAGGGCAGTATACACCCATGGGGATTTATTACGCGCTTCAGTTGCCTTAGCCGGCAACGAACACCGCTTAGGCGCTAATGAAGCCCCTCCGGCAATTATCAGCGTTTTCTTAGGCGAACAGTTAACCAGGGTACTGGATATGCTGGAAAAAGGGGCAAAAGCCAAGGTTTCCAAACGCGACATTATTGATTTGGGTATTGCGCGTTTGCCTAAATTCAACAAGGATTCTACCGACAGGAACCGGACTTCGCCTTTTGCCTTTACCGGAGTTAAATTTGAATTTCGCGCGGTCGGTTCTTCACAAAATATCTCAACTTCAATTGCGGTAATTAATACTATTATCGCTGAGAGCCTGGATTATGTTTCAGCTGAGATTAAGAAAGTTACCTCAACGGGAAAAGATTTTAATTCCGCTGCTTTAAAGGTGATCAGCGCTATAGTTAAAGAAACCAAAGATATCCGTTTTGAAGGCAATAATTATTCGCAGGAGTGGTTAAGGGAGGCGAAGAAGAGGGGACTGGCGAATGTTGCCTCAACCTACAAGGCTTTGGAGGCTTTAACGGAAAACAGGAATATTGCCCTTTTTGAAAAGTACAAAGTATTATCAAAAGAGGAGCTTCTTGCCCGTTACCATATTTGGATCCATATGTATAACTTGACCCTAGAGATTGAAGCCAATACTTTGAATGAAATGGTGAATGCCTCGGTTGTCCCGGCGGGCTATAAATATGAGAAACTCCTTGCCCGCACGCTTAATGAATTAGTGGGTTTGAAAAAAACAGCCGGGCTTAAAGTTAATCCGGCTGCACTTGAAGACAAGAAAGTGCACTTAAGCGATATTGTCTCCAAGATTTATTATGTCAGGCGTAATACCGCTGAAATGGTCAATTTGCTTGAAAAGGCGAAAAAAGTAAGCGATGAAAAACGCGCGGAACTTTATTTTGAAGAACTTAAGCCATTAATGGAGCATATCCGCAGGCATGTGGATGCCTTAGAGTGTGTTGTCCCGGATGATACCTGGGATTTGCCTAAGTATAGAGAGATGTTATTCATTAAGTAAAAGGGAGCAAGTACGCCTCTATAGAGGCGTACTTTTATAAATAAGGCTGCTTAATATTTATACAAAAAATGATGGATGACGAGGCAAGAGAGATAGAGAAGGCGCTTTTAGAGTTAGACCGGATTTTCCTGAAGGGCAAAGAAGGCAGGATTTATCATGTTATGCTGGATGCGCTGGATAAATCGTTAATCACTAATACCCTGGCGATAACTTTTGGAAACCAGATAAAGGCAGCCAGGTTACTGGGGATAAATAGAAATACCCTGCGCGCTAAAATCAAGAAGCTGGGGATTTCTTTGGATGAGGTTAAGACATGAAAGCTCAAGGTTTATACGAACCTGCGTTTGAACATGATGCCTGTGGTGTAGGGTTTGTTTGCGATATTAAAGGCCGGAAATCAAATACCATAGTAAAGCAGGGTATTGAGGTTTTACACCGCCTTTCGCATCGCGGGGCAGTGGGCGCGGATCCCAAGACTGGTGATGGAGCGGGGATTTTAATTCAGATCCCCCACGCTTTTTTTAAGAAGATCAGCCGGAGTGTTAAAATCAGCTTGCCTGAACCCGGCGGGTATGGCACGGGCCTGGTATTTCTACCTCAGGATCCCGAAGAGCGTGATTTCTGCAAGCAGGTTTTTATGGAAATAACCAGCCAGGAAGGCCAGGTTCTTTTAGGCTGGCGAAATGTGCCGATAGACGACTCGGATATCGGGGAAGGCGCTAAGAAGACACAGCCTGTTTTTGAGCAGGTTTTCATCGCCAGGGGTAGGAATATAGATGACGAAATGATTTTTGAAAGAAAACTATATGTAATCAGGAGGAGAGTTGAGAATGCCATACTTGATTCTGAACTAAAGCAAAAAAACTCGTTTTACATAACCAATATTTCCTGCCGCACTCTCTCCTATAAAGGTTTGCTTATGCCGAAACAGATAGACAATTTCTTCCTGGACTTAAAATGCGATGGGGTAGAAAGCGCCCTATGCTTGGTGCATTCACGTTATTCAACCAATACGTTTCCTACCTGGAACCTGGCCCAGCCTTTCCGTTTTTTGGCGCATAACGGAGAAATTAATACATTGCGCGGTAATGTTAACGGGGTAAGAGCCAGGGAGCGCCTGCTTGCCAGCGAGTTATTCGGTATGGACATTGAGAAGTTAAAGCCCATTATAATTGAGGGGGGCAGCGACTCCGCGGCAATTGATAACCTATTTGAACTTCTGGTTTTATCCGGTAGGTCACTTGAACATGCGATGATGATGCTGATTCCTGCAGCATGGGAGCATGACCGGTTTATGAATAAAGAGCTAAGGGATTTTTATAAATACCATGCCTGTTTTATGGAGCCCTGGGATGGCCCGGCGGCAGTGGCGTTTACAGACGGAAAAAATATCGGAGCGATCCTGGATAGGAATGGCCTGCGGCCTGCGCGCTATATCGTAACAAAAAAAGACTTTGTGGTTATGGCAAGCGAAGTCGGGGTTTTAGATATAGCGCCTGAAGATATCAAGGTTTCCGGCAGGCTTGAGCCGGGCAAGATGTTTTTTATCAATACCGAATCCGGCCGGATAATTGAAGACTCCGAGATTAAACAGGCTGTATCAAGCCGTTCTGCATATGGTAAATGGAACGAAGACGCTATGGTGGATTTGGATAAGCTTGTGGCAAGCGCTCAATCAACGAGGACGCCGCATGGCTTGCTGGAAAACTTCAAAGCCTTCGGTTATTCAAGAGAAGACCTGAAGATGATTATCAAGCCTATGGCCGTGGAAGCCAAAGAGCCTGTAGGCTCTATGGGCAGTGATATCCCGCACGCCTTTTTATCTTCTAAACCGCAGGTACTCTATACTTATTTTAAGCAGTTGTTTGCTCAGGTAACTAACCCCCCTATAGACTCAATAAGGGAAAAGCTTGTGATGAGCCTGGAGAGTTTTATCGGGCCGGAGCAAAATATACTGGAGGAGAGCCCCAGGCATAGTCATAAACTCCGGGTAAGAAATCCTATTCTTACAAATGCAGAACTTGAAAAAATACGCGATATCAGCATAAACAGTTTCAAGGCCAAGACCATCTATACTTTTTTTGATGCCTCAAGCGGCAGGGATGGTTTTGTGCGCAGCCTGGAGAGGGTTTGTTTTGAAGCGGAATATGCGATAGAGCAGGGTTATTCATTCATTATTTTAAGCGACCGCGGAACAGATAAGGATAATATTGCCTTGCCCGCGCTTTTGGCAACAAGTGCTATTCATCAATACCTGGTGAAGAAAACCATACGTTCGCAGGTGGCTTTAATTGTGGAAAGCGCAGAGCCGAAAGAGGTGCATCATTTCGCCCTGCTTTTTGGTTTTGGCGCGGATTGCGTAAATCCTTATCTTGCGTATGAGGCGGTAAATTATCTTATCGCGGAAAAAGAGATTAAGCTGGATTCTGAGGACGCCCTGAAGAATTACAATAAAGCGTTGACTGACGGGATCTTAAAGATTCTTTCTAAGATGGGTATATCTACGCTTAGAAGCTACCGCGGCGCGCAGATATTTGAGGCCCTGGGCTTGAGCAGTGAATTCGTGGAGAAATATTTCACCGGCACCGTGTCGCGTATCGGAGGAGTAGGCCTTGAAGGCATAATAGAAGAAACCATCCAGAGGCACAAGGATACTTATGCCGAAAGAGCCGCCGGTGAAGTTTATTTGACAAGCGGAGGAGTATACCAGTGGAAAAGGGATGGAGAATTCCACCTCTGGAATCCGCAGAGCATATCCGCTTTACAAGATGCTACGCGCAATGCGGATTATAATAAATACATGGAGTTTGCGGATTTGATTAATAACCAATCAGGAAATCCGGTTACTTTAAGAAGCCTGCTTAATTTTAAGAAAACAAATCCTGTGCCTATTGAGGATGTTGAGCCGGCAGAGAAAATCTTAAAGCGTTTTGTTACAGGGGCAATGAGTTTTGGTTCAATAAGCGGTTCGGCGCATGAGACAATTGCTATCGCCATGAACCGCATAGGAGGTAAATCTAATACCGGAGAAGGCGGAGAGGACCCCAACAGGTTTATTACTTTACCTAACGGCGATTCCAGAAGGAGCGCCATAAAACAAGTTGCCTCCGGCAGGTTTGGGGTAACTATAAATTATTTAGTTAACGCCGATGAAATACAGATAAAGATTGCTCAGGGGGCTAAACCTGGAGAAGGAGGGCAGTTGCCCGGGCATAAGGTAAGCGGGATAATTGCCCGGACCAGGTATACAACTCCGGGGGTAACATTGATTTCGCCTCCTCCGCATCATGATATATATTCTATTGAAGATCTTGCCCAGCTTATCTTTGATTTAAAAAATGCAAATCCCAAAGCCCGGGTGAGCGTAAAGCTTGTTTCTGAAGTGGGGGTAGGTACTGTTGCAGCCGGCGTGGCAAAGGGGCACGCGGATATGATTCTTATTTCGGGAGGGGATGGCGGAACAGGCGCATCTCCCAGAAGCTCAATAAGATATGCCGGGTTACCATGGGAATTGGGTCTTTCAGAAACACACCAGACGCTATTGTTGAATAATCTGCGCTCAAGAGTGCGCTTGCAGGCTGATGGACAAATGCGCACTGGAAGGGACGTGGCAATCGCTGCCTTGTTGGGGGCGGAGGAATATGGTTTTTGTTCGGCAATACTGGTTGTAATCGGATGCGTGATGTTACGGCATTGCCATCTTAATAATTGTTCAGTTGGCGTGGCTACACAAGATGATATACTGCAAAAAAGGTTTAGCGGCAGGCCGGAGTATATTGTCAATTACTTTAATTTCATAGTCGCTGAGCTGCGTGAAATTATGGCAAGCCTGGGGTTAAGGAGCATAGATGAAATGATCGGTAGGACGGATCTTTTGGAATTAAACCGGGGAATTGTCCCTGCGAAGGCCAGCCAGATAGATTATTCGCGGATCCTTTACAGGCCGGAGCTCTCCGAAGATGTCGGACGTTATTACAAAGTTAAACAAGACAGCTCGTTGGATTCGGTCTTGGATAGAAAGTTGATTGAGATATGGGAGGATCGTGTTAAGAAAAACCTCCCGGTAAAGATTGCGCTTGGTGTCAATAACACTGATAGGGCTGTGGGCGCGATGTTAAGCGGAGAGGTTTGTAAGAGATGCGGAGAAGGGGTATTACTGGAGGATTCCATAGTTTGTAAATTTGACGGTATTGCCGGGCAAAGTTTCGGCGCATTTTTAGCAAAGGGGATTACCTTTGAATTAGAGGGTATGGCTAATGATTATGTGGGAAAAGGGATTTCCGGAGGGAAGATTATCATATACCCTAATAGAAAAGTTGACTATAAATCGGACGAGAATATAATTGCGGGAAACACTTCTTTTTATGGGGCCATATCAGGGGAGGCCTATATAAGCGGCGTAGCAGGAGAAAGGTTTTGTGTGAGGAATTCCGGTTTATACGCTGTTGTTGAAGGAGTGGGCGACCATGGCTGTGAATATATGACTGGCGGCAGGGTGATTATTTTGGGGAAGACAGGGAATAATTTTGCCGCCGGCATGTCTGGCGGAATAGCCTATGTGTATGATGAAGACGCCACATTTAAACAAAGATGTAACCTGGATATGGTTGAATTGGAGAGAATAAAAGAATCTGATAAAGATACAATATACCATTTGCTTAGCAACCACTTTAAGTATACAAAGAGCATTAAGGCCAAAATTATTTTAGATAACCTTCATGATCAACTTAGGAAATTTGTCAGGGTTATGCCGGTAGAGTATAAGCGTATTTTAGAAGGGGCCAAGATTGAGAAGAAACTTGATATCGCGGAGGATCTCGATGGGTGAGGAACGGGGTTTCCTGAAATTAGGCCGGCAGGCAGGTTGTTACAGGCAGGTTTGCGAGCGGGTTAAAGATTTCAAAGATGTTTATAGGATACGCTCGGAAAGCCAATCGCAGGAACAGGCAAGCCGCTGTATGGATTGCTCAACTCCTTTTTGCCATTGGGCATGTCCGATAGGTAATTATATCCCGGAGTGGAATGACCATATGTTTGGGGGGAACTGGAAACAGGCGCTCAGCTTATTGGAGGCATCCAACAATCTTCCTGAAATAACCGGCCGGGTTTGTCCGGCTTTATGTGAATATTCCTGTGTTCTCGGGTTGAATGATCAGCCGGTTACCATAAGAGAAAATGAACTAGCGATTATAGAGGCAGGATTTAAGAATGGATTAATTAAACCATATCATATAGAGAGCAGGACCGGGAAAAAGGTTGCGGTTATAGGTTCAGGGCCTTCGGGTTTATCCTGCGCAGCACAACTTAACAGGGCAGGGCATAATGTAACTGTTTTTGAACGGGATAATAAGCCGGGAGGGATTTTGCGTTACGGTATCCCGGATTTTAAATTGGAAAAAAACATTTTAGACAGGCGTCTTGATATCTGGAGAGAAGAAGGGGTTGTTTTTAAAACAGGCATAAATATAGGCGTAAATTATTCTGTGGATAAGCTCCTGTCTGATTTTGATGCGCTATGTCTGGCAGGTGGCTGCCGCGTTCCAAGAGACCTTAAGGTTGAAGGAAGACAGTTAAAGGGTATATATTTTGCCATGGATTATCTTACTCAATCTAACCGGAGGGTTGCCGGAGATAAGATTCCGGAAGAAGAATTAATTGATGCTAAAGGCAAAAAAGTGGTAGTTATCGGCGGAGGAGATAGTGGCTCTGATTGCGTGGGTACTGCTCATCGCCAAGGCGCCTCTTGCGTAGTGCAAATTGAAGTTTTGCCTCGGCCAGCTGAATGCAGGGATTCATCGCAACCTTGGCCAAACTACCCTTTGATTTTAAAAATATCAACAAGCCATGAAGAGGGCGGAGAGCGGCAATGGCAGGTATTAACCAAGCGTTTCATAGGGCAAAAGAATCATGTTAAGAAAATCTCTTGTGTAAAAGTTGAATTTTTCCCTGCAAACGGTAAAGCCTGCCCTGTTATGCGGGAGATTCCCGGGAGTGAGTTTGAAATCAGCGTCGACTTGGTCATTCTTGCCGTAGGTTTTCTCCATCCTGAACAATCAGGCCTGCTTAATGAACTTAAGGTTGAATTTGACAGCCGCGGAAATGTTATGACCGATAAGAATTATGCGACTTCGCTTAAGAATGTGTTTTCCGCAGGGGATATGAGGCGCGGGCAGTCGCTGGTAGTTTGGGCTATCGCCGAAGGAAGGCGCTGCGCCTATTTTATGGATAAATATTTAATGGGGCAGAGTAATTTACCGGTTATATAAAGGAGCGCGAAAATGATAAGCACGGGTATAAGAGGTTTAGATAGTGTAATTACCGGTTTAAGGCTGGGGGATAATGTAGTCTGGCAGATAGACGATATGGATGATTATGCCAACCTTGTAAAACCTTTTGTGCGCCAGGCCTTAAAAGAAAAAAAGAGGATCGTCTATATGAGGTTCGCAACACATAAAGAGTTGATTAAGCCATCCAGGCAGATAAAGCGGTATGAGCTTAATGCCCAGGCCGGGTTTGAATCCTTTACCGCCAAAGTAAATAATATTATTACGCAAGAAGGCGAAGGGGCCTATTATGTATTTGATTGCTTATCAGAGCTGCTCTCTGCCTGGGCAACAGACCTTATGATAGGCAACTTTTTTATGGTAACCTGTCCGTATCTTTATGAACTCAAGACAGTAACCTATTTTTCTATTCTCCGGAATAACCATTCGTTTAAATCCATAGCCCGTATACGCGAAACAACCCAACTGCTTATGGATGTATACCATTGCGAGGGGAATTTTTATATCCATCCCCTTAAAGTGTGGAACCGGTATTCTCCGACTATGTTCCTCCCATATCAAAAGGAAGGGGATAACTTTGTTCCGATTACCGACAGCGTTAATGCCGTTGAAATATTATCGCATATCCGCAGGAGGGGAGCGGAGAATGCCAAGAGAAACCTGGATTACTGGGACCGCCTATTTTTAGAAGTGGAGTCTCTGGTAAAGAACAAATCTTTGCTGAAGCAGAAGAAAGAAATGGTAAAGCGGCTTTGCAATTTAATGCTTTCCAAGAATAAAAAAATACTCTCGCTTGCGGTAAGTAACTTTTCACTGGAGGAACTGGTTGAGATAAAATCCCGCTTAATCGGTACGGGCTTTATCGGCGGCAAGACTGTAGGAATGCTGTTAGCCCGCAAGATACTTTCAAAGGATAAGCTGCTTAACTGGGATAAACTTTCAGAGCCGCATGACTCTTTCTATATAGGTTCAGATATATTCTATTCGTTTATTGTGCACAACCGATGGTGGAAGCTGCATATGCAGCAGAAAAGTGAAGCGGGGTATTTTAATATCGCCAAGGTACTTAAAGAAAAAATGCTTTATGGCGTATTTCCTGAAGAGATAATGGAGCGTTTTCAGCAAATCGTGGAATATTTTGGTTCCTCCCCGATGATCATCCGCTCAAGCTCCCTTTTGGAGGATGATTTTGGCAATGCCTTCGCTGGTAAATACGAAAGCATCTTTTTAGCCAACCAGGGCAGCCCGGAACAAAGATATATCCAATTTGCCGAGGCGGTAAAGAAGATATATGCCAGTACTATGAATGAAGACGCTCTGGTATACAGAAAACAGAGAGGGCTGGATAAGTCAGATGAGCAGATGGCCCTTCTGGTGCAGCGTGTTTCCGGTGCGCACCACAAAAACTACTTTTTCCCGGATTTGGCCGGAGTGGGCGTTTCTTACAACACCTATGTTTGGAATAAAAACATTGATCCTGAAGCAGGGATGCTTAGACTTGTATTCGGCTTAGGTACTAGGGCAGTTAACCGGGTTGAAGGGGACTATCCAAGGATGGCGGCATTAAGCGAGCCGTTGCGCAGGCCTTATGCGGAGAAGGATGATATAAGGAAATATTCGCAGCATATGGTAGACATTATTAATACAAAAGATAATACTTTTCAGGCTATACCTTTTGAGAAGCTGATTAGCGAAAAATCTTTTTCAAATGTTGAGCTGGTGGCTGTTAAAGATGATGAGGCTAAGCGTATGATGGAAGAGAGGGGGATGGGAGATAAGGATTATTGGATATTGACCCTTGATAAAGTCCTTGAAAATAAACCGCTGGTAAATTCATTGAAATCAATATTAGGGCTACTTGAGTTAACTTATCACTATCCCGTGGAAATCGAATTTACAATAAATTTTACAAAGAATAATTCTTTTAAGATAAACCTGTTGCAATGCAGGCCGCTGCAGACGCGGGGGCTGGGCCTTAAAGTTGAGATGCCTGAGCAGGTGAATAAAAATGACCTGCTTTTTGATTCTCAGGGTTATTTTCTGGGAGGCAATATTTCTCAGAAGATTGATTGGGTTATCTATGTTGACCCTGAAAAGTATAATAAACTACTGCTATCGGATAAATATGAGATTGCCCATATTGTCGGGAATTTGAACAGGATGATAAAAGATAAAGAAGAGTTGCCCACCCTGCTTATGGGCCCGGGAAGATGGGGGACGACTACTCCGTCTTTGGGAGTACCGGTTAAATTTGCCGAGATAAATAATGTTGCCGTGCTTGCAGAGGTGGCTTTTTCAGCCGGTAACCTTATGCCTGAGTTGTCCTTCGGGACGCATTTCTTCCAGGACTTGGTGGAAACAAATATATTTTACGTAGCTTTATTTCCCGAGAAGGATGATTCGCTGCTTAACCTCTCCTGGTTCAAACAACTAAAGAATTTATTCAGCGAGCTTATGCCTGAATCTGTGAAATACGAAGAGATCATCGGGGTTTATGATGTCAGCAATAGATCTTTAAGGGTAATGTCGGATGTGGTGTCGCAAAGGGTAATTTGCCTTTAAGCAGAAAAATGTAACTTATAATTAATCCAACTCGGTTTTCTTTAAAAAAAGGGGGGTAAATGTCTAAATATATTTTTATAACTGGCGGGGTTATTTCAAGCCTGGGTAAGGGTATTGCCTCTGCTTCTATAGGCAAAGTTCTTGAATCCCGCGGGTTAAAAGTTGCCCTTATGAAACTGGACCCCTATATTAATGTTGACCCGGGGACAATGAATCCATACCAGCATGGGGAGGTTTATGTCACTGAGGATGGTTCAGAAACAGATTTAGACCTCGGGCATTATGAGCGTTTTACCAACACAATTTCATCAAAATTCAGCAATATAACCACTGGGCAGATCTACAATTCGGTTATTTCCCGGGAGAGAAAAGGCGATTATCTGGGGAAAACTATCCAGGTTATCCCGCATATTACAGATGCGATAAAGGAGAGGATAAAGAAATGCGCCCTGGTTTCTAAGGCCGATATAATCATTGTGGAAATTGGCGGCACTGTGGGGGATATTGAAAGCCTGCCTTTTTTGGAGGCATCCAGGTAATTCAGGCTGGATATGGGGTATGATAATGTCCTCTATATTCACTTAACTCTTGTCCCGTATATCAAAGCAGCCGGTGAAGTAAAAACAAAGCCTACTCAGCATAGTGTCGGCACTTTGCGCGAGATAGGGATTATTCCGGATGTATTGATCTGCCGGACTGAAGAGCCTCTGACCGACAGCGTTAAAGAGAAAATATCTTTATTCTGTAATGTGAGAAAGGAATCTGTTATTGAATCCCCGGATATGGATTCTATATACCAGGTCCCTTTAGTTTTTAAGAACCAAATTCTTGATGAGATCATCCTGAGCCATTTTAAATTGATCTGTAAGTTTTCAGATCTTAAGGATTGGGAGAGGGGCGTAGTTAACAGAGTGCTTAATCCGAAAAATAAAGTTACCATTGCCGTAATTGGCAAATATATTGAATTGCAGGATGCCTATAAATCCATATATGAAGCTTTAATCCACGCCGGCATTCATAATGATGCCAGGATAGAAATAAAAAGAATTGATTCCGAGAGCCTGGAAAAGGGTAGAATTGAAAGAATGTTGGAAGGCGTGTCAGGAATACTGGTCCCCGGAGGTTTTGGTTATCGGGGTATTGAAGGCAAGATCAAGGCAATCAAATTCGCCAGGCAAAACAGGATCCCCTTTTTAGGTATTTGCCTGGGGATGCAATGCGCGGTAATTGAATTTGCCAGGAATGTATGCGGCTTTGCAGCCGCTAATTCAACGGAGTTTAAGCAGACAAAATACCCGGTAATCAGCCTTCTGGAGGAGCAGAAGAAATATAGTGATTTAGGGGGTACGATGCGTTTAGGCGCTTACCCTTGCAAAGTTAGAAAAAGCAGCCTTGCTTTTAAGGTTTATAACAAAGGGTTAATCTCTGAGCGGCACAGGCATAGGTATGAGTTTAATAATCAATATAAGAAAATATTTGAGAAAAAAGGCATGGTATTCTCCGGTATTTACCCGCAGAAGGGGTTGGTGGAGATAGTGGAATTGAAAAATCACCCCTATTTTATTGCGGTACAATTTCATCCGGAATTTAAGTCTAAGCCGGATAAATCCCACCCCTTGTTCAGGGAATTCATCAAAGCAGCTTTGTTTTACAAAGCATAATATTCTTATTGGATAGAGTTAAAATACGCCCCGGCTGATAACCAGGGCGTATTTTTTGTTGACAAAAAACTCCGCCGGAACTAGTATTGAATAAAAGAAAGGTTTATGTGTTTATAAATAAGAAAAATAAATTCAGTGCGGAATTTATTTTTTCCGCAACGGTTATCATTTGTACTCTTCCTGTATTTAACCTTTATGCCGAAGAGGATGCGCTGAAGAATCAAATCCAGAAAGAGGTTATGGATGGGGCAGGGGAGGATTCCAGCTCAGACGCTTCTATTTATCGCCAAAAACTAGGCAAAGCAATTGTTGAAGAAGAAGAGTTTTATAACCATGATTTAGATACCTATACCCGCTATATGCCTTCCCGGCCCGCAGGCGCTCAATCCGGAAAGATCGGAATTGTTGATTCAGCATCTGAATATAGCTATACCTTAAAAGCTTTTGGGCAATTGCCCGTGGAGTTTGCTTTAGGGGCGAAATATATCGGGATAACCAATGCTACGGCAGTAGAGCTTCCATCGCGTTTGACTTCAGTATTCATAGGAGCAGAAACTACCCTGCCTTTTTTTAGTCTAAAGGATACTTATTTTACAATAGGATTGGCTCCGTCGTTTCATACGGATAATTGGAGTATTCGTTCCTCTGCCATGAGCATTGCCCAGAGGTATTTCTTTATCCATCAGTTCAGCGATAAATTAACTTTTATTGCCGGTGTCTCAATAACTCCGCATGAGAGCGACCCGGTTATGCCGATGCTGGGTTTTATCTATAAACCCACCGATAAATTGACGTTTAATATTGTCCCTAAACAGCCGGAAGTAACCTATGCTTTGAATGAAAAGCTCACCATTTTTGGCCAGGCGGATATAACAATGGATGAATATAAGGTGAATAAAGATGGGCTAAAGAATACGGTTCTGGAATATAACGAAATGCATGCCGGGGCTGGCCTGAGATATATGCTAAATAAATATATTCAGGGCAATATATCTGTTGGCGGGGTGTTTAACCGTTCAATTAAATACCGCCAAGATTACCATGGCAAGGTAACGGTAAAAAACGGTATGTATTCTGAATTTCGGGTGGATATAAGCATGTAGACAGAGGTTTAAATAGTGCTTGTAATAAAACTATATTAGTAGTATATTTTTTATGGAGGTGTAGCGATGAAAGCAAAAAAAGCAAGTAAGAAAACAAAGGCAAAGAAAGTCAACAAAACCACAAAAGGGAAGAAAAAGCTTTCCCGCTATTGCCGATCAGGCAGGGTTTTGTGGTAAAGATTAATTCTTTCGTATTTTTTTAGAGGTCGATTACTATTAAGATAATTCCGCCAGTAGTTTTATTCCATAAATTAAGCAGGTATATAGGTATATCTACAGCTACGGGAGACTTTTACGAGCTCTCCCCGGAAACTTATCGCCTGTTAAAGGAATGGAATAAGCGCATTTCTCTTTTAGCAGATCATCCTTCCAAAAAAGAAATATCCGCCTTAGCCAGGAAATTCAATATACCCGCCGGAATAACAAAACTTTTCCCTTTTTCTGAAAAAGAGATATCATTTGCAACCGACAGAAATGCATCTTCCGGCCTCACTGATTTAACCCTTAATTTGACATCAAGCTGCAATCTGCGCTGTGTTTATTGTTGGAATGACCACGGGAAATATTCTAATCGGAGATTTACAGGCAAGAAAAGAGGGGGTTTCAGCAATAATAAGCGTGATGAATTTATGTCTCCCGAAGTTGCTTTGAGGGCAGTAGATATTTTGGTTAAGGCCCGCGGCAGAGATAAGAATCTGGTAGTTGACTTTTATGGCGGCGAACCATTAATGAATCTAGAGACATTAATGGCGACAGTTGATTATTGCAGAAGCAATCAGCGGAGATGGGGTTTAGAATTCCACTATTTGTTGGCGACAAATGGGACCCTTTTGACTCCGCAGGTAGCCGAGGTATTGATTAGCAAGGGAGTACAAATTGCTGTAAGTATTGACGGACCTAAAGCAGTACACGACCATAACCGGCCTTTTATAAATCAGGATGGTAGTTTTGATATAATTAAAGGGAATCTTAAAAAAATGCCCAGGGAAATAATGAAAAGGCTGGTAGGGAGGACAACAGTTACCCCACTTTTCCCTGATATGGTTAAATTGTATGAGAATCTCAGAAGGTTGGGGTTTGAGAGGATTGAGCTTTTTGAAAGCGAAGATGCCTGTCATAGGTTCCTTCCCGGGCAAGAAACAAGTTTTTTTAGCACGGAAGAAAATTATAGGCTTTTGTGTAAAACGTACGAGAAGCTGGCATTGCGTTATATTGATGATGTTGTTTTGGGGAACCTGAATTACGGTAAAACGTTCTTTAACCGGTTTTTTAAATTAATGCAAAGGCTTTATTATAACCATGAAGTTTCAGGAGGATGTCCGGCTGCCAAAGGCCAGATTGCGGTTAGTATTGACGGCAAGATTTATCCGTGTACCTCTTTTTTAGGAGTGGATGAATTCGAATTAGGGGATGTGAAAAGAGGTATTGACGACAGGAAACTGCAGGCGTTTATAGGAAGAATAAATAAACGCTTTGAGCATTGCCGCAATGACTGTGATTTGTTCAGCCTTTGTCGTTCAACAGGCTCCTGCTTGAACGTGAACTATTTTTTTAATGGCGATCCCGCCGTACCTCATAAAAAAAGCTGCGGGCTGTTTGCTGAGAAATTATCTTTAGCCGCTGCAAGCCTGGCTATTCTTTCAGAAAAAATACCCCATCGGCTGGAAAGGCTATTTGGTTTTGACCCGGTAGGCAGAAGAGGCAATAAACTATATTAATACAACTTGTTGTTTAAGTATAAAAATTAGCCCCGGCTGATATTGATAACCGGGGCTTTTTTGGCGAATTGTATTGAAAGTTTATCACCGCATGTTAGAATAAACCTAACGTTTAATATTTATAACAAATAAACAGATGAAAATAAAAAAAATAATATTAGTCAGACCTCCCAGGTATCTTTGGCCATTTATCAATGAATCAGATAATTTTCTCCTGCCTCTTGGGCTGCCTTGTTTGGCCGCGGAGATAAGATTAAAACTTCCGGATCTGGAAGTAAAAATCATTGATTGCCCCCCGCTTAAAATAGGATGGGATAGCTTAGCTAAGTTGATAAAAGAAGAAAAACCGGATATTGTTGGAGCGGGAGAAGAAGCCCTTTATTCCCATGAGGCTCTCAGGCTGTTTAAGCTGACAAAGGAGATCGATACTTCTATAATTACAGTTGCCGGAGGGCATTTTTTTTCCTGGATGGTGGAATACGGATTAAACAGCTCTGTTATAGATTTTATCGTAAGGTTTGAAGGTGAAGAGACAATTGTAGAGTTAATCAAGGCGCTTAAGGAAAATAAAGACTTATGCCAAGTCAATGGCATAGCTTTTAAAAATAACAGCCAGATAATCAGGACAGCCTCCAGGCCGTTGATAAAAGACCTTAATACGCTTGCTTTGCCAGCGTTTGACCTTATGCCGATGGGTAAATATTCTCCTTTTGGCTATCTCTGGCCACAAAGCGTGACATTGGAGCACTCCCGGGGTTGCGTGGACAGGTGCAATTTTTGCTCCCTGTGGACATTTTGGGGGCAGCATTTAAAAACAGACATAGAGAAGGGGGAGCTGGATGTATCTCCAAGATATAGGACAAAAAGCGTAGAAAGGACGCTGGAGGAAGTGGATATTGCCTATAAAAGGTACAATAGAAAATATATTCTTTGGGCAGATCCGACTTTTAATGTTGATCTTAAATGGACAAATGATTTTTGTGAAGGACTGTTGAAAAGGGGCTATAAAGATTTGCATTGGTGGGCTTTTTTAAGGGCAGATTATTTGCTACGCGATGAAAAGGCAGGAGTTTTAAAGAAAATGGTTATGGCCGGGCTAACCCACCCGCTTATCGGCGTGGAGCGCGGTTGTACCGAAGACCTTAGGAAGATCAAGAAATCAGTTTATACCCGTGATTTAATAAAAGAGGTTTTTCTTATTTTTAAGAATAAATACCCGCAAGTATTCCGGCAGGGAACTTTTGTTACCTGCTTGCCTTTTGATACCAGGGAATCCATGCTTGATTTGGTAAAATACGCTGTTGAAATAGACATAGATTACCCGGCTTTCCATCCTGTAGCTCCGGTTCCCGGGACATTCCTTTATCAGGAAGCGATAAAGAATGATTCTTTAGAGGTAAAAGATTTTAAGCGGTATGATTGGTCTACTCCCATAATGCGTTCAGATAATGGATTGTCAATGGAAGAATTTGCCAGGCTGAACATGGAGCTTAACAAACGGTATATATTATATCGGCCGCATTGGTTAATCAGGGGGTTATTCTCTCCATATAAGCATAAGAGGGGGCTTTACTGGTGGTTTCTCCGAAATACAATGAAAATGCTTTTCCTTGGCGTGATGGATACCATTTTAGGAAAAGAGAAGTTTAATGGAATCACAGGTTTTATGCGCCTTAAAAAACCTAAATGGTATGATTCATAATTTAGTCATATTTTCTGAAAGGCAGATTTGGCAGAAGTATTCCTAGTAAATCCTTTAGCAACCATAAATAGGCAACATGTTCATTTTCTTCGCGACTGGTGTGGCGGAGAACTACCCGGGTCAGTGGTTTACCCGCCGCTAGACTTAGCGTATGTAGCGGCGTTGCTGCAGCAAAATAATATAAGTGTAAGTCTAATTGACGCCAACGCGTCGCATATGCCCCATAAAACAATCGTTGAGATGATAGTAAAACAGAGGCCCAAGTTTGTGGGTATTCCTTCGGCCTGGGGAAGCATCAAAGATGACCTGTTGCTTGCAAAAATGATTAAAGAAAGAAATCCCGCCGTTAAAATAATTATTTCAGGGCCGAATGTTACTGTAGATCCGGCAATAGCGTTAGATTCAGGATGTGTAGATTATGTCATTTTAGGGGAACTCGAAAAACCTTTTTTAGAGATCATAAAAGGCCGGGTTATCCGTAACGTGGCCTATAAAATAAATAACGAGGTTGTTGTTACTGATAGGGATTTGCTTGAAGATTTAGATTCGCTCCCATTCCCCGCCAGGGACTTACTGCCGAACAAAAGATACCAGGCGCCTTTTACAGCAAGAAATCCGTTTACCCTGATGAATACGAGCAGGGGGTGTCCTTATAAATGTAATTTTTGCCAGGTTAATATTTGGTATATGAATAAGGTTCGATTCCGTTCTGTTGCTAACGTTCTAGGAGAAATAGATGAGATAGCCAGAAGATCTAGAATTAAAGAGATAATATTCAGAGATCAAACCTTGACTATTAACAGGCAAAGGCTTCTTTTGATTTGCCGCGGTCTTGTTGAAGGTAAATATAATCTTTCCTGGAGATGTTTTTCTTGCGTGGATACCATAGACAGTGAATTGTTGAACGCGATGAAAGAAGCGGGATGCCATCAGATTTGTTATGGTCTGGAGAGTGGATCGCAGAAAGTCTTGGATTTAAGCGGAAAAGGGATTACTTTGGAGCAGATAAAAAATGCCGTAAAATTAACCAAAAAAGCCGGTATTGAGGTTTCGGGGGCATTTATGTTTGGTATGTATGGAGATACAAAAGAGACTATTGAAGATACGCTCAAGCTTGCTTTAAGCCTGGATCTTGATTTTGCCCAGTTCCAGTTAGCGTTTCCGGTTCCTTCTACAGAATTTTATACCCAACGTAATAAAATAAACAGCTGCTCAAATATTTTGCCAGATTCTTTGCGCTGGTATGGATGGGATCAGCCGGATGATACCGGTAAGATTTTACAGAATAAATTAAAAGAGGCATATAAACGGTTTTATTTAAGAAGAAAATATCTTTACAGGCAACTGAAAAGTTTAAAAAACCCTAAGCGGTTTGCGTTTCAGGTAGGTACGGCTTTAGATTTTCTGGGGGTTTTGGCAAAAAGGGGTTAATATTTTTTCGGCTAAAAATTCTAAAATAAATATAATGATGAATTGGGTTAGGGATAAGATTTGGGGTTGGCCCGGAGGGCTGGCTTGGAAAATAAGCTCTGTATTCATTATGGGGTCCATAAAGAAGAAATATGAATTTTTTATTTCCTTAATGCAGCCTAAGCCTGATGACAGGATTCTTGATGTCGGAGTCGGCTCACACGTATTCTTAGGTACAAATTTCCTAGAGCAATGGTATAAATATCCAGAGAATATCATAGCTTTAGCTTGTGGCAAGGCCGAAGAATACGATAATTTCCCGCAAGATTTCCCTAAAGTAAAACTTATTTTTGGCGATGGGAGGGCGATTCCGTTTCCTGACGATTATTTTGATATCGTATTTTGTAATGCAGTAGTAGAGCATGCCGGCAAGGCTGAGGATCAAAAGAAATTAATCCGTGAAACCATCCGGGTTGGCAAAAAGGCATTCATTACTACTCCAAATTTTTGGTTTCCTATGGATACGCATACCTTGTTGCCTTTTGTCCATTATCTGCCGATAAGGGCGCGTTTTTGGGTATATAAAATATTTGGTAAGGAATATTTTGCTGACATCAATAGGTTAAACCTTCTTACGGTAAAAGAGTTTCTTTCTTTTTTTCCGGAAGAAACTAAAGTAACGCTTATAAAGCAGAGGTTTCTAGGGTTAGTTTCAGGGTTTATTGCAATAGCCAATAAGCAGTAATTATCTTTTGTGCTAAAATGCAGCTATATATTAATGACAGATACGCAGACAAGGATTGAGAAATGAAACTTTCTATTCCAACCAATTGGCAGCAGGATTTGATTCCTAGATTAGAAAAAGAGAATATTGATGAGTTGTATGGAAAACTTGCCTGTGATTTTGTAGGTGGAGGCAGGGCTTCTTTCCTGATACCGCATGTTTCTAGAAAACAAGCCGCTCTCCATGTTAAAGAGGCCCATCAAAACGGTTTGAAGTTTAGTTATCTTTTAAACACTACCTGTTTAGGTAATTTAGAGTGGACTGCTTCGGGACAAAAAAAGATACGCCAGCTTTTTGATTGGTTAGTATCTATTAAAGTAGACCAGGTTACCGTAGCTATCCCCTATCTTTTGGAATTAGCAAAGAAGTGTTATCCTCAACTGAAAGTGGCAATATCAACACAGGCGGGTATAGATACGGTTGAGAGGGCACGATTTTGGAATGATTTAGGGGCGGATAAGCTTACCTTAAGCGTGGTTGATGTTAACCGTAACTTCGGACTGTTAAAGAGAATAAGGAAAAATGTGAAATGCGAGCTTCAGCTGATCGCCAACCTTCTTTGCCTGTACAGGTGCCCTTTTTATAAGTATCATTCGGTTTTAAATGCCCACGCATCTCAGTCAGGTTATCGGCTGAAAGGTTTTGTTATTGATTATTGTTCTTTAAAATGTACGTCCTATCGGCTCAGCCATCCCGTAGAGTTTATTCGCTCTCTCTGGATCAGGCCGGAAGATACCCATTATTATGAAGATGTGGGTATAGATAGCATAAAGCTGGTGGATAGAGGTATGAATAGTGAGGCAATTTCCTTAATCACTAATGCTTATTCTAAAAGGAGATATGATGGCAACCTTTTAGACTTGATGCCTCATGCAACCAAGAATATTATGTTTCAGGATTCGGGTTTACTGCATAAACTAAGGTATTTTCTCAGGCCGTTTTTGGTAAACATCTTTAAGCTTCAAAAAGGCAGGGGCCTTTTTTCCGGAACCCGTATTTATATTGATAATAATAAATTAGACGGTTTTATTAATCATTTTTTGAGTAATGACTGTTCTTTACGTTCCTGCCAGGAATGCACATATTGCCAAAATGTATCTAATGAAGTTCTTAAAATTTATCCTGATGATCAGCTTAAGCGTATGGATAAATACATATCCGAGCTTGTTTCAGGGGATATGTTTAAATACTTTTAACCCTCATATTTAAACGGGACTATGGCGAAAGTTTATTTAATATATTTTGATATTAACACTAATATGCCGCCAGGGCTGAACCATGGTTTAGCTTCTTTAGCCGCGGTTTTACGCAAAAATGGCCACAGCATTGGATTTTACCATTTAATCAGAGAGGATAATCCTGAAACCGTGGTTGATAAAGTCTTAAAATTTAGCCCGGATATAGTCGGGTTTTCGTTTGCGACTAACCAGAGGAAACACCTTGATATATATTCTAAGGCTATCTCACGCAGAAGCAAAGTGCTCCAGGTGGCAGGGGGGATTCACCCTACTCTGGATCCTGTTGATGTATTCAAGGTGGATTCAATCCAGGGGGTTTGTATTGGAGAAGGAGAGTATACTTTTCCTGCTCTGCTGGAAAAAATAGATTCGCAGGAACCTGTTTCGGGTATTCCGGGGTTCTACTGGCGAATTGACGGCGGGCTGATAAGACAAAACCCTATTCCCCCGATTGAGCCGGATCTTTCAAGATTGCCTTTTCCCGACTATTCTATTTTTGAAACCGGGAAAATAAATAAATATAATTCAGGCTGGATGCCTATGATGATAAGCAGGGGTTGTCCGCATAATTGCTCTTATTGCTGTAATCATGCCATACGTTCCGTTTATCCTAATCCCAAAGATCACCTGAGATTTTTACCGGTTGAATACGCGATTAAAATGATCAAAAATAACTTATCCAAATATTCAGGTATTCAAGGCATTGAATTCTGGGATGATAATTTGACTTTAGATAAAAGATGGTTTGAAGAATTCTCCAGGTTATATGAACGTGAAGTTAAACTGCCTTTTATATGTTATTCCCGGGCCGAATATATAACGGAAGATATATGTTTAACATTAAAAAAATCAGGGTGCGTCCTTGTAAAAATGGGGGTAGAGAGCGGGAACGAAGAGTTCAGAAGAAATATCCTGAATCGCAGCGTAAGCAACAACCAGATTATTAAGGCGTTTAAGTTATTGAAAGATTTTGATATTCAGAGGCTTTCTTTTTCTGTTTTAGGTTTTCCTTTTGAAACCAAAGAACTAATGGAAGAAACGTTATTACTGAATAAACGCTTAAAACCAGATATAGGAATTGTATTTTATTTCTTCCCATTTCCTAAAACAGAGCTGCATTCTGTTTGCAGGAGATCGAACTTATTAATAGAATCCAGCAAAAGATTGACTAATTTTCTTGAACAGCCTGCAATCAAACCCTTATATTATAAACAAAAAGAATGTATAAAGGTAAACTATAGAATCAGGACTTATTTTTTATCCCGGATCATAACAAGAAACCTCCCATTTTGCTCTGAGTTTATCTCGGAAGCGCTGTATTTCTTATTGAATATCTATCCGTTATCATTTTTCTTCCGCCTTCTTATGAATAGCGCGATATCCAGGAGAGTTGGGCTTAAGAGTTATTACAGCCAGTCAATGGTGGTTAACAGGAAACGCAATATTAAACAATTATTACAAGAAGATGTTTTAGAAAAAGAACCGGTTAAGCTTTAATGACGTAAAATAAAAGAGCTCAAGACGAATTTGAGTATTCTCCCATCTCTAAAATTGTTATTATAACTATTTTAGGCATTTTATATTTTTAGCTGGCTTGTTTCCAACCCGGTGCGGGCAGGCAGCATAGACGGCTTAGTTTATTATAAGTATGCGGGTATAGACGGTATAAAGCTGTTAGGCAGGGGCATGACAAGAGAAGGATTTCTTTAATTACTAACGCCTATTCTAATAGGCAATATGAGGGCAATCTTCCGGACTCAATACCACATGTGAGCAAGAACATTATGTTTCAGGAAGATATGTTAAATATTATCAAAATATGAAGTTAGCGAGAACTTATTTTCCTAAGATTAATTGGTTTATTTTTGCGTTGATTGTTTACTTTTGCCTGTCCGTATATTCATCTCCCCGAATAGGCCTAGGAAGCGGTGAGTTTAATATGGACATCTCTTCGCCGTTCTACCCTTTGGTAGTTACTGATATTGTTAAGGATGGCGATGTGCTTGTAGATGAATATGCCGTACCAGTACCTGGATTTTTCTCCGGTGCGCGTATTAACCGGATAGGGCCGCTAGAGATGATTCGGACAGTAGTTGAACCGGAGTATTTATTACGTATTTCAAAAGCGGTATTTCCCGTTATGAAAAACAAATACACCGGGGCCCTGGCACATTATTATGTAAATTTTTTCAATCTTTTCGGTAACAATAAAGTATTCCTGGTTCATTTTGCCAGCATTTTTTTAGGGGCGGTAATTATTATTTTAACTGCCTATCTTTCCTATCTCTTCCTGGGAAGAAAAGTCGCTATTACTTGCGCCTTATTATTATCTACAAATCCACTATTCATTATTTTTAAGCGGCTTCCGGCATTCCCAGAGCATTTTACAGAATTATTTTCCATCGGCATTCTAACTATCTTGCTGCTTTTCTTAAAAACGCAGAGAAATAGATACTTTTACTTTTTATCATTTTTAGTCGGCTTAGCTATATATCAAAAAGTGACTATTTTCTGGACGTTATCGGCTATTTTTGTTATAGCCTTTGTTTTTCGTCTTGGAATAAAGTTGCGCTTAAAACAATTGATACTTGGTTTTATCTTTTTTCTGATCGGTATTTTCCCACTGATTTTATATAATTTCCTAGATTCAGGGACAATAAGCTTTTCAACCAGTTTTTTCCTGGGGGATGATTTTCTGAAAGGGCTAACGCTAAGGATATCCGATTGGTTTGGCAGGTTTATTTATATTTTTGGAGACCCAATAGGTTTTTTCCGCTACTTGTTTTATGGGGTAAGGGCGCCGGCAGTTAATTATTTTTTCTATGTTTTACTGTTTGCTTCTTTTTTGTTCCCCGTTTTTACCCTGTTGAAGAAAAAACCATGGATTGAGCAAAAAAAAGTGGCATTCTTCCCGCTGCTGTTGGTATTAATGCTCTTTTCCATGAGCATTATTAATCGGAGCGGGTTTGATTTTACGCACACCTTTTTATTAGTTCCTGTTGTTGCAATAGTTGAATCTACATTTTTGGTCCATCTTCTAGAAATATTAGAAAAAATAATTATAAAATATATTAAACTCCCTTTTAAACGGTATCTCTACTTTATTTTAATAATCCTGGTGCTTCTGTTTCAAACAAGTCAGGTGTGTGAATATTATTTCGAAGAAAGTAAAGATAGCAGTCCTGTGATGATTATGGTTGATGCGCATAAGGAGCTTGTCAAATATCTGCTCAATGAGAAGATCACTCATCCTGTTACTACAAATTTCAATCTTATGGGTATCGTAGAATTTTTAAGTCAAGAAAAGGTTATGCCGATTTACTATTGGATAGTGTGGAAAGACGCAGAAGTTAAAGACAATGCCCTTGGGCGAATAATTTTAAAAAATTTAAATGGTTATTATATTTTAAAGGTTGGATTTAAAGTTGATATATTTAACGTCTTCCCGGAACCAAGCGTTGCTAATTTCCTGGAGGTTGCAGAGAAAAACAATGTTAAGCCTGTCCTTTTAAGGAATATTCATTCAAGAAATGGTACGCTTATGTTTTCTATATATAAACTAGGTGCTGTTAATATCTAAATATTAATTTGTAAAAAGGTGCGAGTAATGAAAGTATTGCTAGTAAGGCCTGATAGGTCGGGTATGCATTTAGATACGAGGGATCATTTGAAACGCTTTGGCGATTTACATCAACCATTGGGGCTTCTTTATTTAGCGGCGATGTTAGCTGAAGAAAAAATAACGGTGAATATTTGTGATGAAATTGTCGGAGATAATTTTAGCGAAATGGTCAATATTTTTAATCCTGATATCGTAGGGATTACAGTTACTTCGCCGTTAATGTCAAGGGTCGTTGAGCTCACGGCAATTGCGAAGAAAAATGGGATTAGGGTGATAATTGGGGGTCCCCATGTATCAGCATTGCCGAGGGAAAGTCTTAAAGAAAGCGGCGCAGATGCTGCTGTGATAGGGGAAGGGGAGCATACAATTGTTGAATTGTGCAATAAGAATGATTGGTCTGGCATTAAAGGAATTGCCTACCGGAAAAACGGAGAGCTGATCCTTAATCTATTACGTGAACCTATAGAGAATCTTGATATGTTGCCTTTTCCTGCGCGGCACATTCTTGATTTTAGTAAATATCATAGTGATGTTGAATTTGGGCTTCCGCTTAAAAAGAACGAAAAGCTAATGCGTATACTCTCTAGCCGTGGTTGTCCTCACCAATGCACATATTGTGCCTCTCATTGTGTATTTGGGCGCAAACTAAGATTAAGAAGCGCAAGAAATATATTAGTTGAGGTAGAAGAAGCAAGGCAAAGATGGGGCGTTAATGTTTTTATGTTCGCCGATGACGCATTCACGTCCAACTCTTCACGGCTGCGTGAAATCTCCCAATTAATCATAGATAAAAGATTGGATATACGATGGGGTTGTTTTTCAAGGGTCGGTTTAACTCCGGAAATAATGCAATTAATGAAAAAATCCGGCTGTAGGATAATTGGGTTTGGAGTAGAGACAGGAAGTCCGGATATATTGAAGGCTATTAAAAAAAATATAAAAATTAAGGAAGTCATTGATACTTTTAAGAATGCGAAAAAGCTAGACATTAAAACAAAGGCTTTTTTTATTGTTGGTTTGCCCGGAGAGGGAGAAAAAGAATTCAAAGAAAGCATGGAATTGGCTTGCAAGGTCAATCCGACCTACTTGTGGGCTTCTATTTTTGTTCCGCTCCCAGGCAGTAGCATATATAAAGAAATGGATGAATCTGAAAAAATTCATATAGATTGGGGCAAAAGTTCGTTTTTTTACACCAAAGACAGAGTTTTGATGAATAGGCATAGAAGATTGATAAGGCGGTTTTACCTTCGCCCGATTTATATATTAAATATGTTGAGATATTTCTCTCCTGAAGATTTGATATATTTCTTAAGAATGCTAAAAACTTATTTTATTATCCGTTTACAAGAGAACAGATTCATGAGAAAACTTAATCATAACCTATGAAGATTTGCCTAGTGTATCCGAGAACATTCCTCCAGAATAATAGTTTTTTAATTCCTCTGGGCATTGTTTTGCTTGCTACTATCATAAAGAAACAAGGATATGACGTGATTGTCCTGGATTCGTCTTTTGATAATGATTTAAAAGAAACAAAGCATAAGATAAAAGAGTGTAGGCCTGACGTGGTTGGTGTTTCGGCTAGCTCTGATTTATACTCTAACGCAAAAGAGATAGTTAATTTCTCAAAAACGATTGGTGCTATAACAGTGGCGGGGGGGCCATACCCTACGCTTGTCCCGGAGGAGGTAATATTAGATTGCAATTCCCTTGATTTTGTAGTGAGCCAGGAAGCGGAGTTTACTTTTCTAGAGCTACTTAATGCATTGAAATTGGGAGGAAGCTTGGATGTAGTTAACGGGATTACCTATAGAAAAGAAGGCAAGGTTAAGACTAATAGCGTAAGAGAGCCTATATCCAATTTGGATGAATTACCTTTTGCAGACAGGGAAGTTTTGCCTACCCACAATCAATATATAGCTAGCGGAGTTATAGGGTTAATGACGAGCAGGGGGTGCCCGTATAATTGCGGGTTTTGCCAGCCAGCATTAAACAAAATTACTGCTAAGTTTAGAAGAAGAAGCCCGGAAAATGTTGCTGAAGAGATCACCATGCTTTATAAGAAATATAAGAAGAATGAATTTCATATTGATGATGAAACTTTTGCTTTGGATAAGGATTGGATAAAGGGGTTGGTAGAAGAACTCAGATGTAGAAAATTAAAAGGAGTGCTTCGATTCTATGTCCTTAGCCGCGTAGATTCTTTTGATAAGGAAGCCGCAGATCTATTTAAACAGTTGGGTGTTAAGGCTGTTGGTTTTGGTGTTGAAACAGGATCTCAGGAGATTTTAGATGCCCTGCATAAGGATATTACCATTGGACAAATTAAGAACGCTTTCAAATTAGCCAACGTTTTCAAAATTAAAACGCACGCCTTTTTAATGCTGGGAACGCGTTATGAAACCGTGGGGACATTACAAGCTACCGCAGAGCTTGTTCACGAAATACAGCCGGACAGCATTGGCATAGCTTTATTTACTCCTCAAGTTGGAACATTTCTTTATTCAGAATTAGGCAGCAAAGAATTAATTAATAATATGCCATTTGAATATTTTGATTTTTATCAATACTCTGGAAATGATCTGCCGTGTAAGTCAGAAACATTGACTTATAAGCAGGTAATTAATTTCCGGAATAAGTTGCTAAAGGAAAGAAGATTGCGTTTTATTATCAATAATACAAGAGAGGTAGTATTTGATTTCTGGAATAATCGTTCGATTGAGCAAATTATTATGCGAGCAAAATACTTTATGAAAAAAAGGCATTATTATGGGTAAGTCCTGAACCCGTGCTGGTTGCTATCAAATATATAGGGTAAACTTATGTCGCTTCTCAATGTTCTTTTTAGGAGAGAAAGAATTAAACAAGCCTCGCGTTATATCTTAGATGATTCTGTTGTATGCGACATTGGTTGTGGAATAAATGCAGAGTTTCTATTATCCGTAGAGCATAGGATTAGAAAAGGTATAGGCATTGATTTTCGAATTAAGAATACCAAGTTTAGAAATATTGAATTGTTAAAGTTTGATTTGGAGAAACCTTCCAAACTAGAATTTAATGATAACCAATTTGATCATGTTGTGTTATTAGCGATATTAGAGCATCTTAGGCGCCCTGAAATGATAGTAAAAGAAGCGTATCGAATTTTGGCACCCGGGGGGTCTTTAATAGTTACTTCTCCCGTTCCTCTAAGTAAAAATATCCTAAGATTATTGTTATTAACGCCGTTTTTTGATGACGAGGAAGAGGCTTCAAAACATAAGGGTTACTTTTCAGGGAAAGCGCTCAAAGAGATATTCTTGGATGCAGGTTTTGTTAATATAACATTCAAGAAATTCGAATTTGGTTTTAATAGTATAGTTGCAGGATATAAGCAAAGTAAAGTGTAATTTTATTGGTTGTTTAATTAAATCTACTTTATGTAATGTCTAAACCCAGTGTTTCAATAGTAATACCGGTTTTTAATGAAGAGTCATCGCTTCTTAGCGTTATAAAAGAAGTAAATGACGTAATGCGTCTTTCAAGGTATGTTTATAAGGTTATAGTAGTAAACGATGGTTCTACTGATGGCAGTTCCGTGGCTCTCGATCAATTAAATAATGAAGGAGTAATTATTCTTGTTTTGAATTTACATCGGGAGGGATACGGGAAATCATTAAAGGTAGGTTTTAGCCTTGCCGATACAGATCTTATTGTATTTATTGATGCGGATAAAACATATCTGCCTGCAGAAATCATCGGGTTAATCGAATCTTTAGCTAAGCAGGAAAACGCTTTAGCCTGTTTTGGTTCACGGTTTAGTAATAAAACCAAAAGTAAAATCGGATTAATACGTTACTTAGGAAATGTATTTCTTGCCAGATTAGCAACATTATTATTCAACCGATATATAACTGATGCCTGTAGCGGGTTGCGTGTATTCAAACGTGAATTATTGGGTTTAATTGATTATCAATCCCTATCTGATGATCTGGATTTTTCTCCACAGTTCACGGCAAGATGTTTAAAAAGAAAGATTAATTTTATTGAGGTCCCCATAAGTTATAATAAGCGGCAGGGCAAATCAAAAATCAACTTATTAAAACACGGGTATAAATTTACAATAAGTATTCTAAAAGAGCGTTTCATAAAATAAAATTCCGGGTAAAGTTAGCTTGTAAGCCAATATTCTAAATATGCAAGGTAGACCAAAAATTATCCCATTACCATTATTAGCAATATTGATTATGTTCGGTATCTTTTTGTATTTTAGCTGGTTTGTTTCTAGCCCGGTACGGGCGGCCAAGATAGATAGCTTTATTTTGTACAATACGGATGAAGTCTTCCGGTTTTATCTAGTCCGCTTATCATTGCAAAGCGTGTTCGTATTTGTTAATTCATATGTCAGGCCAATATACATGATAATTGCCGCAATATTCTACAACTTACTTTCAGCTGGAATGCTTTCTTTGCGCTTGATGAATGTTTTATTTTCTTGCGCCTCGCTCTATATAATTTGGAAGTTATTAAACAAAATTGGAATTAAAGATAGCGTTTCGACCTTGGCTATCTTAGGTATCGCAACAAACCCGATTTATTTCCTGAATTCGATTTCTGTGCAGGCAGTAAATATGTTTTGTTTCTTTTTGGTAACAGCTACGTATTTATTCTATTGCAAGAAATACCTGCTGTCTGTTATTGCCACGTCATTGTTGCCCCTAATAAGGCCGGAGGGGTATTTAAGTTTGTTCATATTGCCAATTTTTCTGTTAAAGGAGAATAGGCAGAACATTAAATATGCCATTTTGTTATTTTTACCGCTAATCGTTTGGGGGTTAGCAAATGTTTTATTGCTTGGGGATGGTCTCTTAAGCAGGCTATTTTATCAATCCTTGTTGGCGTCGCATAACGTTTTTGGCAAGTTCCCCTTAGGGCAAACATTATCAATGCGCCCAACCTTTACCATAACCCCGCTCGAGTTCTTATTATCTTCAGGCTACCCAGTCTTTTTATTATTTTTAATCGGTTTTGGCATTAAATTATTTGATAAAAGATATTCATTTATTTCTGTATCTTTCCTCGCTTATTTTTTCTTCTATAGCGCTATGACTATAGTCGTAAATCTGGGTTTTGAGAAAATAAACGTTCACGGCATTATGGCGTTGGTATCAACTCCGATTGTTCCGTTTTTAGTTTTATTTGCAGTTATTCCGGCAACAATATTAGAAAGGTGTAAGTCCACCGGAAGGTTCGTTGTAGTCCTTTTTACAGCCATTTTCATTTTAAGTAATTTAATTCAAATAACCGCATTCCGTCAGGACCCTGCCTTGCGCTGGCGGGCCATATTTAATCTTAAAGAAGAAAATGTTTTAAAGGATACGGCTAAATGGCTGGGTGAATATGCGAAAGAGAACGATACGGAGAGGCTGTATATATCTGTTGATGAAGCAACTCACAAATTTACCAATATTTTCCTTATTTATTTGCCCCCTGGGATAAAATTTTATATGCTTTCTGTTGAAGATAAGAATATTTCACTTATAGACTTAGAAACTATTAAGGTTTTGCCGTTTCGGCGCGAAGGTTCGGTTTATCTTAGCCGGAATAAGGGCTTGACTGATCTTGGCGGCCAAATTAAATGTAAACTAATTAAAGGGTTCGGCGATATTTCTTTATATTTTTATGCGTTAGAAAAGGCAGGAGATATTCAGCCAGGCATATGAAAATAGACTGTTTGTTGGTGCATACACCGAAGATCCATAATTTTTACAAATTGATAGGCAGTCATATGTATTGTATGTTAATGCCAATGGGGCTGTTTGCTATAGGCGATATGGTAGCAAAAGAAGGGTTAAGGGTACAGATTATGCATTTAGGGGTTGAGAAAATAGAAGACCCTATGTTTTCATTTAAAGATTATTTGCGGCTTGTCCGTCCCAAGGTCGTCGGGTTAAGTTTACATTGGCATCTTCAGTCCTATGATGTTATCCAGCTGGCCAAAGAGGCTAAGTCTTTTTCCCCTGATATTTTTGTTGTCCTGGGCGGATTTACAGCCAGTTATTTTCATAGGGAAATAATGGATGAGTTTAGTTGTGTTGACGCGATTATCAGGGGTGATGGCGAGGTACCTTTTCTAGAATTAAGCAGAGAAGTAGCCATCCGGGGCAGGGATTTATCTAAGGTGCCAAATTTGACATGGCGGGATGAAGGGGAAACCAGGGCTAACCGCATAAATTATGTCGCTAAGGATGAAGACTTGAGTAATTTAAATTTTACAAATATGGAATTGTTGAAAAACTATCCTGCGTACAGGGATATCTCTACGCTGCGCCCTTACTGGATAAATGGATTGTCTAAAATGAGCAACTTGGCGCTTTGTTATCCTAAGTATAAGGCATTTCCCATATCCATATCTAGAGGTTGTCCTGTCAATTGTACTTATTGCGGCGGGGGGAGCGACGCCCAGGAGTTAATAAATGGCAGAAGAGGGATAGCTGTGCGTTCAGTAGAGAAGGTCGTGGGCTCTATAAAAGAAGTAAGAAGATATGGTTATGATACCATCCACATTAATTATCTTCCCTTTGGTGGTAAGCCGTACTATTTTCAGGAGTTGTTTTATGCTATAAAGGACGAAGGAATAAAAATAAATTGTATAATGGAGTGTTGGTCCTTGCCGCCTAAAGAAGTTATTGCTGCGTATAAGAAGACATTTACAGACCACAGGTTTTCAATAATAATTTCTCCCGAATCCGCTTCGGAGAATACAAGAAAAGCCTGCAAGGGTTTTTATTTTAGTAATGAGGAGTTATTTGAATTCCTCACTTTTACCAAGGAGGCCGAAATATCAGTATCGTTATTCTTTAATATTGGCCTGCCGGGTGAAACTCTCGGGGATTTTAAAAGGACTTCAGATTTTCAGAGAAAACTGGTAAATAGGTTTGGGCGGCATGTTAGTTGTCAGACTGCGACTGCTGAAATAGATCCTGCTTCACCTGCTTGCAATAATCCCGGGAAGTTTGGTATAACAAGGCCCAGTCTATCTTTTCAAGACTATTTTAATACGCACAGCCTAAGGAATAATTCACCATTTTCAGCTTACAGAATAGCTTGTTGTACGCGGGCCAATAATAAAATTCTGAAATCAGAAAGAATGAACATAGATTTATCCAAGAAGCAGATACAGGGCATTGTTTGTAACGAATTCTGCCCGCTCTCAAATCTTATATGCGTTAAATTTAGAATAAATAACCTTGTTTTTGCCCGGAAGGCAATCAATTTGTTATCAAGGGTTTGCTGCAATGCCGCATTTCTCTACTGGAAGCTGCGTTCTTTAATAACTAAGTGCAATAACAAACATAGTAATTTAATACAGGCATAATGGATTTCGTTAATAAAACAAGAGTCTATAATAAAATTCCTCGTTTTTATGATACGTGGATTAATTTTTGGAGCGGCCTGGTTGGCGGTGGCAATCAAATGAGAAACTGCGCGATATCCTTACTTGCCTTAGTTCCTGAAGACAGGGTCATTGACATATGCTGTGGTTCGGGGGATTTGGCTTTAATGATACGTAGCAAAGTGAAAAACGGAGAGGTTATAGGTTTGGATGCTTCACCGGCGTTGCTTAGGCTAGCAAGGCTCAAAGATACATTATCGCAGGTTATATTTTTAGAAGCAAATGCTTTAAGTATATCTTATCCAGATGAGTATTTTGATAAGGTGGTAATTTGCGGCGCCTTGCATGAAATGTCAAGAAAGATAAGGCAGAAGGTATTAAGGGAAATGTATAGGGTGACGAAACGAGGGGGGAGAGTTCTTGTCGTGGAACCAGCTTATCCACGGAAATCAAAGAAGGCGAAGCTAATTTTTCACCTTCTGTTTAATTTCCTGAATCCTGAAAGTATAACCCTGAATGATATGCTTAAGGTGGGGGTGGTTAAGGAAATAGAGGAGAGTGGTTTGCTTGTGGTTGAGCAGAAATTCAGTAATTTGGGGATTATGCAGCATATTTTATCAAAGAAATAAGAAAATATCCTTCTTCTTTGATCGCGTATTGGATTGTGTTAAGATTATTAAATGGAACAGAAAAGTTGAACATTTATGATAGATATGCGTCCGGTCCTACGATTGTTTGAGAGAAAGTTCCTAAACCTTTTCCCGAGATACCTGTCTTTGCCTACAAAGTTATTCCCACATTTGTTTGATGAAATGGATTTATTTTTCTTGCCGAGGATTACAGGTAAAAGAATACTGGATATAGGTACCGGTCTCTCTCCATACCCTATAAGATTTGTAAAAGAAAGGCCCGAGGTAAGCTCAATGGTAGGTTTGGATATATCTGAGAATTTACTCCGAAAAGCTAAGAATTTAGCAAGAGATCAAAATGTGGGCAATCAAATAAAATTTGTGAGGGCAGATGCCCATGCGTTAAGTTTTTCGAATGATACCTTTGATTGCATTTTTAGCATAGGTTCCCTTAACTTATGGAACAATCCCATACTTGTGTTAAATGACGCCTACCGTGTTTTAAAACCAGGCGGAAAGTTTTTTCTTTTGGACCAATGTAGAGCAAAGTCCATGGAAGAGATAGTGGAAGCCTTATTTAAGCGCGGATTTTTTGGAATTGGATTAGTTGCTTATTCGGAAAATGAAATCCGGTATTTTATCAGAAAAAGCGCATTCAAAGATTGTGATATAAAAATAGAAAACATGGTTATTTATATCGAGATGAAAAAATAGATTAAGATAGACGTAAGCTAGCTAATGAATGGAGATTGAAATATGTCTTTATTTAAAGTGGTATTGATAAATCCTGATTCGCCATTAAGGCAGGCTACTGGCAACCTTAAGAGGTTTGTTACTCCTGTGCCCCCTTTGGGGATCGCCTGCATTGCCGCTGTTTTAGAGAAGAATGGCATGGAAGTGGTAGTTTTTGACCAGGTTGCAAATAGCATGAGCAATGCAGAGCTTGCCCAGAGGGTTAGAGAAGAATCTCCCGGTCTTATAGGGATCTCCTGCCTTACTCCGGTTATGAATAATGTTAAGGCGCTTGTAGGCCAGATCAGGTCCTTCTCCAGGAATATCCCGATTGTCCTGGGGAATACCCATGCTACTGTATTTGCAGATGAGCTATTAAAACATGGGATAGCAGACATCATTGTTTCCGGAGAAGGGGAAGATAGCATGCTCGAAGTCTCTCTGGCAATTAAAGGAAATAAAAGCCTGGAGGGTATTAAGGGAATCAGCTTCGTCCGGGGTAGGCTAAATTACCATAATCCGCCAAGAGAATCTGCCAGAGACCTGGATGAATTTCCCTATCCTGCTTGGCATTTGCTTAATTTAAAAGATTACGAGAAATGCCCCTTGCTTTGTCTTGATGAGGGGCTTACTGTGCCGATCCAGGCCTCCAGAGGCTGTTTTTATCATTGCACTTTTTGTTCTCAGGACCAGATATTTAAGAAATTCCGATATCGGCAAGTAGATAAGGTGATAAATGAAATAGAATATTTTTACCAGCGTTTCGGGGTCAGCCGTTTTGTATTTATTGATGCGAACTTCCCTTTTTCAAAAGAATACGGGTTAAAGTTTTGTGATGAATTTATCAGGCGCGGTTTGCACAAGAAAATAAAATGGCTTACCGAAACACGGGTAGACCTTGTAGACCTTGAGTTGTTAAAGAGGATGAAAGAGGCTGGCCTGCATTTAATAATGTATGGATTTGAAGTAGGCAACCAGGGAATTCTTGATAGCATACAAAAGAAAACTACGCTTGGCCATGCGAGAAGGGCAATGGAATTAACTAAAAAAACCGGGATATATACATTGGGTTTATTCATTTTGGGGATGCCCGGCGAAACCCGGCAGACATGCGAAGAGACAATAAGGTTTGCCAAGGAGTTGGATTGTGATGTTGCCAAGTTTAATATTGCCGTGCCTTTGCCGGGGTCAAAGTTTTTTGAAGATTATAAGGAAAAAATTAAGAATAAAGACCCTGAAACATTTACAAGCTGGTATGATTGGGTGCCTTTTTCCGGAAAGCTGCTTTATGTCCCCGAAGGGATGACAGATTATGAGCTGAAGAATTTACAGCGCAAAGCGATGTTTGAGTTCTACTTGAGGCCACGCTTGATTCTAAGGCATGTCCTCAATGGCACAATTTCATTCAGAAATATGTGGCATGGGGCGAATATATTAATTAGCGGTTTCTTCAGGATGGCAGTTTGTTCCTTTATGAACTTGCCGGTCCTAAGGAATCTTAAAAATAAAAATTCTAGGTTCGAAAATTACGGATAAGATGAATGTCCTTTTGATTTCTGTCCCTACAATTAGGATCAGGTATAATATAAGCGGTGTTTTTCCTTTGCCTCCTTTGGGCCTGGCATACATCGCTGCAATTTTGAAAAACAGCGGTTTTGCCGTAGAGATATTAGATATGGATGTTTTGAGAATTAAATTAAGCGATCTTTCTTCGCGCTTAAAGGGATGCGATTATCCGGTTGTCGGGGTGAGCTGCCGCAGTATTTTTAGTTTGGGGGATGCTATCAGAATAATAAAGGAAATTAAATCGGTATTACCCGGCAGTACGGTTATAGGGGGAGGGCCGGGTTTTATGTTTTCGCCGGAAATAATCTTTAAGCATATGCCGGGTTGCGACATAATTGTCCATGGCGAAGGCGAAGATACCATGTTAAATTTATGCAGTAGGTTAAAAACAGGAAACAAAGATTTGAGCGCTTTAGAAGGTATTTCTTACCGGAGTGGAGAGCAGATTATTTCCAGGTCAAGGCAGCATTATTTGGACCTTGATAAACTTCCGCTTCCTGCCAGGACGTTATTGCCGAATAGCTGCTATAGAATGCATCCTCCGTTTGGGGTTTATCCTCCCGCGACTTTAATGGAAACAAGCAGGGGGTGTGAGTATGGCTGTACTTTTTGCTCTTTACGCAGGCCGGTAAAAGGAAGGTCAGTGCATCAGGTGATAGATGAAATTCAGGGATTGATCAGGGAATATGGGGTAAAAGAAGTACAGTTTATAGACCCTAATTTTACTTATGACCAAAAAAGGATAATGGATTTATGCCGCCAATTAATAGACAGGAAAATTAAAGTCAGATGGACCTGTAAAACCCGGATTGACTTAGTATCTGAAGAGTTACTTAAGGCGATGTCTCAGGCGGGTTGCTATATGATTTCCTACGGAGTGGAATCAGGGTCCCAGAAGATTCTGGATACACTGGACAAGGGAATTACCATTGAAGAGACAGAGCGGGTTTTTCGTTTAACCAGGCAGGCAAAGATTAAGACCCTGGCTTATGTAATCATCGGCTCTCCCGGAGAGGATGATAATACGGTTAAGCAAACCACGGATTTTCTTATAAAGCTAAAGGCAGATTTTGTTTTATTCGGTGAACTATTGCCTGGGCTTAATTCTATTTTGGTTAAGCAGACAATAGGCAAGAAGATGTTCAGCGAAGAAGACCTGTTTGATTTTTATGTATTCGGAAAGAATATATTTGATAGAAATAACTTTAGCCATATCTCTCAGGTTAAGATTAAAAAGTGGCTGATAATGGCATATAAGTCATTTTATTTAAGGCCGGGTTATTTTATTCAATGTCTCATAAAATTAAGGAATGCGCAGGAATTAGTTTGTTTGGCCAAAGGCGCCTGCCTTTTGCTCCTTGATACATTTAAGAAAAAATCCAAGGTTTTTTAATGAATCCATAATAAAAATGAAGAAAAATACGGTTATTTATTTATTCCTCATAATCTTATCAGCTTTCTGCCTGAGGTTATTTAATCTGGGGGCAAAGTGTTTATGGTTTGATGAAGCCCTGGATGTCTATTATGTCTGGACTGAAGGCCTGCTTTTTCCCTCCGTGGCTTCAATCTCTCCCGCCTATAGTATACTTTTATATTTTTGGAAGGGGGTTGCGGGTAATGAATTTATGCTCAGATTGCCCTCTGCCATTTTTAGCCTAAGTTCGGTTTATTTCATTTATTTATTTGCCTCTCTCGTATTTAACAAGAAAACAGGGTTGATAAGCGCGTTTATCCTGGCAATTTCTCCCTTTAGCTTGTATTATGCGCAAGAATGCAGGCCGTATTCTTTATCTTGCCTGCTGGTTTTATTAACTTCCTATTTTTTTGTAAAATGCCTGAAAATTAACAGAGTTGTTCATTGGGTTTGTTTTATATTTTTTTCGCTGCTAGGGGTATATACGCACTATGTTACGTTTTTGATTTTTTTTCTTGCAGATGTTTTCCTGTTAGTTAATTTCAAAAAATACAGCTATTTGAGAAAAAGGTGGTATATTGCAAACGCGGTTGTTTTAATCCTTGCCTTGCCTGCAGTTAAAATAATATTTTCAACTCCATATCTTTATACTAATTGGTGGGTTCCTTCTGCAGGATGGCACTCCATTCCAATTACCTTGAAGAATTTTTCTATAGGGTATAATGCCCCGCTATCTTTATATTCCAGCGCCTTTTTCGTATTTGCATTTTTGTTCGCATACGGAGCCATAAAATCCAGGAAAAATGAATTTTTCTGGTTTTTTATCGACTGTTTATTCCTTCCGTTGTTTGCAGCGCTTTTGTTTTCGCTGCTGAAACCGTCTTATTATATAGACAGGCATCTAATTCCGTTTTCCGTATTTTTTTATATCTTAGCAGCATACGGGGCCTCTGTGATAAGAAGAAAGTACCTGTTCTCGTTCGTATTGGCGGGAATTTTGGCGGTTTCGTTAATAGCAATAAAGAATTATTACGCAAATTATCTGCCAAATTCTTTTATCCATCATATAGGAGTCCAGGAAGAAAAAGATGCAAGAAAATTGTCAGGTTATATTATGGATAATTTTAAACCCGGGGATGCGCTATGTTTCAGCGACGAAAATGCAATTCCCCAGCTTTGGTATTATCTCGGCCCGCATTATTTAAGGGGGACTTATAACACGGGCATTTTCAAGGAACTGGATAAGAAAATAATATTGGAATACGATAAAAAAGAAGATATAATCCTGGCATTTTCTTTTCTTAAGCCCAGTTCCCCGGGCTGCCATAAGCCGGTTAGTTTTTCTTTAGAGGGCTGCAACAGGATTTGGCTGGTTGCTTGTTATAACGAGAAGGAGTTAGTAGGGGCCCTGGACCGAAAATTTACCAGAAAAAGCTTGGTTAGTTTTAAAGGGGTAAGGGCATATCTTTTTCTTGTAGAGCAAAAGTTATAATTTAGCGGAGGGGTCCGTATATTTTATCAAGCTTAATGATTATTCCCCCAAGCTATTTTGAACTCCTCAGCCCTTTTGCCCCTTGATTCCACAGTTTCCCTGCCGCTTTTGAACCCTGTCAAACCGAGATTCCAGGCTTTATGTATGATATCAAATATCTCTTCTTGTGTGGCGTTATTGGGGATATACTCCTGAAGATTCCTGAGCAGTAAATCGGCAAACGCCCGGTTTGCCAGTTCATACAACTGATGAGAAGATAGTATGTCCTGCCAGCTACAATCTTTAAAATCAGGGTACAGTCGCCGCACATCTTCATAGGCTTCAGGGCTTAAACCGTATGTCCCGAATCCGCGTGCATCAGGGTGCATATATGCAGGAGGGATATCTTCCGGCGGAGAAGTCGGTTCAGGGCTCTCCAAATATGTTAAACCAAGTCTTAAATACCCCCATAATTGATCGTTTACATATAGGAATTGAGACGTAAATAACAACGGCTTGGCTGGCGTTAGATATTCAGTTGATAAGGGTTTAGCCCATAGAGTTGTTATTAATAAGAAGGGTAGAACTATGCCTGTAATCCACATCCCCTTAAACATAGGGACCTCATCTTAAGAACTCCGGCATTAGCAACGTATGCCAGGGCGGATGAGCTTCTCCTATGCCTAAAAGGAGTGATTACAAAAAACCCCAAAAAGGCAAGTTATTTTAGGGTTTTTAAACGCTCTTTGGTAGCTCCACTATCCCGCAGGGGACTGGAAGCTTTGCGTCCCAGCATTGCTGCTAGTTTGCCTTTGTCAGTAGCTAAAAGCGCCTGATTGTTTTACATCTTTACTTCTAAGAGAAGTATGCACTATTTTTTATTAATTTGCAAATTTATTATCAAAAGAAGAGTCCGTTTCTATGTATAACAAGGGCAGGGGATGTCTGGCCTAGCGGATTGATAAACTGCTATTATTCTAAGGCGGTAATGGTATAATTAAAAATATAAATAGCTGTACGATATTTTACCAGGGCTTTCTGCGGCTTGATAAATGCGCAATTTTACCCATGTAGCTATAAGATCCGCCAAGCCTTGACAATAGGTATTTTTTGTGTTAAAAAAGTTTTATTCATTAGGGAAGCTTATCCTGAATGCCCAAGGTAGAAAGATTAAAAATTAGAAATAAAACTTTCCTTCAGAAACCCGGATTAAATTACCCCTTTTTTACTGCTACCGCATTATTCCTTTATTTTAGTTTATGTTTTCCTATTATATCTAATTTATGCGTTGCCGGAGCACAAGAATACCCGTTCAGCAGGGAAGAGGCATTGGAGGCCAGGCGCGAAGATGCGGCTATCAATAAAATATTGCTGCAACAAAAGCAGGATCAGAAGGCTGTAGCAGAAAAGGCGCTTGCCGAAGCCAATAAACAAATTGCTATTGATAACAAAACCCGGATTCAGCAAGAGGAAGCGCAAAAGATAATTAAGAAAAAGATGGCCGAGGCTGATAAGAAACAGGCCGCCCTGGATAAAAAAGCCCAGCTTCAAAAAGAGCGCGAAAAGGAGTTAGCTGATAAAAAAGCAGTTATTCAGCTTAAAGAACAGGCGATCCTGGATAGAAAAACCATAGTTCAACAGGAGTGCGAGAATAGCGCGGCTGATAAAAAAACTGCCATTGAAATTAAGAAACAGGCAGACTTGAACAAAAAGGCCCAGCTTCAGCAGGAAAGTCAACAGGCGCTTATTGATGGCCGGAGAAATTTTGACCAAACGCAAAAAGCTGCAATGGATAAGAAAATCCAGCTTCAGCAGGAACGTGAATTAAATCGTGTTGAAAAACAAGCATCCATAGAAAATAAAAAACAAGCTGCTTTAGATAAAAAAGCCCGCCTTCAGCAAGAGCGTGAAAAGAAGATAGCAGATAAGAAGGCAGCGGTTGAGTTTAAAAAACAGGCCGCCCTGGATAAAAAAGCCCAGTTTCAGAAAGAGCGTGAAGAAAAGCTTGCTAAGCAGCTTCAGGAGCGCCAGCAGAAAATTGCCGATCAAAAGGCAATAGCAGAAAAGAAAAAACAAGCTGCTTTAGATAAGAAAACCAGCCTTCAGCAGGAGCTTCAGCAAAAAATTGCCGACCAAAAGGCGATCCAGGATAAAAGGCGGCAAGGGTTGAATGTTGATGGCCAGCTTGAAGAAAGCCGAAAGCTGGAAGCAGCCGACCAAAAGGCGATAGCCGAGCAGAAAAAGTTATCCGCTTTAGATAAAAAAACCCGCCTCCAGCAGGAGCGCCAGCAGAAAATTGCCGATCAGAATGCCCTGAGAGATTTTAAGAAGCAAGCCGCCCTGGATAAAAAAGCCCAGCTTCAGAAAGAGCGTGAAGAAAAGCTTGCTAAACAGCAGCAAGATCGCCAGCATATGATTGCTGAGCAAAAAGAAGCCGCCGAATCAAAGAAGAGGATAGCTTTAGACAGGAAAATTAAGCAGCTTCAGGAGCGCCAGCAGAAAATTGCCGACCAGAAGGCCTTAGCCGAGCAGAAAAAGCTATCCGCCTTAGAGAAAAATTCCCAGCTTCAAAAAGAGCGCCAGCAATATATTGCCGATCAAAAAGCGCTTGTCCAAGTTAAGAGGCAAGCCAGTTTAGAGAGGGAAGCCCTGATTCAAAAAGAGCGTGAGCAAAGAATTATTAAAGAGCGCCAAGAAACTGAAAAGAAAATAGCCGACCAAAAAGCAGCTGAAGAAGCCAGGGAAAAGATTGCCTTATTTAAAAAGGTCCAGCTTCAACAAGCTCGCGCGCAAAGAATAGTAGAACAAAAAGCAGCCGAGGAAACCGGGCAAAAATTTGCCGCTGAATAAAATAAACCGAACATATTATTATCTGTAATTAAATCGTTTGAATGTTTTATGAATAACGATAAGAATGTTATTTACAATAAGTACGTATATTTTTTAATAGGCGCTATCACTGTTTTTTATTTAATAAATAATTACATTTGGTTAAGCTTAAATGCTTATCCTCATGGTCCGGATGAATTTTCCCATCTACTTATCGCTCAAAACTTCTTTAATGGCATTGTTTCAGCTCGGGCAGAATTTCTGGCCGAATATTTTAGATTAAGTTTAAATTCAATCTGGCCGCCGCTGTTCCATTTTACCTCTGCTGTTTTATGTTGTTTGACAGGTTTTTCCAGTGTTTCCCCTTTGATAATAAACCTTATTTATTTAGTGATATTGTTATTTTCTGTTTATTCTATAGGGTATAAGCTTTATAACAAGCAAGTCGGTATTTTAGCTATCATGCTTTTATCCTTGTATCCTATGGTTTTTAGATATTCCAGATTCTTTGGCCTCGATTTCCCTCAGATCTCCGTGCTCTGCCTGAGTATTTATTTTTTGATTTGTACAGAGTTTTTCTTAAGTAAGAAGTTCTCTATATTATTCGGCATTTCCCTTGGCGCAGGTTTGCTTATAAAATCAGCTTTTATATTATTTTTGGCTGGGCCATTGGTTTGTATAATACTGCAATCTGTTTTTTTAAAGGGGCAAAAAAGCAAGTATCTGTATGCCAGGGCGGTTAATTTATTTCTTTCATTAGCGGTTGGGGCATTTATATCCTTAAGTTGGTATTTGCCTAGCTATTCCGCAACGCTCATAAGATTAAAAACCTTTTTTCGTACCTTCGCACACCATCCTTCTGTTGGTCAAGCTATAGACAAGACTTCTGCCGTATTTAGGATTGACAAATTTTTTGACTATTTGCGTATTTTAGTTAATGAACAGATATCTTTCTTATTCTTTATAATTTTGATTTTAGCGTTATTTTTCTTCCTCAAGAAACGTTCCTACAAGCTGTTTCTTGTTTGTTGGTATGTTGTTCCATATATGATGCTTTCCCTGTCTTTTCAAAAAGAAGGGCGTTTTATGCTTTCTGCATTGCCGGCAATAGCCCTAATTTCAGCAGCAGGTTTACAAGAATTGTTTTCTTATAGATTTAGTTCTCGTTTAAAACACCCTTTTTTTATATTAATAATTTTTCTTGGTTTAATGCAATTTTTTGATGTTTCATATAACTATGACCGTAAAGATAAAACATTTCCCTTCAGGACCCCTGTAGGCCTTATGCACGTATTCTGTTGTTCAGCTACCGAGCAAAATGGCTGGGAGCTTTATGGCCCTCCGTTTAAGAAGGATTGGAAAATAGACAAGATAGCTGTTTCTATAATTCAAGACTCCCGCGATAAATTTAAGCCTGGGCCTGTTTTAGTGGGGTTAATCGGCGAGGATGCTTATGTTAAGCGGGTATTTGATTTTCCAAATGTTTTGAATTATTACCTTGTACGGCAGGCTCCCGGGCAGGCTTTTGCAGTTGTAAATTTTTTGCCTACTCCGAGGCAAGGCGACCGGATTTTTGTTGAGGATCTGGATTCTCTGAATTACGTTGTTTTTATTTCAGGTGTTAAAAGTTGGCCTGAATTTAACGATTTTTGGCCGGCCTTAAATAAATTTAAGGCTAGGGCAAAGTCTCTGAATAAACTATACAAGGATTTGTATGGTATTGAAAAACCGTATGATTTCAAAGATGCGGCCGGCAAATTGAGCAGATTTTTAGTTGAAAAAGATCAGCGTTTTTCATTATTTGACAAGATTAAATTGCCCGACGGTTATTATGCATATATTTATGCGCGGTTGGGGGATTAGTTTAATGTATATAATATTAGGTAACTTTAGACGATGCGCAATAGGTTAAAATCCAAGATAGCATATTTGTATGTTTTTTTTATCGCAATGGCTTTATTGCATGGTGTTAGGTTAATAAGAAAGGCCTGTGATTACAGGGAGGCTGACCCCGGCTATGCCAAAAAAGAAGTAGTTTTAGAGAATGGCGCGTTAAGGCTGGTTTTTAGTAATGGTTATATCACTGCACATTGTGGTCAGCTGCAGTTTACTGAAAATAGCGGAGTGGCCTGTTTTTTTTCCGTAAAGGGCATACCTTATGCCAGTTTCAAAGGAGTATGGGAAATAGAGAAAATTAGCCAGGTTGAATTATCCGCTGCCTCTGAATGGCCCGGCCTTCCCATTAAGCAGAATTGGCATTTTTCACTTAAAGACGGTAAAATCAGCTGGCAGGTTAATTTGGAAAGCAGTGAAGATATAGTTATAAACCACATAGGACTGGTTTTTTCTTTTAAGGATATTTACCGGAAATGGGCCAGCTTTTACGAGCACGGAGAAATGCCGGTATTAGATGTCCTGCAGCAGAAGCAAAATATTAACTCTCAGTTTGCTTTAAATCCATTAGGTTTGGTTGCCAATGGTAAAGAAAAGAAATATTTTTCTGCTATAGGGTTAAATTTTAAAGAGGATGTATTTTTAAAGGAAGTCTTGCTGTCCAGCCGCAGGGATATGTTTTCCAAGGCCATGTTTTCATGTGTATCTATCGGCGGGGAAGAGGCGCTTAAAATACATAAGAATGAAAAAATTATTTTGTCTTCAGGGGAAGCCTGCATATTTAATAAGCAAAAAGAATTATCAGAATATTTTATAGAGGTAAAAACAGATGAGGAACAATTGTCCGCTAGAAGTATTATTTAACTTTCTTTTAGGAAATGTTTAGAAAGCAGACTTTTTGCCCAAAATTATGGAATGAGATTTTTATTAATAAAGATGGCGGAGTTTTCTCCTGTTGCCATAAAAAACCAAGAATAATTGGGAGTATTTATCAGGAGGGGCTGGACGTTCTTTGCAATAACCAGGTTATACAAAACTTGCGCCGGGAGTCATTGTCCGGTAAATTAAGTTGTTATGGCGGCTGCAGTTTGTTGCCGAAAGACAAGAGCTTTTCTTTGAAAACCAGCAGTGAAATTGGATATAAAGACCTAAGGAGGTTAAAAATATCCTTTGGAGATATGTGCAATATCAGCTGTGTAATGTGCCATCGCAGCAATATAGATACGGAGTCTTTAGATTTTGATAAGGTAAAAGAGCAGGTAGATCTTAGTCCGTTTAACAGTATAGAAATCCAGGGAGGGGAACCGCTTTTTATTGAGGCGGCAAGAAAGTTTTTCGATTATGCTTCTTCCATGGATAAAAAGGTATCGTTTTTAACTAACGGGCTGTTGATTGATGATGAGTGGTCTAGAAAGATCGCATTGCACTCCGCGTTTATCTATTTTTCATTGAATGCGGCTACCAAAGAAACACACGAGTCTATTAACAGGGGCTCTAAATGGGAATTGGTGCTTGAGAATATCCAGAGGGTGCGCAGAGCCCGAAGCGCATTAAATACTCCGGTTAAGATTATGGGCCATATGACTATAATTCCCAGAAACCTGGCAGAGATAGCTTTATTTATCAGGATGTTCCAGGAATTTGGGTTTGATTCAATAAACTTTGGTTACGATATCCGGGTTCCCTTGTACTTAAAGCTCCATCCTTCTAAGAAAAAAGAGATTAGTTTAGAGATAAGGGAAGCCCTGAGAAATTCCCGGGTTTTGCCTTTAGTGGATAGCTACCGGTTAAAATTGCTGGGCTTAATTTGATTATGGGAAATCTATGAAGACCGTTTGTCGTAAATACATAAATATTCTGCGTGAATTTACCCTTTTTGTTTTTAAATCCAGGGAACAGGGTACTCTCCTCGGGTTTGTCTGGACGCTATTGCACCCGCTGCTGATGTTAATAATCCTGTATATGCTTTTTTCCAAGAGGCTGGGGAAGGGGATTGAGCATTATGAGATTTATCTTTTGATCGGAATAATTCAGTGGAATTTTCTGAGCACGGGTACTCATGAGGGGCTGAAAAGCATTATGAAAAACCGTTCAATTTTACGCAATATGTATATTCCCAGGACGGCAATTGTTGTCAGTTCAGTTTTAGCGGTATTCATTTCTTTTCTTATAGAGTTATTAATTTTGGGAGGCTTTATCATATTCTCCGGCTTAGGTTTTTCCCCGGTCTTATTATTATTGCCGTTTGTGGCTTTAATTCAGCTGATTTTGGTAATAAGCATATCTTTGGTGCTTGCCTGTTTGAATGTCTACTTTAAAGATACGGGTTATATCTGGAATATTATACTCAAGATTGGTTTCTTTATAACTCCGGTGTTTTATTCTATTCCTATGTTTATTTCTAAAGCAAAGATGACCGTATATTTTCTCAATCCTATGACTCAGCTTATGATATTTATGCGCCAGATTATAATATTCAAAACTTTGCCTTCCTTATTGAATATGTTGGTTGTTTTCCTTGCAGTTTTAATTTTTTTAGCAGCATGCTATTCAGTTTTTAAGAAACTGGAAGACGGGATTGTAGAAAGGCTTTAACCAGATTGATGATTAAATTATCCCAGGTATCTAAACAGTTTGTAATCCACCCCCGAAGAAGTTTACTTGCTTCTCTCAGGGGTTTTAGCAGGGGGGTAAATAACCTGCCTGTGCATCAAACTATATGCGCTTTGGATAAAGTCAGCCTTTCTATTAAGAAAGGGCAGACCCTGGGGGTTATTGGTCCTAATGGTTCAGGTAAAAGCACCTTATTAAGGATAGTCGCCGGAATATATAAACCTACTTCCGGGGTTTATAAGATTGAGGGAGAGGTTGCCTCTGTTTTGCAGACGAGCATTAATCTTTTTCCGGAGATTTCTATTAAAGAAAATATATTTTTGTTCGGGGCAATAATGGGTTTGGAGAGAGGGGATATCTTTAAGAAGTATAAAGAAATAATCGCCTTCGCCGGATTAGATGAGTATGTTGATGCTGAAGCAAGAATTCTTTCAGAGGGGATGAAGGAGCGTTTGGCTTTCAGCATTGGCATGCAGACATGCAAAGACATTTTGTTGTTAGATGAGGTGATATTAGCCGGAGATAGTAAATTCCGAAAGAGGTGTTTTGAGGTGATGATGAGGTTTAAGAAAGAGCAGAAAACAATCGTATTGGCATCCCACGACTTAAAAATAGTAAATGAGCTTTGCGACGAAGCCCTTTTGTTGAACAGGGGGAGAGTTTTGGCTTTTGGTAAAACTAAAGAAGTCGTAGACAGTTATTTAAAATTATTGGAGAAATGATAGTACGGCAAGAGAGTTTGTATGCGCTATGGGATATAACCCGCGAATGCAATTTTAATTGCAGTTATTGCTGCTCTCCCAGGAAGAATTCCCGCTTTGCCAGGATATCCGGACGCAGGTTATCTGAAGCGCTTGGAGAAAACGGGAAAAACTGGACCATCCATATTTCAGGAGGAGAGCCTTTTTTATACCCGGGATTTATTGAGATATGCAGGGAATTGACAAAAGAATTTCAGATTAAGGTTAATTCTAATTTAAGCCTTAATTCAGAGGTGGTTGAGTTTTCCAACTCTATAAATCCTTCCAGGGTCGAATTGATTGAGACAAGCTTGCATATAGAAGAAAGGGAGCGGCTGGGTAACCTTGAAGATTTTATCAGAAATGTTTTATCATTGAAGAGCAGGGGGTTTAAGGTTGGGGTAAAGGCTGTGTTGCATCCTGCGCTTATAGAAAGGTTCCAGGGGGATCGTCAATACCTGGAGTCAAGAGGGGTTAAGCTGTTTCCAAAGCCATTTAAAGGAAGTTATTCAGGGAAAATATACCCAAAAGCTTATCCCGCCCAGATAAAAGAATTCTTGTTGAGCAATACCCCTGGTAACCCATTTTACCCATTTTGTTTTAAAGGCATTAATTGCAGGGCCGGAAAAACATTTATACGCATTAATTTAGACGGAGTAGTTACCCGTTGCTTAGATGATTCGGCTGTATTGGGCAATATTAATGATGGTTTCAGATTAAAAGACGCGCCTGCGCCTTGCAGGTCTTACCGCTGCAGTTGTTTTGGGTACGATTTAATTACAAGAAAACCTTTTGGTAAATCTGAGTCCAATTATAATTTATTCTGCCATTTTTTATCCAATTTGAAATATATGAGCATAAGAAGATTTCTATCCCGCACTTTCCCTTTTATACGTAGAAAAGAGGATAACCTAGAAAAACCTTATGAACCCCGTTGATTTCAGCGTTATTGTGCCCTTTCTTAATAAAGAAGATACCATTGAAGCTTGTATTAAGGGCCTTTTGGATCAGGATTATCCCAAAGACAGGTATGAAATTATCTGCATAGATAATAACTCAATTGATAACTCCAGCCCGGTTGTTCATAAATATCCGTCGGTTATATTAATCCAGGAAAGAGAGCAGGGGGCTTATATAGCAAGAAACTCCGGGGTATTGAAATCCAGGGGGGATTTTCTTGTTTTTTCCGATGCCGATGTAAAAGCCCCGAGAAATTGGTTGAGCAATATAAAGCTTGCTGTTGACAAGGGAGGGTTTGATATACTGCTTGGCTGGTATTTGCCTGCTGGTTCTGCCCGGCTGCTTAAAATTCACAGCCTTCTTGTCTGCGCAAGGCTGAAAATTGCCGTTGATAGCAAGCAGCCGGATATGATTACAGCCAGTGCCTCTAACCTGGTTATCCGCAGGAGGGTATTTGAAAAAGAGGGCCTTTTTATGAGGTTGCCGCGCAGCGAAGATAAATATTTTGTTTTACGGTGTTTTGAAAAAGGGTACAACATTGGTTTTGACGCAGGCATTAATGTATTAAGAAATGATATCACTTGTTTAGGTGTGGCCTTGCTGAAAAATTTTACTTATGGTTACGCTAATGCATTGTACATAGACCGTCCGCTGCCTCTTGTTGAAGGGATTATCTGGGAATTCATAATCAAATATTTCCCGGTAGGGCCAGGTTTATTATTATTTCCATTTTTTTATTATACGGGATATTGTTGCGGCCGGATCAGGCGCATATATGAGATTGCCTTGAAGAAAATAGCTCACAGGCCAAAGCCCGGCGAATGAAGGAACCTATAGTGACTCCTCCACTTTTAAAAACCATAAGCGTTATAATCCCTGCTGAATCTGTTTGTGCCAGCGCTCCAGTTTTGGATTGTTTAAAGGAAATTGATTATCCGCGGGAAAATATTGAAATAATTATAAGTATTGGTAATTGGCCATCAACTCAGAGGAATCAGGCTGCCAGGCTTGCAAAAGGGGAGATATTATATTTTTTTAACCGGGATACTCAACTGCAGCCGGATGTATTTAAGAAGATGGCGTTAATAATAAATAGGGATACGCGCATAGCCGGCGTAGGAGGGGTTGATATTACTCCTCCAGGCAATAACTATATGCAGCACCTCTTTGGCTATGCCATGAGTTCATTTTTTGCGCATTGGAAGATGAGGGCCAGGTATGTGCAGGTAGGCAGGGAGAAGGTTGCCTGCGAGAATGAGCTTTTATTAAGCAATATGGCTATTAAAAAGTATGTTTTCTTAGAGGCAGGCGGGTTTAATGAGGGCTTATACCCTAACGAAGAGAATGAGTTAATCAACAGGATTTCAAAGAGGGGGTATAAATTTATTTATAGCCCGGATATTAAGATTTACAGGGATAGAAGGAAGAATCTGTTCAGGTTTATGAGGCAGTTCTATTCTTATGGTGGCGGGAGGTTAAACCAAATGAAAATAGAAGGTGTACTTAAAAACATCAAGTTTTTAATGCCCCTATCCTTTTTCGTTTACTGCCTTTCCTTATTTTTACTGGGCAATTCATGGGTATTTTTCATTCCGCTTATCGTTTATATAAGTTTAGCAGTAGTAGATAGTTTATATCTTTCTGTGAAACATAGAAAAAACCTGTTAATTTTACCTGCCATATATCTAGCAATGCATTTTTCCTATGCTTTTGGTATGTTGTCCGGAATCTGCAGAAATATAACAAGGCAAAAGACAAAAAGAGCCCTTCCGGAAAATAATAAAATACTTTACATAAAAGAACTGGGATAATATTCCCGCGGTGTCTCTAAGGCGGGCTGCTTAACGGAGACTATTTGGTTTGGAATTATGATTAAACTGTTATATAATAACAACAAATACCTTTCCTTTTAGGCGATCATAAATTAAGGAGGCGACAATGAGCAATGAGGCCATTAATAAGCTGGTAGCGAATATAGAAAAAGTCATTGTGGGTAAGACAGAGGCGGTAAAAATGCTGGTTATAGGGCTTTTGACTAACGGCCATATCCTGATTGAAGATATCCCCGGGATGGGCAAGACAATGCTCGCTTTGACATTAGCTAAATCTATCAGCGCAGAATTTAAAAGGATACAGGCTACTCCGGATTTGTTGCCTACCGATATAACCGGCGGTTTTGTTTATAGCCCTAAAACCGGAGAGTTTGATTTCAAAAGAGGCCCCGTGTTCACGCATATACTTTTGGTTGACGAAATTAATAGGACTACGCCGCGCACCCAATCGGCGCTCTTAGAATGTATGCAAGAGTATAAGGTTACTGTTGAGGGCTTGACATACGCATTGCCTGCCCCCTTTATGACTATCGCTACGCAAAACCCAATTGAATATCAGGGGACATATTCTCTGCCTGAAGCCCAGATAGACAGGTTTTTGATGAAGATAAACATAGGCTATCCTTCTTTGGTTGAGGAGATAAAGGTTATTTCCGAGCAAAAGATTAAGCATCCCGTGGAAAGTGTTATGCCGGTTATGACGCTTGAAGACGTTGTGAAGCTGCAGGAGCAGGTGAAAAAAGTACAGGTTTCTTCAGAAGTATTGGAATATATCGTTAAGCTGGTTTCTTCAACCCGTAAATCTGAAGTAGTAAAGCAGGGTGCCAGCCCGCGTGCCTCGATTGCGATTATGAAAGCAAGCTGCGCCTGGGCATTTATTGAAGGCAGGGATTATGTCATCCCCGATGATGTTATTAAGCTCCTGCCCCGTGTTTTAAAACACAGGATTATATTGCATCCAAAAGCGGTAATTTCCGGGATGACTCCGGAGTTAGTTATTGAAGGCATATTGAAACAAATCCCGATTTCCTGACCTAAGTATGTATAAGAAATTTTTGGGAAAGTGGATTCTTTTCCTCGTTCTTCTGGGCTTTAGCCTGTTTATGAGCCTGAAGACCCCCTATGTCGTTTTCTCCTTTTTCTTTTGGATCCTTCTTTCTATTTTGACAGTAAGTTTATTATGGCTGGCCCTGGTCTATCTTTTTAAGAAATTATATTTAGAAAGAAAGATAACCCTAAAACTAGAAGAGGATGATATCCTGGAGATTTCCTTAGGCATAAAGAATAAAAACTTTCTGCCTGTTTTTGATGTTGTATTAGAAGATTATTTGAGCTGTACTTATGAACAGGAAAGGCAAAAGTTTATTTTGCCGGGTTTATTAATGCCCAACTCATCCAGTACTCTTACTTACCGATGCCTTTGTCCGCTCCGGGGCAGGTATGAAGTAGGCCCGATAACCGCTTATTTCTTTGATCCGCTTGGGCTATTTTATTTTAAACAGGTATATCCGGTATATTCGGAAGTGTATGTTTATCCGCGGACTTTTAAAATACATAAATTTCCGGCTTTAAATAAAGGGATTTCCCCCTGGCTTGGCGTTGAAACATCACGCGTCAGCGGGGATGATGATGAATTTTTCGGTGTACGCGAGTATAAAAGGGGAGACCCGTTAAAAAAGATACACTGGATGGTCTCTGCGCGTAAAAACCAGTTGATTGTGAAAGAGTTCCAACGCCAAAGTTTTTTCAGGGCGACGATAATGTTTAACCTGGAAAAAGAAGATAACTTTGGAGAAGGTAAAGAATCCGTCGAAGAGTATACGATAAAAATTGTTGCTTCAATCGCAAAATACCTTATTAATCTAGGTGTATCTGTTGAGGTTATTTCCCATGCGGGCGAGGTGGTGCATATTCCTTTTAACAAAGGGGAAGACCATTTGGAGGAAATCCTTAAATTTTTGACTGTTGCTCAGGCGGAGAGCAGGATAACCCTGCTTGAGTTGTTTGCCACTTTCCAGCGCAATATCTTAGAGGACTCCAGTTTGATTGTCGTGATGACCGATAAAAACAAGGCATTTTTGCCGGCAATGCTCTCTTTGGGGGTGAGGAATGTTTCTTTAGTGCCTATATTCCTTAAGTCTTCAACATTTCTCCAAAATGATCCTGCTCAAAAGAATGCCAAAGATGAAATCCTTGATATATCCGAGCACATAAGCCTTAATCCTATTTATATCGCTTGTAAAGATAATTTAGAAGAGAAATTTTAACTTTAGGATATGGAAACCAAAGAACGTTATTTTAATTTAGAATATTTTCTTACATTTTTGCTTTTTATTCCGCTGTTGTTTCTATTCCCCGAAGAAGCAGCGCCTCTGCGCATTTTTATTCTCGGCGGCATTATCCTGGGGGCAGCAGTTGCCTATATCAGCCGCGATCAGCTTCATTCTTTCAGGAGATTTCTTACCCTGGCAGTCAGTTTATTAATTTTAGCCGGTACAGCTTATTTTGTACTCAAGTCAACTTTTCTTTATAGAGATGTAATCGTTATTTGCATTAAAAGCCTCTCGCTTTTAATAGTTGCCAATAGTTTCAGCTCATGCCTGCCTAGCCATCTTAATTCCATGCAGATTTTTAGTATTCTCTTATTTTTCTGCATATGCGCCTTGACTAAAGGTTACAGCAACCTATTTTTAATTTTGTCATCAGGGTTTATTTTTAATCTTTTGGCAGTGGTGAGAATAAAATTTTATGGCCTTTTCAGGAATTCACAGAAAACAGAGGATAAATACCAGGGCGTCAACGCCCTTTTTATTATCGTGCTTATTTTGTCCGGGTTGCTGGCATGGGCTTTATTTATGAACCTGCCATTAGGCAAAATTAAGGCGTTGGAACAGTTGAAAGAAGAAGACTTGATTTTAACTGAGGATAAGAAAGGCCCGCCTTTGCCGGAGGAGCAGATTCAGAAGGAGTTGACCAAGTTAACATTTAAGCTTTCTTCCCCCGAGGAAATGCGCCGGGTGCTGGCAGCGATCCAGGATTTGCTGATTAAAGAAAAGCCGTTTGCTTTTGAGGTGAGTAAGGCGCAGAAAGATATATCGGAAACGCTTAACAACCCCGTTTTAGCCAGGGAGGAGAAGGCCGGAGAATTACGCAGTTCCATCAAGGTGTATGTGGGCGCCAAGATTTCAAATAACTTAACGCGGATGAAAAACGAGGTTAATCGGGTTATTGAAGATAACCGCATAGGTCTTAAGCAAAGGTTTATTATATTAAGTTCAGTTAATAAATTGGAATACAGCAATTCTTTAGCGGGGATTAATCAGTACGATGAGCAGATGCGCAACGCCATTAATAATGCGCCTATTTCTGATGAGGCAAGGAAGCAGCTAAAGCAGCTTAATAATCAACTCAGGGAGTGGAAGGCATATCAGATTTATTCCAAGAAATTTGATTCTTTCCAGAAGAAAATTAATGCCCTGGATGAAAATAAAAAAGAGGATTTTAGCGAATTGGCCCGGCAAATTAGTGATGTAAATACAGCTTCCGAAGCTAACACGGTAGACGGCTTAATAGAGAAAATACGCCAGGTTGCCCTTTTGGAAGAAGATAAGCTTATTGATGAAGCAAAGCAGCTGCTTAAATTAAAGAGAATTATGCTTGCCTCCAAAGAAATCAGCCAGTTGCGGAAGAAACTGGAGGAATCTGGAGAGTCCGTAGACAGACCTCCGGAACTTGAAGATGCGCTTAATGCAGTTGAAGAATCCCGGGACGCAAAAGAAGTCCTGGAAAAAATAAATAAACTCCTGAAGCGCTTAGCCGAAGACAACTATTTTAAGATTCCCAAGGAAGCAAAAGACATACTGGAGTCAAAGATAGAAAATTTGATCAAGGAATCCGTGGAGGCTTTAAAGAAACAAATCCGGGAAAGCAATCTTCCTGATTCAGGGGAGGCCCTGTTAGAGGGGCTAAAGGTAATGGACTCTGAACGCCAGAAAGAAAAAATAGCCGCTGCTTCTGCGCAAATGCAGGAGGTGCTGGAAAAGTTTTATAAGCAAGGCAGTATTACTAAAGAAACCAGGGATAATCTGATAAATGAGATAAAAAAGATGGAACAGCTTTTCCTTACAAGGGCGGAGTTGGCAGATATCGGCAAGCCAGATAATCCTATGGATAAGAGCAGGGCTCCGGATGAGAAGGAAAAATTAGCCAAGCTTTTGGAGGATTTATCTTTAAAAAATGAACAAAACGAGCGGATCAAGAAGCTTATAGAAAAGCTAAAATCCGCGCAAACAGTTTTTCAGGTTGATGATGTAATGGAAGTTCTTAATCAAGAACTCGAGGACTTAACCAAGAAAGAAGGCTCTAGGGAGATGGATAAGATCAAGGAGCTTATGCAGCAGGCAGCTGAAGCAAAGAAGATGCTCTTAAAGAATTCATCCCTGAGCAATGAACAAAAAGAGCGGATAGATAAATTGATGGATAAAATTGCTGCTGCTAAAACAATATCTCAGACAGAAGATGCGCTTGAAGAACTTAGCCGGAAACTCGAGGACTTAACCAAGAAAGAAGGCTCTAGGGAGATGGATAAGATCAAGGA
>CAZQGT010000001.1:52001-85483 GCA_964593005.1 uncultured Planctomycetales bacterium
TAGCCGGAAACTCGAGGACTTAACCAAGAAAGAAGGCTCTAGGGAGATGGATAAGCTAAAAGAGTTTACCCAGCAATTAGCCGAGGAAAAAAAGGTTTTTGTTGTTGAAAAGGAGAGCTATGATTTGCGGGGAAAGTTTGAAGATTTAAAAAGCGTATTGCCGCAGCAAGCTGATTTGCTGGAAAATAAATTAGATAAAATACGGGAGAGCAAGGACAAACAGGATTTATTAAAGAATGCGGAAGCGCTTAAGGAGCTGGTTGAGTCAAGGCCGTTTGAAAAGAAATTTGAAACAAATGAATCCCTGGAAGTTTTTCAGAATAAGGAGCAGCAGGAAAGGCTTAAAATAGACCTCTTGCCCAGTTATCTTATTTTGCCTGTTAAATCAAGCGTTTCTTTAAAGAGCGTCGCAATTTACGATAATTTTATTAAAGAAATATCCCCGGAACTGGAATGGTTTTCTTCCAATCCATCAGTAGCTTTTGTTAATCAACTCGGATTGGTTTATGCAAAAAATACAGGCGAAGCGGAGATAACCTGCCGTTACAGGGGGACAGTGAGCAGGAAATGCAAGGTTACAGTGGTTGAAATTATTCCTCAGCCCGACAGCGAGTTTATTAAGAGAGAATTAGGGGTATAGGTTAACTAATGGGAATAAAGAGAATCCTTTTGGCGTTATTTCTAATCAGTTTAAGCTACCGCGGGCCTGTTTATGCGGAGCAGGCATACCAGGAGAGAATATTACCTCTGGGTAAGGCTATCTATGGCCTTAGAGAGACGGAGGCGCTTAACAAATATGGTACACCAACAGCCATTAAAGACAAGATTTGGTTCTACGATGGAGCAGAAAGATTATATATTTATTTGGAGGAACCGCTTAAAGTTTATCTCTACCCCCGTTTTATCAGCGCCAACGTTAATTCCCCCCTGGAACTAAAGACGCTATCCGGCTCAACGGAGATAACCGACGTGACGACTAAATCCGAACTGCTTTTAAGCGATCCTGACGGTTTTAATCTTACCGGACAGGGAGTCCTGACGCCTAAAAAGCCGGGAAAATATCAAATTATAGCTGTATATAAAGGGCAACGCAGCAATGCCAGCTTTATTTCTGTAACCGAGTCTGAAAAGAAACCTGTTACGGAAGAACAACTGGTGAGCATAGACATCTTTCCTTATAAGCCTTATGTGAACCCGAATACTTCGGTTTATTTCTATGCTTTTGGGACATTCGTTTTTAAGGGAAATTATACAGTTAGAGAGATAACCCGGCAGGTAGACTGGTTCATCGAACAAAATGGCCAAACCCTGAAATTGCAAGACTCTAAAGTTGCGCTGTCATCTCCGGGGAGGTCTAAGGTATTTTGCAAATACCAGGGATTGCAGAGTATGCCCCAAGACGTTGAGGTAGCTAAAAGCACTGAACGGCTTGAACGTTACCTAAAGCAGGTTTCCGTCCTTCCTTCAAATATTGCCGTAGCCAGTCAAACCAGCACTCCTTTTTATGCTTTTGCCAGTTATGGCGATAATAGCATGGAGGAGGTAACTAAAAGAATAGGCTGGGTTATTAAGGATAACGCGATTTTAGAGAGGCAGGATGATAATGTTTTTGTCGCCAAACTCGCCGGGGTGACGGATTTACAGGGCGTATTGGCTAATATGCGCAGCTTAGCCGTTAAAGTGGTGGTTTCAAATTCTCCCGTAAATAAGGGAAAAGAGGACAAGTCGAAGAAACAAAAAACAAGCCCGGAAGATTTGTTTAGCGATATCAAGAACGATATCAAAGATTTTAATAAAAACGTAGCCGAGGAAAAGGGCTTAAAATACATCAAAATAGTCCCCGATTACTGCGATATCCCCGCGGGGTCTCAAAAGCAGCTTACTGCTTTCGCAGTCCGGTTTGATAATACAGAGGAAGACATAACGATATTAGGCAAGTGGAAGACTCTTGATGATAAAGTTGCTGTTGTAAACAGCGGTTTAGTTAATGCTATTTATCCGGGAGAAACAAAGGCTTGTATAAAGTATAAGAATATAGAAAATCAATGCGTGCCGGTTATTGTCGGCGAAGCAAAATTAGTTTCTATAATAGTTTCTCCGCAAGAATTGCAAATAGTCAAAGGTGAACACCTGGATTTTAAGGCGGAAGGGTATTTTGGCGATTCATCCCACAGGGATATTACTTCTTTATCCAATTGGGTATGCGAGAATCCCGGTATAGCCAGGATGGAGAAAAACAACATTTGGCCCATAAGGGTGGGCCGGACAAAGATATTTGCCGAATATTCAGGGGTACGCAGCCTGCCGGCTGAGGTGGAGGTGGTAGAGGAAAAATATTGGCTATTCAAACTTATTATAAAGATATTATTCTTTGTATTCTTGGCAGTGGCGGCACTTTATTCTTATTTTTATATGATTACTGAGAAAAACAGGAGGCACATTCTTAGTTTATATTCTGACCCGAGGGACTTGACTATTGCCCTTTACAGGAACCTGAATAAAATTATTGCCATTTTCGGAATACAGCATAAATTTTATATGCCTCCTTTATTCTTGGCCGGCTTGGCTGATGAAAAATATGCTATCAAGGATAATTTATTTTTTAAATTTGCGCAACAATATGAAGAAGCCAAATACAGCTCACATACCTTCCCTCCGGAAACATCGCGTTTGGTGCTGGATGCGTATAACCATATACTAAAGACAGTTTTCTCCCAGCAAAGAAAAAGAATCCTGGCCTATAGGTATTGGCAGGGGTTAATAAGCGGAACGCCATTTTTTATATACAAAATATAAAGTATATTTAAATGATAAGAGTTATAGCGATTGCGTTATTCTGGCTAGCGAATATCCTCATAACAGCCCAGGCTCAGGAGCCCTCTAAAGCAATATTACATCCAGCCAGTTACTGGCAAGCGATAAAGGACAGTGCAGTGCAATGTTTATTATGCCCGCGTAAATGCGTGCTTAAATCCGGAGAGCGCGGCGTCTGCACTGTGCGTATAAATAAAAACGGCAAACTTTATAGCCTGGGGTATGCAAACCCGGTAGCTATTCATATTGACCCTATTGAAAAAAAACCGTTTTTTCATGTCTCTCCCGGTGCTTCCGTCTATTCGCTTGCCGTTGCCGGGTGCAATATGCGTTGCGTATTCTGCCAGAATTGGCAGATATCCCAATCTAAGCCCGACGAGGCTCAAAGTTATAAACTCTCTCCGGCCGATGCGGTTAAGCAGGCCGCAGAAAATAATTGCCGTTTTATCGCCTATACCTATACTGAGCCGACAGTATTTTATGAATATATGATAGATACCGCCAGGATTGCAAAAACCAGGGGTATAAAGAATACAATGCATACCTGCGGATACATAAACCAGGAACCTTTAAGGGAACTGTTAAAATATATGGATGCGGTAAATGTTGATCTTAAAGGGTTTTCAGGGGATATTTATGCCAAGATTGGCCAAGGCGCGCAATTGGAGCCAGTTTTAGAAACCCTTAAGGCGATTAAGAATTCGGGCGTATGGCTTGAGATAACCTGTTTACTTATCCCCGGATTAAATGATCAACCTGCCGGGATTAAGGAGATGTGCGATTGGATAAAGGAAAATCTGGGCGAGCAGGTTCCGGTACATTTCAGCCGTTTTATGCCGGCCTTTCTCCTGATGAATCTTCCTCCGACTCCGCTGGAAAAACTCAAAGAGGCATATGAGATAGCTAGAAGGGCTGGGTTAAAATATGTGTATATCGGCAATGTCCCTGGGGCAGCCGAGGAGAGCACATATTGCCCCCAATGCGGGAATATTCTTATTAAAAGGATAGGGTATTCAATTCTGGAGGATAATATTAAAGATGAAAAATGCGGTTTCTGCGGCAATAGGATAGCCGGCAGATGGAATTTTTAACCTATTTGCAGCTTTTCGGTATTGGTTTAAGTTTTGGTTTTGCCGGCCCGTGTTTTTTTTCCTGCACTCCTTTCCTTATTACCTATCTTGCCGGAAAAAATCTTAAATGGGAGCAAGGTTTAAAAGAAGCTCTGGTGTTCCTCTGCGCCAGGTTGCTTGCCTATCTTATTTTAGGCTTGCTTGCCGGTTTATCGGCAACATTGCTCAGGCAATTTGCCGGTTCGGCTTTCATGGTATTTTTAAAACCATCAGGGGGGATAATAATTATTATCCTCGGCGGGCTTGTTTTATTTAATAAAAAGTTTCCTTGCTGGGGGCGCAGGTTTGCCGTAAATAACGTATTTACATTCGGCAGTTTATTTATTTTAGGTTTTGCCTCCGGGATATTCCCTTGCGCGCCGCTTATGGCTTTGCTTTTTGAAATCACGATTATCTCTAAAACCGCATTAGAGGGCGTCTTTTGCGCTCTTGCATTCGGGTTGGGCACATTTGTTTCCGGTTTTATAATTGTTGCCGGGCTCTCAAAGGCTATTTCCTGGTTCCCGGGGAAAGTTTTAAAATCAACATTAAGCCTGTCGGTTTTTCGGATAATTTGCGCCCTGCTTTTAATTCTCTTAGGATTTAAACTCGTTTTTCCATAAACCCGGGGTATTTCAAATGGGGATACTATTTTCAATTTTTTTAATCGGCTTTACCGCTATGGCGGCGCAGATAATTATTTTGCGGGAGTTGCTGGTTGTTTTTTATGGCAACGAGGTATCTATAGGGATTATACTTGGCAGCTGGCTTTTCTGGGGAGCGGCTGGGAGCTGGCTGTTAGGCAGGTTCGCCGATAACTTTCTCTCGAAGCCGGCCATATTTTCTATCTGTCAGTTGATTTTAACTTTTTTTCTTGTTTCAAGCATCCTGGTAATCAGGTCAATAAAATTTTATTTTGGGCTTGCTCCCGGTGAAGCTATTGGATTTATGCCAATGGCAATCTCCAGCTTCTTTGTTTTGGCTCCAATCTGCGTGCTTTTGGGGTTTATGTTTTCTTTAGGCTGTAGGATGTATCAGGCCGGCTCAGCTGGGACAGGGAGGAGTATCGGTTTGGCCTATGGCTGGGAATCTATCGGAGCAATGCTCGGCGGGTTGCTATCCAGTTTTATTTTTGTCCGTTTTCTGGATTCGGTGAGCATTGCTGCCATTCTCGGGATTTTGAATATATCCGCAGCTGCCTTTTTACAATTTAAATTAAAGAAAAAAAAGGTAGCCTTTCTGCTGGTAATTTTTGCTACGGTATTTGGTCTATCTTTATTCAAGGCTGCTTCAGGCCTTGATGAATATTCGCGGCGCAGGCAATGGCGGGGTTACCAGGTTTTGGAATCAAGAAATTCAATTTATGGGAATATTATGGTTACAAAAATAAACAGCCAGTATTCTTTTTTTGATAACGGGCTGCATCTTTACAGTGTACCGGATAGGCAGGCAGCTGAAGAGGCGGTGCATTTTACGCTTTTGGAGCATCTTGATCCTAAGGATGTGCTTTTGTTGGGAGGCGGGCCAGGCCAGATAAGAGAAATTCTTCAATATCCGGTCAAGAGTATTGATTATCTTGAATTAGACCCTCTAATTATAAAAATGGCTGAAAAATATCTTCCTTCCGAAGAATATGCCCCTTTAAGGGACGCAAGAGTTTCCATTTATAACCTGGATGCCAGGTTTTTTATCAAGTCTAGCAATAAAAAATATGATTGCGTGGTTACCTGTCTGGGAGATCCCTATACCGCGCAGATAAACAGATATTATACGATTGAATTTTTTAAAGAAATAAAAAAGGCGCTAAAGGAAAATGGCATCTTTTCTTTTGCCTTAAGTTCATCAGAAAATTATATCAGCCCGGAATTAGGAGAATATCTAAGTTCTGTTTATTTGGGGTTAAAGGAAGTGTTTGGGGATATCTTGGTTATCCCCGGTGATACCGCATATTTCCTGGCTTCTGATATGCCAAGGGTACTTACCCCTGACTATAACATTTTGATGAACAGGGCAAAAGAAAGAGGCATAGATTTAAAATACGTCAGGGAGTACTACTTGTTTTCTAAATTATCCCCGCGGCTGATTGATTATACTAAAAACACTTTATTGCAGAGAAAAGAGGTGCGGTTGAATTACGACTTTTATCCGAGCAGCTATTATTACAATATGATTTTTTTGGCATCTCGCCTGGGTGAGCCGGGTTTTAAGAAGCTGTTTAAATCCGCCAGCCTTAAAAATACCGTTAATACCGTTTCAGGCATCTGTATTCTTATTATTGTTATGGGGTCAGCCTGGATGCGCAGGAGCAAATATGTTTATAAATATGCCAGCCTCATGGCGCTTATGTCGGTGGGTTTTTCTGCCATGGCTATTCAGATAATAATATTGATGGCCTTTCAGATTATTTATGGTTATGTATTCTACAAGATTGGTTTTCTTCTTACTTTCTTTATGGCAGGTTTAGCGGCGGGAAGTTTTTGGGCAACCGGTTTAATGAATAAGCTTAAGCGGCCGTTAAATATTTTAATACGAGTTAATTTACTGTTTTTTATTTTATCATTGGCATTGCCTGCGTTTTTTTCCTGGCTGTCAGCTTCTAATAATACGGCTGTATCCCAAGCAGGGGCAAATCTCGCGTTTCCTCTGGTATCGGTTATTATTGGCTTGCTGGCGGGAGCGCAGTTTGCCATAGTGAATAAAATATATATTGGGGATACCCGCAAGGTGGGCAGGGTTTCCGGGACGACATATGGAATTGATTTATTAGGCTCTTGCCTTGGCGCGTTGTTAACTGGTATTTTCCTGGTTCCTGTTCTTGGGGTAGCCGGAAGTTGTTTCGCGATCGCGGCCGTGAACTTATCCGTTTTAACAATATTGAGTTTAGCCGCAACCAGGCCCCTAATCTCTTGATATTTTACTTATATAATGTATAATTACCTTGTTTGTGATTTTTAGGTTTTGATAATTTTACGCGCGGGTGGTGGAATGGCAGACACGCAAGCATGAGGGGCTTGTGCCGAAAGGCTTGGGGGTTCAACTCCCCCCTCGCGCATTAATTTCTAAGTATGGTTATAAATTGATTTTAAGGCCTGTTGTCCTGCCGCTTGTCTTTAACGTAGTTGCTTTTTTCCGCGCCCTTGGCCAGTTTCTTTAATTCCGCGCCAATTTCACCTACCTGAGCTACGTGCGTGATATCACGCGTTTGGTTAGTTACTACGCCGATAGAAACAGAGAGCAGCCGGATTTTATGAATCTGGTTCTGCCGGTCATATCCGACAATAAAACCGTTATCCCTGTCTTCCTGGCTGTAGAAGGTGGGGGATATTTTATCAAAATCATGGATAATCTTTTCGCAGATTTTATCCGATAGGTCCGGGGTTGTAATTACTACGAAATCATCTCCTCCGATATGCCCCACAAAATCCTGTGGGTTGCCATATTCCTTTGCCGCCCCCAGCAGTATACGCGCGGTCTCGCGAATCACATCATCGCCGTGTTCAAATCCGTATTTGTCATTGTAAGCCTTGAATTTATCCAGGTCCACATAACAAACCGCGTAAGGCTTCTTGCTTTCAATGCACTTGGAAAGTTCATTCAGTATCGCTATATTTCCCGGCAGGCGGGTAAGGGGATTCGCCTCAAGGTCCCTTTTCGTCCTTCTTAAGACCATACGTATTCTGGCTAAGAGCTCTTTGGGTTCAAAAGGCTTAACAATATAGTCGTCTGCCCCTGAGTCAATGCCGTCTATTTTATCGCTGATTTCACCCTTGCCGGTGACCATGATTACCGGCAGGTGGGCTAATAGCAGGTCTCTTTTTATTAAATCGCATAATTGCAATCCGTCCATTTTCGGCATCTTGTAGTCCAGGAGGACCAAATCCAGCGGCTTGGAACGGATAATTCCCAGTGCCTCTTCGCCGTTTTTTGCCTCAATAGTATCGTAATCTTCTTCGGCCAGGGTAATTTTAAGCACATCTCTTATATCCGGGTCATCGTCAACAATAAGTATTCTAATGTTCATAATTATTTTAAGCAGCGTTAAGGGTAAAGCTAAAGGTTGAGCCTTCACTCAGCTTGCTTTTTACCCATATCCTGCCCTGATGCGCCTCAATAATGTGTTTGACGAGGGCAAGCCCAAGGCCGGTGCCTTTTACCTCTTGGTTAATAGTATTTTCCACACGGTAAAACTCCTCAAATAATTTTCCCTGGGCGTCTTCAGGGATGCCAAAGCCGTTATCGATGACATCTATTTGAATGATCCTCCCTGAACGGTGCGCGCCTATGCCGATTTTACCATTTTCAGGAGTAAACTTCAACGCATTGCCTACCAGATTGATAAATACCCTTTCTATCTGGCTGCGGTCAGCCATTATGTTCCGGCAATCATCGGGGATGTTGGTGCTGAAAGTGATATTTTTTGTTTTCAATTGTTCAGAAAGCAAGTCAGCTACTTTATCGGCGATATAATTTAATTCCAGTTTTTCCAGGTTCATATTTACCTTGCCGGATTCAATCCGCGAAATATCCAGCAGGTCATTTACCATATGCACCAGTTCATCGCTGTGGCGGTTGATTTTTTCAAGACGGATTTTTATTTCATCAGGCACGGACCCTAACTTTCCGGCAAGCAAAATTGCCGCGTAACCTTTAATTGAGGTAAGCGGGGTTCTTAATTCATGGGATACGCTGGAGATGAAGTCGCTTTTACGCTTGCTTATTTTCCCGACTTCTTCCAGCGCCTGGGTCAGCTGGCGGGTCCTTTCTTCCACTTTTATTTCCAGTTCTTGCTGCGATCTCCAGGTTTTTTCAAAAAGCCGGGCATTGTCTAAAGTCTGCCCGATTTGATTGGCCAGGATGGTAATAAGCTCTTGCTCTCCTTCAGTTATGCAGGTCTCAATGTTTTGGGTACCCACAAATATAAAACCCTGGTCTCCTTCCTGGGCTAATATAGGGCAGATAATAAATGAGCGCACCTGATAGAGCTGGTAGATCCTGTCTTTTGCCAGGAAATCATTAGGGGTAAATACGGAAGAGGCGGTTTTGCCGCTTTGAATCAAATCCAGGTAGTAATCCTTATCGTTATTCACGGCGGTTTTTATTTTTTCGTACTCAGTATCGTCATAGCCAAGATTTAGGCATGGATGGAATTCTCTTTTTAGCTCATTCCACAAAAAGGCGAGGGATTTTTCAAATCCCAGATCTTCCAGGTACTCGCTGCTTATTTTCTTGAAAATTTGTTTTTCCTCCAGGGTGGTGCTGATGTCGCGGGATAATTTTTGCAGGATATCCAGCCCGGAGATCTTTTTATCCAGCTCCTCCTGGGTTTTGTTCAACTCCATATCCGTGCGCATGATTAATTTAGCCTGTTCATCCATTTCCTCAAGGGAAGACTTCAGGGCAACTATCTGTTTTTCTCTTTCCCTTAATTTTTGTACTTTAACGATCAGGAATACCCCAAGGCCGGCGATAATTACGTAAAAACTGATAAATATAAGGTTCGGCATTTTATTGGCCTCCTATAGCCAGGACATTTATACTTTGATTATGGAAATATGACCTCCCAAGATAATTTATGGATTTAAGCGGCGCTTGTTCGCCGTAAGTATATATTCCTATTATCGGGATATTTTCCCCGAATACCGCTTTAATTACTTCAAGTTCTTTAGAACAATGTCTGCCTAAAAGCGTAAACCTGGATGCTGAGTCAAAAACCATAACCAGTTTTATTTTTTGCGCCCCAAGGTTTCTTTTCGCTTCTTCGCAGGATGTTACTGCCGCGGCAAGGCAGGAATCTTTTGTCCCGATCATTAAGCGTATCGGGCTGTCCTGCGGGGTGTCTCCCTGGGTTACTATCGAGCCGTCATCTTTTATGGATATGATATTGCGCAGAAGGTATTCTTTTTCCCCCGGCAGATAAATTCCTATCGGGTAAAAAATAGATATACGCCTTAGTTCCTTAGCCAGCTCCAGCGCGTCTTTGGCAAAATAATCTTCATAAAGTTTTACTGCCGGCTGATTGTTGATTTCTTTAATAATGTTGCCTTCGGATTTAGTAACGTAACGAATTTTGCCCAGGGCTTTCCATCCATGCTTGATGCCAAATCCGAAATTTATTTTTCCTCCGAAAAGCATCCCGCAGCAGGAATCCGTAAGCACTTCTTTGTTGAAGTATTGAAAGGTTTTTTCGTAAGCAGAATTATCTGAAGCCGAAGCGCCAATTAACGGAAAACTCCTGCCGAGATTTTCCTGGAGGCCGTTAATCAAATCCGTTCCGTCTGAGATTAAGCCGTCTGAGAAAATTAAACTTAAGATCCTGCGCACGTCTTTACAGCCGTATAATAATTTCTCTCCTAGTTCCCTGCCGGCGGCAATAGGAGTTTTCTTGTTCACGTCTTTTACCAGGGCGAGGTTTAAGAATATTTGCGGATTCAGGCTGATAAGCATAATAGCAAAACCGTGCTTAAATATGCCCCTATTCGTTATGATTCCCAGGCTGCTGCAGCCTAATATAGGGATGCCTCCCAGTAAATTATTTGCGATTCTTAGAACCAGCGGGTGCGCGAATTCTATTGTTGTAAAGATAATAGCTAAATCCCCGCGCGTTTTTCCTAACCCGATTATCGCCTGGCCGACTGCCTCATTAGTAGCTTGTATATGGTCCCTGTTTTCGCTAAAACCAAGGCTTATATTCATGCCAGTTAGTATATAATGTAAATATAGTGGGGTCAATATAATTGTATTACTGCGAAATCAGCAGTCCAATAATTTAATATACAAGCGTGTTGAGTTTTTAATTGGGCCCAGGTTGCTTATGCAAAAAGTAAACTGTGATTAGCCGCCGGATTAGTTTAATCAAAGTTTAATCTGATTTGACAAAGCAGGTATAAAATGATAAGATTATTTTAATTAATGTCCAATCTGGAGGGGGAATGGGTGTTGTCCATAAGTTAAATCCTGAAGTCAGGGAATTTATTATAGAGCAAAAAAAACTTAAGCCATCTTTGAGCTGTCGTGTATTTACCGCCTTAATTGAGGAAAAGTTAAAGATTAAGGTATCCAAGTCCAGTATTAATGCGATATTTCAAGAAGCCGGCCTGAGTATGCCCGTGGGCCGTAGAGCTATACATAAAAAAAGAAAAACCGAATCATTAGCAGACAGGGTAAAGCTGGCTTTACAGGGCCCGGCCAATGAAAAAGAACCTGTTTTAATCCCTCCTGTTGAGCAAGAGTCTCAACTTTCTGCAGAAGAAAAAATACTTAAGGAGATGCAGCAGGAGAAAGACCGCCTTGCCCGGGAAGAATCCCGGCGGGCAGAAGAAGAGCAGGAAAAGGCCCAGGAGCAATTGCGTAAAGCACAAGAGGAAGAAGAAGCTGCCCGGGAAGAAGCCCGTTTAAGAGAAGTAGAACTTAAAGAGGAGCAGGAAAAATGGGCCAGAAAGGCTGAAGAGGAAAGAAAGATTGCTGAAGAGGCTGTGCGTAAAGCACAAGAGGAAGAAGAAGCTGCCCGGGAAGAAGCCAGGCGCAAAGAAGAAGAGCGTTTGATCGCCGAGAAATCAGCCGAAGAGGAGCGCCTGCGGGAGGCAAAGCTTAGAGAGGAAAAGGAAGAATCAGCTAGAAAAGCCGAGCAAGAGTCTCAACTTTCTGCAGAAGAAAAAATACTTAAGGAGATGCAGCAGGAGAAAGACCGCCTTGCCCGGGAAGAATCCCGGCGGGCAGAAGAAGAGCAGGAAAAGGCCCAGGAGCAATTGCGTAAAGCACAAGAGGAAGAAGAAGCTGCCCGGGAAGAGGCCAGGCGCAAAGAAGAAGAGCGTTTGATCGCTGAGAAAGCAGCCGAAGAGGCGCGCCTGTCAGCTGCAAAAGCAGCTGAAGAAGCCCGCCGCCAGGAAGAAAAAAAGATTATTCAGGAGCCGCCTGTAATACAAGAACCGCCGGCAATAAAGGAGAAAAGCCCATTATTCGCCGATGAAGATAAGTTCGCTCCTGTGGATATTTTGCCGCAAAGCAGGCCTTCTTCAGGGGCAATATTGCTTAAGGCTTTAGATTCTTTAATTGGCGGCAGTATCCAAATTAATGAGATAATCTGTAAAAAGATTAACCGCATCCCCGAACAGACGCTTGCTCTTACCCAGGCGTTGATTTTTGAGTCATTGTTTGAAAATGACAGCAACCTTTCCGGTCTATGGTCTCTTATCGGTGTTCAATATTCCCGGGAAATCCTGCAGGATTATTCCGGCCAGTTTAAGCAATTTGAAGCGGTAAAATCGGATATACTGAGGGCTGTGGCCGAAATTTTTACTGAAGCCAGAGGGGTAAAGATAAATTTTCCTGATGGCGAAATTGTCTATCTTGACGGGCAACTGCATACTGTTTGGTCTACAGCATATGCGCCGAGCGGATTTTCAGATACAGTGTATAGTTTAAAAAATTATTTAAGCAGGTATTTCTTTGGGGCAGAGCCGGTAGTTTTATTCAGCGCGCCCGGATACGATATCCCTCCGAAGGAATTCTTTACCTTGCTCACCAATTTTAACAACGCCAGGAAGGCCCCGGATGTTTTAACTTTATACGGCAATAAACTTGAGGATCTGGAAAACATATCACTGCAACAGAGAAAAAGCTATCCGGTAATTTTCTGCCTTTGGCCGTGGCAGTATACTTCTCATCGTAAAATAAGCAAGCTGGGGGATTTTAAGCCGTATTACATTGAAGGGGTCAATAGGGAATTCTATTTAGCGGAAATGGAAATGAATTTAATGCAGCCTTCTTTAGGGCAGTCTATATCTCTCGTTGGCTGCGCGGTGAAAACGAGCCTGAACGAGAAAACAAAGTTGGCTATTTTATCTAACAATGCTCCGGCGCAGGGCATAGATAAAATGGCAGGGTCATATTTAAGCCATTGGCCAAATCTTGAAGAGTCATTCCAGGATTTCAGCCGCAAAATAGAGCTTTCTACTTATACCGGCGATGCCCAGAAATTTGCCTCCTTGCTAGATTCTTCTAATAAAAATGAAAATACCGGGGGGATGGAAGAAATATTTGCCGGTTATGTCAAGATGCTGGACGCTTATTTGCGCTGGTATTTTCTTCCTTCAGGATACCAGCAGAAAGACCTTGATTTTACCAGAGAAAATTTCTATGGGCTTTCTACTGCGATAGTTGTCGGTAAAGATAGGGCTTGCGTTAAGGTTAAGGCGCAGCCAGGGTATTCTTACTTAGAAGACCTGGGTTATCTTGTGCGCAGGTTTAATGAAAGGCATATAGATTTTGGGGCTGGTAAGTTATTTTATTTAGAAAATATCGCTGTGGCCTAGAGTTTAGATACCGCAAGAGCTCAATAATCTTATTGACTAAATGTTCTTATATAGTAGAATGATTTGGCAAAAATTTTGGCCCCATCGTCTAGCCTGGTCCAGGACGTCAGGTTCTCAGCCTGTAAACACCGGTTCAAATCCGGTTGGGGCTATAAAGTCATCAACCGGTTATTTCAGCTTAGTTAAACAGCCGGTTATCTACAGTTGATTATGCTTTAATCTTAAGAATTATTGCCCGGTTTGACGTTTTAAATTATTACTAACTCATTCGCATGATTTAATTTCCGGGAATTCGTCAAGAGAATTATATTACTTGCATTTTATAAGTTTTTATAATAGTATCAAAATAAAGAGGGAGGGCTTAATGAACAAACAATTAGTTTTCCTAAAGATTGCCAGTAAAGTTGTTAAGACAGCTGCCTGGATTTTTTTGTGCCTTGGTTCAATTAGCGGGATTTTTTTGCTTTTAGGCCAGGTTCCCGGTAATCCCCGTTGGGCAGGCCTGGTAATCCTGCTGGTCTATTCCTTTGTTTTTTTCTTTTTCTTCCTGGTAGCTAAGATGGCCGATATTTTGGCGAAGATTATAAGCGAAGTTAAAAAAGAAGCCTGATTTTTTGTGTTTAACAGCCAAGGAGGCTAAACGTGAAACATAATTTAATTTTTTGTATTGTCTTAGGGTTGACGTTAAGCGGAATACTGGGTTGCGACAAGCTTAACAATTTCGCTTCCGTTAAAAAGGAGAAAAAAGAAGCTCCGGCGGCAGTAAGCATGGAAGTCAAAGGGCCTTTAGTGGCAAGGGTTAATAACATACCCATAACACTGGATGATTTTAACCAGGAGATTGAAATTTATAACGCTAATCTGCCTGAAGACGGCTCAGAGAAAAAGATAAGCACTCGCGATGAAAAACTTAGCTACCTGAAAAATGAAATGGTGCGCAGGGCGATTCTTTACCAGGGAGCTTTGGAGAAGGGCTTAGACAGGGATGAGAATGTCTCCAAGGCTTTAGAGAAGACCAAGATGCAGCTTTTGGTGTTGGAGTTAATCAGGCAGTCTGCGCAGAAAATTGATGTTTCTTCTGAAGAGGTTGAGGCTTATTACAATTCATATAAAGAGCAATTCAAGGATCCGGAAGAGAGAAAGCTCCTGGAGATAGTTGTTTCTACCGAAGCTGAGGCCAGGGATGTACTTATACAGCTTTTGCAGGGGGCGGATTTTTCCGCTTTAGCCAAAGCAAGCTCTATCTCGGCAAGCGCTAAAAATAATGGAGAGCTGGGGTTTATCAAGAAAGGCGTTAAAACTTCGCAGTTTGACGCAGTCGCTTTTAGCGATTCATTGCAGGCAGGCAAGGTGAGCAGTATATTCCAGACCCCCGAAGGGTATACAATTATAAAATTAGAAGCAAAACGGGGAGGCAAACAGAAACAGCTTTCAGAGGTGCGGGAAGACATTAAGACAGGACTCACTTACCTGAAGCAGCAGCAGGCTGTTGATGATTTAATCGGCAAGCTTTCCCGTGACGCTAAGATTGAAATTTACGAGGGGGAAATCAAGTAATCTATATTAAAAGGACGGCAGTTAATATTAAAAACTTTGGGGCGTTTTTAAAAATAGTAACCTTAAATATTCAAGGGTGCTTTTTATAAACGCCCCTATTTCTAACTAATGAAAATCAATAATACTACCAGGGGGATTATTTTGGCGCAAGATGCGATTGTTGCGGATAATCTATGGCAAAGAGTTAAGGGGCTTTTGGGGAAAAAAGAGCTGGCTGCCGGATGCGGGCTTGTCCTGAAACCCTGCAATGCGATACACTCTTATTTCATGTCTTTCTCTATAGATGTGCTGTTTCTGAATAAGGCCGGCAGGGTGGTTAAGGCATTGCCTGATTTTAAGCCTTTTCGTTTAACCCCTTTATATTTTAACACTTGTATCGCTGTTGAATTACCTGCGGGGGTGATTAAAGCAAGCGGGACATCGGAAGGGGATGTATTAAGCCTGGAAGAATAATCTTCTTGATTTTTATAAAGGATTATGGTTAAATAAAAAAATAAACGTTTTCCCGTGGAGGGTATTAATGAACCGCCTGGTATTATTCTTAATTTTAACAAGTTTTGTTTTTTACGGATTATCAGGGTGCGCAAAAAAAGATTCCTCAAGCCCGAATAAATCCGCAGGGAAAAAAGGAACAGCAGATTTTCACTTCTTTGCCAGAGGAAAAGTAGTCGCAAAAGTCAACAATATCCCTATCGGTCTGGATGATCTTAATCAGGAAATAGAAATATATAATTCCATGGTTCCCGCCGACTCTCCCGAATTAAAAATTTCCACACTGGAAAAGAAAATAGATTATTTAAAGAATGAAATGGTCCGCAGGACGCTGCTTTATCAGGTTGCTTTAGACAGGAAGCTGGACAAGGAAGAGGATTATATTGAGGCCCTGGAAAAGGCTAAACTGGATATTCTGGTAATGGAGCTGGTAAAAAGGGAAGCAGAAGATATTGATTTGACTTCCAGGGAAATTGAAGATTATTATAATACTTACAAAGACAGGTTCAGGGCTCCGGAAGAAATCAGCATAAGGGAAATAGTTGTGCCTTCTGAAAGCGAAGCCAAAGACATCCTCGGAGAATTGTCAAAAGGCAAAGACTTTTCCTCTTTAGCAAAAAGCCGGTCTAAAAGCAAGAGCGCCGGCTCGGGAGGCAGCCTGGGGTTTATTTCCGGAGAGGGGCTTTTTAAGAATATGGCAGATGCTGCTTCTATGCTGCCAATCGGCAAGCCCAGCGTTGTTTTTCAGGGGCCGGAAGGATATTATATTATAATAGTAGAGGCCCGCCGTAAAGGCGAACAAATACCCTTTGCCCAGGCACAGGAAGATATCAGGCGCGGGCTTACATTTCTTAAACAGCAGCAGCGGATTGAAGAGATAATCGCTAAATCAGCCAGTCAATCAAAAATAGAAGTTTATGAGAAAGAGGTAAAGTAGATGCGAAAAAGACTTCCTTTAATAATCGGGATTGTTATGGCCTTGGTTGCTACCTATCTGATAAAGTTTTATACGGATCAGCAGCGCAGTGTTGTTATCGCTGATGCAAATAAGAAACTCTCCAAGATTCAATCGGAGCAGGTGCCTGTTTTGGTTGCGGCAAAAGACATATCTAAGGGGTCTGCCCTGGATAAAGACAGCGTGACTGTGGCGATTACTTTTAACCAGTATGTTCAGCCGCAGGCGGCAACTTCCCTGGATAGAGTTTCCGGTATGCTGGCAGCTGTCCCTATTTCCAAAGGGGAACAGATTACCCTGAATAAATTAGTTTCTGTTAAAGAATCCTCTTCCAGCGGAAAGTCGCTGGCTATGGTTACGCCTATAGGAAAAAGAGCGGTGACAATATCCGTGGATAGTATTTCTGCGGTAGGCGGGATGATCCGCCCGGGTGATTATGTGGATGTTGTAGCTATGATCGCCGTGCCTGTAACAACCGCCCAGGGAAAACAGGCTACCCAGGCAACTTCGGTATCCCTATTTCAAAATGTTTTAGTTCTTGCCATTGGACAGGATACATCCGGAGCATCTCAACAATCTTCCGCCTCAGACAGCAGGTATAAAAAAGAGGAAAAAAGAGTAATGGATTCTTCAATGATTACTCTGGCGCTTAACCCCAAAGAAGCTAATCTCTTAGGGTTTGTTCAGGATCAGGGAAGGATACGCCTGGCTTTGCGTTCGCCCGCTGATGCTAAAATAGAACAAATACAATCAGCCAGCTGGGAGAGTTTATTTCAGTACTTAGTACCGCCTGAGGTAGCTGAGGCTGAAGCGAGAGCCAAACAGGCAGAAGCCGCCGCCAGGGAAGCTAAACCGGAATCATACGTGGAAATATACAGGGGTCTGAATAAAGAAAAATTTGCTATTACAAATAAATAAGGAGTAAGGATGAAAAAGGCTTTTTGGATAATTTTTTTAGTCGCGTTTGCCATAATCTCATCGCCTGTTAGAAATTCTTTCTGCGCCAGCTCCGAAGAAGTTGTTAAATTATTCATCGGTGAGCCCTGGGTTGTCCCTGTGAATGAACTTGTCCGCGTCGCCGTCGGCAATCCCGCCGTAGCTGATGTGGGGGCCGTCTCCAAGAAAGAAATAACCATTGTCCCTAAAAGCCCCGGGGCAACTACTTTAGTATTCTGGGATCTTTACGGCGAGCAGTCTTTTAAATTAAAAGTATTCGCTGAGGATATCAGGGAGGTAAAGCGTAGGATTGATAACCTCCTGGCGAAACTTAACCTGCCGGATATTTATACTCAAGATGAAGAAGATGAGGGAAAGGTTGTTTTGCTGGGCGAGGTTAAAACCTCCCAGGACCTTGAGAAGATATCCCTTGCTTTGGGTAAAACGCTGGAGGCTAAAACCTTAAATTTAATTAATGTCAAGGAATTGGAGACTGCGGTAGAAATAGATGTGCAGGTATTGGAATTAAGCAAGGACGCCACAAAGACACTGGGTTTGACTAATCCTTTGAGTACTGGGCCAATAAGCGTTACTGAAGTTGGTACTCAAGCCTTAACCGGGACAACCTGGGGAAAATTGTTTAATGTATTAAATGTTCAGCGCGGCGCCTTTACCTGGACTTTAGATGCCTTAATCCAGGAAGGTAAGGCAAAGGTGCTTTCCCGGCCGAGGCTGGCCTGTCAAAGCGGCAAGGAGGCGGAGTTATCCGTAGGAGGGGAGAAGCCTATTTTTACTACTCAGGTTGCTTCTGCCGGCGGCCAAGGGACAGATGTTGAATATAAAGAATACGGGCTTAAGTTAAAGATTAAACCCACGGTAACCTCTGATGACCGGATTAAGGTAGCTTTAAATGTTGAGATCAGCGAAGTAGGCACGGCAGAAGTGATTGGTTCCCCGGATTCACCAACCGCTAAAGCCTATCCTTTAACAAAGCGTACTATCATAACGGAACTTTATCTTGATGACGGCCAGACTTTGGCTGTCGGCGGGTTAATCAAGCAAAAAATGGAAGAGGATGTTGTGAGGACTCCCTGGTTTAGTGATATTCCTGTTATCGGGGTCCTCTTCAGGAAAAAGACCACGACTATCGGCAGCGGCACAGGCCAGCGCGGGAATATGGAGCTTTTTGTTACGCTTACTCCTAAGATTGTCGGCAAGCAAGATATTTCTTCTGATGAAGCAGGCAAAGAGAAGCAGGCTAAGGTTTCCATAAATTTATCGGATGAAGATTTTGGTAAAAATATACCGGATTACCTTAAGACATACGCTGGTATTGTACAGCGCCGTATTTTGGATAAAATGGCATATCCTGTTTCAGCGAAAGAAGCCGGTTTTCAGGGCAAAGTAAAACTTGGCCTGCATTTATCGTATATAGGCGAGCTTATGGATATAGCAATCAGGGAATCTTCGGGTTATAATGTATTAGACGATAACGCTATAGCTTCCGCCCGTAAGGCCGTTCCCTTTCCGCCTTTTCCGGCCTCTATTGATAAGAAAGACATCTGGATTGATATCCCGGTGGCATATCAGCTGGATTAAGAGCGTAAATTCATGGCCAAGACAATAGTAATATTCAGTACTAAGGGCGGTGTTGGCAAGACTTTAGTTGCCAGCAACCTGGCCGTAGTTTTGGCCAAAGATTTTGAAAAGCGCGTTTGCCTTTTTGACCTTGACCTGCAGACAGTCGGCGATATGTCAAGGATGCTCGGACTCTCCCCGCAAAAAGCAATTGTTGACCTCCTGCATTTTCTAAAAAACCAGGGCCCTCAGGATTACAGGAAAGAAGATTTTTTCCCCCCGAATTCCCTGCATGTTGATTTCTTGCCGGCAGTTTTAAGGCCGCAGCAGCTTCCTTATTTGGATTTAGCGGGTCTAAGGGATGTTTTTACCCTTCTGGATAAAGATTATGATTATATTATTGTAGACGCCGGCAAAAGTTTTAATGATGTATCCGCCGCCGCCTTAAACCAGGCTAACCTCATACTTTTAGTGATTACTCCGGACGTGCTTTCAATATTCCAGAGCAAGTGGGCGTTTGATATGCTGCAGAACTGGCATTTTCCGCTTGCTATGATGAAGATTGTCCTTAACAGGGCAGAGTCTCTTTCCAGTATAAGCTGGCAGGAGATCCGGGTTAATTTACCCGTGGATATCATTGCCCATATACCTTCAGAGGGTAAAATTGTCGGACAAGCGATTAACCGCGGGGTGCCGGTGGTAGTTGATTATCCCAGAGGCAAATCAACATTAGCTTTGAATAAGCTTGCTTTTGAAATTAGCAAGGAAAACAGCAGTTTGTTTATGGAGAGGTGTAATTTAAGCGAACTAAAGCTGAAAGAATTATCTTTGGAGCAGAGCAGTGATTTCTGGAGAAGGCAAAAACCCACGGAGGCCCTGATTGAATCCATTGCCTCCGAGCCGATGGACCAGATACAGAAGCTTAAAAGCAGGATACATAACCGGCTTATTGACGAACTGGATTTAAAGAGGGCGGATTTAAGGATGTTCTCTGACGCCAAAAAAATCAAGGAGTTGGATGAGCGGGCGGAAGTATTGGTGACTAATCTTCTAGCGGATGAAGCTGGCAGCCTGATTGCTTCTCCCGAAGACCGCAAACAAATTGTAAGAGAGATACTTAATGAGGCATTACGCCTTGGGCCCTTAGAGGACCTGCTTGCTGACCCTGATATTACCGATATTATGGTGAATAACAAAGACGAGGTTTATGTAGAGCGCCGGGGTTTAGTTGAGCTTACCAATAAGAAATTTAGTTCCAATATGCAGGTAAAGACGGTTATTGAGAGGATTATCGCCCCTATCGGCAGGAGGATTGATGAAAGTGTCCCGATGGTGGATGCCCGCCTTACTGATGGTTCCCGGGTGAACGCGATTATTCCTCCGCTGTCGCTTACCGGCCCTTCGCTGACGATCAGGAAATTCAGGAAAGAAAGGTTTAAGACAGAAGAACTGATTAAAATGGGCAGCTTTAATGATGCAATGTCGGATTTCCTGAAGGCCTGTGTAGTTTCCCGCAAAAATATGATTATTTCAGGAGGCACCGGATCAGGGAAAACCACAATCCTGAATGTGCTATCAAGTTTTATCCCGGAAAATGAAAGAATTATCACCATTGAAGATGCCGCGGAATTAAGGCTTCATCAGAAGCATTGGATCAGGCTGGAGTCCCGTTCTTCGAACATTGAAGGCAAGGGCTCAATTACCATAAGAGACCTGTTCCGCAATACCCTGCGTATGCGCCCGGATAGGATTATTATCGGTGAGTGCCGCGGAATTGAATCCCTGGATATGCTCCAGGCAATGAATACCGGCCACGACGGCTCAATGACTACGATACACGCCAATTCCACCCAGGATGTGCTTACCAGGATAGATTCAATGATCCTGATGTCGGGGGTTGATTTGCCTATCAGGTCAATCCGCGAGATGATTGCCTCAGCCATAGATGTTATTGTCCATACTACCCGGCTTTCCGATGGTACTCGCAAGGTCGTCCAGGTCAGCGAAGTTACCGGAATGAAAGATGAAACGCACATAGCCTTAAAAGACATCTTTATCTTTAAGCAGACCGGAAGAGACAGTCAGAATAAAGTCTTGGGTAGTTTCCAGGCCACCGGTTTTATGCCGACATTCCTTGAAGATATAAAGATCAGGGGAATTTCTCTGCCGGAAGGTATTTTTACCGCCTCTAAATAAGCCAACCTTTTATAAATATTCATCAAAACCCTTCAGCCAAGCTAAGTAAACCGCCTTTAATGCTGGAATATTTCTTAGAGAAAGCGTTTTCTGCTAATGCCAGAAATAGGATTGACTTAAAAAGTATCTAATGGTATAGTTTAGTTGTAATATAAGGTAAGAATTATTTATTGTATCGGCCGGCATTGTTGGCCAGGCAGCGCCATTGATCAACTCGTTGGTTTTTGGCATAAGGTTAAAAACCGGCGAATTTCAAGTGCGCCGGTTTTTGTTTGGGAGGTTAGCTAATGCGTTTTAGGCAGGGCCAGGGCGTCATAGAATATGTGTTATTGGTGGCGCTTGTGATAATAGTTTTGATTGCGGGCGCGAATTTAGGCAAAAACGTTTTTGATAATCATTTTAATACTGCCGCCATTGAGAATTATAAGGGCGGAGGTACACCCGCTCACTAGGGGGTTTTATGTTGTTAAGATCAGCTTTAAACAGGAAGGCCCAGAGTATTATTGAGTTCGTTATGCTTTTTGTGATTATCGCGGCGGCGATCACAGCGACTTATAAATATGTTTACCGTTCAATGAACGCCAAGCTTAAACAAGTACAGGAAGAGTTAACCTATAAACGGGATTAAAAAACGCAAAGGAGGTGAGCAAATGAGAAGGAACCGCAGGAAAGGACAAAGTATTCTTGAATATACTCTTTTATTAGGAGCGATAATTGCGGTGTTGGTAATTGTTTTGTTGAATGAAGGCGGGATTAAGGGTAAGGTTCAAGCTAGTTACCAAAAGGTAGGAACAGCAGTGGAAAATACAACTAATGATTTAACCACGGGCGTATTTCAATAACCTAAAAATCGGAGGTATTGAAGATGTTTCTAAATATGAAAGGACAATCTACCGCGGAATACGCTATTGTGATCGGACTGGTGATCGCAGTGGCGGCAGGCGTTCTGCAAGTTACATTAAAAAGCGGTATCACCCAGAAACACAAGCAGGGAATGAAGTATATGCTTGATGCCGGCAATGACCAGCTGGGCGCAGCCTCTGAAGCGGAGACCCCGCTTTATACGCAGGATTTTCGTAAAACAGTTGTTGATGCCGCGGATTACGAGGATACCAGCGTAATGAAGAAAGGCGGCCTGGAGGAGAAGAAACAGGTCCAGACAACCGAAACAACAGCTGCCAGTATTGAAACAATTAAAGCGGCCGAGACACCTGACTAATAAAATATTTAAGGCAAGGGAGGTGGAGACAATGTTAAGACGCAATACAGGCCAGTCAATCTTAGAGTATGCTATTTTACTAGGTGTTGTTATTGCTGCGCTTTTAATCATGCAGATGTTTGTTAAAAGGTCGTATCAGGGAGGCCTGAAGGAATCAGCGGATAAAATGGGCGAACAATTCGCTGCCGGCGGCACTACTATAAAACAGGAAAGAACGATGACCAGCGACCAGAATATCCTGGAGGGCGTGGCGACGACGGATAAAATTAATACTTTTAAGCCTGCTGAACTTGATGAAACTGCCCAGGATGCGGTCAGTGAAGGGGTATATTCCTATAATCAGAGGACCGGCGGCAAGAGCACAATGACCACGCAGCAAAAGACTGATGCGGCTGCACAGGAGAAGACGCGGGCAAGCGAATATCAGAAGGATGAGGTAGACGATTTTGCTTCTCCGTTATAAAGGAAAAGTATTTTTAACCGGAAGTAATTTAATGAGGCAGGGGGAATATGTTTTTTAAAAAGGGCCAAAGTATATTAGAGTATTCTATTTTGTTCGCGCTGGTTATTGCCGCGCTTGCGATTATGAGCGTTTATATCAAGCGTTCTTATCAGGGCAGGCTCAAGCAGGGCGCAGACGAGCTTAGCCAGCAGTATTCCCCCGGGCATACTACCTCATTAATTACTACGGTTACTTCTTCAGAGAGCAAGACTTATACCGGAGGCGTAACAGAAGAAGGCATAGATGTCCCGGAAAATATGACTGTAACTCAAAGTAAATCAAAAAGTACTTTTACAAAGAAAGAAGGGATAGATTCTTTTGCTACGGAATAAGGGGCATAGTTTAACTGCCTGGGTAGTTATTTTCAGCGTGATTATAGCGGTGGTGCTTTTAATGCGTGTTCCGGTTAAGAATGCACTGCAGGCTAAAGTCGTAGGCGTGACTGATTATTTGCTTTGGAAGAAGTACGGGCAGGATACTCAGCAGCATAAAGGCGATGACACTAGTTTTTCTAAGGCTAAGGTTAAGCAAAGCCTGGACTTAAGGCAGGGGGAAAGAGAGGGCCGCGTTGGCAGTACTACTAGTTCTGTGACTGACGAAGATACTGCCTCTTCCGGGGTAGAAGAAGGCTCTCAGGCAGTTTTAAAGGCAGTGGATTTAAATGAAGTTATGCCATAAATTAAAATGAAGAACTTACGTATAGGCAAAACAGGGCAGGCAGCTGTGGAGCTGGCGATATTCGGAAGCTTGATATTGCTGGCCTTTTCTGTTTTGCTTATGTACGGACAGCGCTTGGATAACCAGCAGCAAGTTAAAATTGAGGCTTTCCGCAGGGCCCTGCACAAGGCTTATGAGCGCAACGGCAGCGTAAGTTATACCCTGAAGAAAGAATCCCGTAATTTTAATCTCTTCTCGGGTTTTGGCCAGGGCCAGCCTTCTTCAGTAGGCTCTACTGCCAGTGTCTTGTGGCAGAAAGGTATGCCCGGAGATTCTGGTTCAGAAAAATCCGAAAGTTTTGCTTATAACGCGATTAATGATACGGAGATTGGCTCTGCTGATGAAAAAGGCCTGCCGAGGTATCCAAAAAGGATAATCAATATTAACGGTAAAGAAGTAACAACTTGGGTTACTCCCAGTATTTATAAAGAAGAGCAGTTAAGGTCAGAGGGGTATTCCAGCACAATTAAAAAAGAAGAAAGCCCAGAAAGAGGGATTGTGAATACGCGGGTTTCTGATTTAAAGGACACGCTTAATATTACTCCTTATGTGCGCATAGATAAAGCTAAGACTGATGCTACTAAGCCTCATGATGTGCCGCTTCCCGAGTATGTTTACGAAGGGGAATCCTATGACCCCAATGACGAGCCAGTGCAGACATTGACTGCTATTCCCGGGGTTGCCCTGGGGGCTTATTACATAGAAGATGACCCCGATGATAATACCAAAGATAACCGCATAGATTATAGCCCGGATAAAGTAGGGACTACTATTCATAAAGAAAGAAGCTGGGAAACAGGTTATTAATCAGGTAGGTATATATGCCTATAAAATCCAGAAGGTCGCAGTCAATTCTTGACTTTGCAGTAGCCTTTATCGCCATAGCCGGTTTGATCGTAGGGATTACCAGGATTTGGATCTGGTTTAATGCTAATTACGCGAAGCGTCAGGCTGCTTTTCAGTCAAATAGGCTGGTTGCTGCCGGCCCGGCAAGGCCGTATGATACTCAGAATGAACCTGTTAAGCTAGGTTTTAATCCTCTGGATTTGACTGATGATTGGGTTTTTAAGGGCATTCCTTCCGGGACTATAAGCGGAGCTCTTTTAGGCGAGGAGGGTAGCTATTCTCTTGCCGGAAAATGTAAAGCTGAATGCTCCGGAGAGGCAGGATGCACCGGGCTTGATGGAAATTTTAACCCTAATTGCGCCTGCGCGTTAAAGTGTAATTGCCTTTCCCAGATTCAGACTACAGTGGATATTTATATAGACCAAGCTGTTTCATTAAGAGATCAGGCAAGCAGTTTACGCAGCAGCGCTAATAGTATGCGCGATGCGGCGGAAGAATGTGATGATCCGTGGGAGTTATGCTGGTGGGGTGATTGGGGTAAGACTCCTAAACAGCTAAGGGAAGCTGCCAGCCGCCTGGATTTCAGCGCCAGCCAGCTTGAGCGCTCTGCTACCAATTCTGACAAACGGGCAGCAGATTCAAAAGCCTGTTGTGACAAACCAAGCGGCTTTCTGCAGTCAGAATGCCTGGATGTTGTGGAAAATGAAGCTGCTTGTGATTCGGATTGTATGGCAGAGGCACAGTCTTATTATGATTCATGTGTTTCAGGCGGAGGATGGAAAATGGTAATTTGCCCGTCTTTGGCAAATGCCTTATATTCCAATTGTCTTAATACTTGTATGAACAATGAAACCGAGCCTTGCAGCGAGCGGGTAAATTCTGCTATTTCTTATTTACAATCAGAGATAAACAGTTTAACCAGCACAAGGGACAGATACCAGGAGATTCTGGATGACATAAACAGTACTTTGTCAGCCTGCAGAATCAACGCAGATGAAACATGTACTTCTTCTTGCGAGGATGCTGAAGATCCCAATGCTTGTTATAATCAGTGTTATGATATAGAAAACAATATTTGTATTGCCTCTGCCTGTAATGGCAGCGCGGCTTCATCTTGCGCTACCCAATGCCAGGGTTCACCAGACCCGGATGCTTGTTACAACCAGTGTTACGCCGCCGGAACCGGTAATTGTGCTGAACATAGGGCAAATCTTACCACTGAAATTGAGAATATTAATACTCAAATCACGGCCTTGCAACAGAATATCCAGCAGCTTCCCGCTTGTTGTAATTCCGGGGATGTTTCTCAACAGAATGCTTGTATAGAAGGAAACTTGAGTTAGGAAGGAGATTATGTTCAGGTTTTTTAAGAACAAGGCGCGTTATGACCGGGGGCAGTTGTTCCCCTATTTGATTGCCATATTGGTGGCTGTTTTAACCGTCGCTATGATTACGGTTAATCTCGGCCAGCTGGGCATATTTAGGACTGATACTTCTAATGCTGCTGATGCAGGCGCGCTTGCGGCTGCAAGCACTCTTAGCTCTTATCTCTTGGGAATCGGTTTTCAGAGCGATCAGATGTGCGGTATAATGCTTGTAGCGGTTGTGGTAATAATTTTAGCTATCTGTACTGTTATTGGTATACCCGCTGCTGTCGCAGCTTATATCGCGCTTACAATAAAACAATATGTTACATATTTTAAGGCAATGGAAGACGGTAAGATGGCCTGGAGCAATGCCAAAAAAGCCGCGCTGCAATATGCTTTGCAGAATGCAGGCATAGATGAGCCCCGGCCAACTTTTAAAAACTTCCTGGCAAATGTTTACAGCATTAGTGATCCTGACGGCCTTAGCCCCGGCCAATTAGCTTACTATAACAGGATTTATGCTTTAGGCGATGATCCTTCCGCCTCTGAATCCAGGAGAAGGAATATTAAAAAATATAGCCAAACAGGGTTTTCCCGTTTTATGGAAGGTTCCTGGTATTGGGATGATGACAAATGGGGGGAGATTAAGCCCGGTAATATCGCTCCGGCGATTGTCACTAATGGCTATGGATGGAATGCCAACGGATTAAACAGTTTTGATTCAGGCAGTGACGACTGGGGTAGTTTTGAGAATTCCGTAAAGGTTCAGGTAATGGGCAATATTATGTATCCTTTATCAATGTATAATCCTGTTGAGGAACTATGGGATAATATAAAAGACTGGATTGAGGAGAAAATAGTCTTGCCCTGGTGGCTGGAGTGGCTGGATGACGCTATGACTTTTTTGATCTGGCCGGCTGCGAGTATAATGTCGGAGCTGCTTCCTGGAGGGTTGATGATGGGAGATGGTTCAACAGCAGACCTTGTGAATAATACGGATAATAACCATATTACAGTAACAGTCCAGCGCAAGAAAATTGATAATAACCTGGGTTTATGGAGATTCCGTTATGGCACTGTGCAAAGCCAGGCATCTTCGCATACTTATAGAGATACCGGGGATAATGATATCAAGCCTATGCTTTTTGAAGACCTGGCACATTACATAGGTCAGCTTTTTTCAGGCGGAGGCTGGTCATATGAATGGTTTAAGACCGAAAAACATTTATTTGAGACAGAACTTGTTACTACGAGGTAATTGTGCCTTTTAAAAAATTGAGTTTTGTTTTAGGGGCCGCCATTTTAGCGGCTTGCTTTTTACTTTCTTACGCCTGGGCAGGTGATTTCCTGGATTTTGATATTCCCGTTCCCGGTAATAGCAAATTATTGGACAGCAAGGAACTGGTCCTTGGTGCGCGCCAGGTTAATACATCGCTTTTTGGCAGCGATGAACCGGTTGATTCGGCGGCAGCTTTTTACGCTGATTTCTTCGGAAAAAAAGATTTTGAAAAGGTGCTGGATAAAACTTACCCTAAAACCGGCAAGAGGCTTCTGCGTTTCAAGAAAGATGCATTAGTAACCAGTATTTCAATAATCAGAAAAGGGGATAATACTGAGATTGTTATTGCCAAATACCTGCAGATGGCGGGAGAGTTTCCTCCGGAGAAAACCAAGCCTTCGGTCAAAGATACTATTTTCGCTCTTCCTGTTTCTGATGTGGAAGGCATAGATGCCCCGGGTATTCCCCGGCCCTCGCCCAGTGTAAGGATTACGGGCGTTAAAATGGGCCAGGGTGTTATGGCGATGTATACAACGCCTTTAGATGTGGATTCTGTTGTTGATTTTTATTGTTCGCGTATGCCCGATCATTGGCAGCTTGTGCTTAAAAGCGGGGCCAAAGAAGGTATGGATGAGTATTTGAAGGTGAATAAAAAAGAATCCTTAGGCATTCAGTCCCCTTTTTCCGACGGAGAAAACTTTGAACAGGTAGTCAGGGACAGCGTGGTATTAAATTTTTCCTCGGGTTCGGAAAACGCGGAAATAACTGTTTTTCCTAATTTTTCTTCCCGGGCCCTTGGCTCTATAGTGCAGGTGTCTTATAGCGGACAGGAATAATGAGAAAAAACGCCCAATCTATCCTGGAATATGTTGTATTATTAATCATTATTATTGCATCCTTGGCGATTATGCGCTATTATTTAAGAAATGCCTTCTCAAGTAAAATACGGGAAGGCGCGGACAGCATAGGCCAGGGGGAAACCTATCGCCCCGGGAAAACCACAATAGAAAATAAATGATATTTCTCGCTATACTCGTAGTAATCTTCCTATCGGTATATATGCTCTCGGAATTCTTTATTGAGCAGGGTGTTCCTTTCTTGGTTAATTCATATAAAAAGGTTCAGTCCAGGCGCACCGGAAGGATTAAAGCCCAGATGGAGGAGTCTTTTGTTTTTTGGGAAGAAAAGCGGATGATGTTAATATACCTGTCTCCGGTAATTTTCTCCGGAGTGGGTTTTATCCTGTTACGCCATATCCTGGGAGCTATAGCCGGTTTTATAATAGGCATAGCCTTCCCATCGTTTATGGTGAAGATGGCCTACAGGAAAAGAATAAAAAAATTTCAGAGCCAGCTGGTTGACGGCTTGCAAATGCTTTCTTCATCTTTAAAAGCGGGCTTAAGTTTTATACAGGCAATAGAAGTGCTTTGCGAAGAGATGCCTCCGCCGATTTCTCAGGAATTTAAGCTGGTCTTAAAAGAGAATAAGTGGGGGATGAGCCTGGAAGAGTCTTTGATTAAACTGCGCAAGAGGATCCCCCTGGAAGAAGCCAACCTTTTTGTCAGCTCCATACTTATTGCCCGGGAATCAGGTGGTGAACTTCCCAAAGTCCTCATGAGACTTACAACTACTATCCGTGATAATATCAAGTTACAGGAAAAGATCGCTACCTTTACCCTCCAGGGCAGGTTACAGGGTATAATTATGGTATTTTTGCCTATAGGCTTTAGTTATTTTGTCTATAAACAAAATCCTGACCATTTCGCGGTTATGATGCAGACTTCTACGGGCCGGCTTTTCTTGATGGTTGCCATATTTCTGCAGATAGTCGGTACGATTCTTGTTAAGAAGGTAAGTACCATACGCGTATAATTTTTAAGGAGAAACAACACAATGCTGTATGTCATAATGGCCTTATTTGGAGTAGCAGCCTTCCTGATTTCTTATAATATTCTCCAGGAAAAACAGGAGCCAAGGCTTAAGATGCTTCATACTCTCCAATCGCAGGGCAAGCCGGGGATCCTCAATTTCAAAAAGTCACGTTTTTACGAAAGCATCCTTTCAGGAAGCCTGCCTATGATTAAGCCGCTGCTGAAATTATCTTATTTTGTAAATCTGCAGGCAGAGACCAAGGTTTTGAAGTTAGATATTGATATTATGGGTTTTATGTTTGTTAAGCTGATAATGATGGTTTTAACCGGCATTGCCGCCTTTATATTATTCTCGCCGGCTTTTGGCTTAGCCGGGGCCTTGACAGGTTTCTTCCTGCCGGATTTGTATATCTGGAATAAGGTTAAAAAGAAAAAAGAAGAGATAATCAAGATATTCCCCGAGACTCTGGATTTATTGGATATGTGTATTAACGCGGGAGCGGATTTACTCTCTGCGATCAGGTGGGTGGTGGAGAAGAGCACGCCCAATCCTTTTATTGAACAACTGGCAATTGTTTTAAGCGAAATCCAGATAGGCAAGACGCGTTCTCTGGCGTTAAAGGATATGGCAGACAGGCTCAAGCTGGCAGATATAAGCAGTTTTACGCGCCAGATAATCCAGTCGGAAAGAATGGGTACTTCTATTGAGGAGGCATTTCGCAACCTTTCGGAGGATACCCGGGATAAGCGTTTTCAGGCCGGGGAAAGATATGCTATTAAAGCTTCGCTGAAAATACTTTTTCCTCTTATTTTTTGTATTTTACCTGCGATATTGATTGTTGTCGCCGGGCCGATTATTATTAAGTTTACTTCAGGGGATATGACTGGTGCGGGGTTTTAAAAAAATATGAGCTGTTTTCTTAAATCTAAAACCGGTATTATTCCACTCTTGTTTGTTCTATTATGCGGCTGCGCCGGAGAGTGGCAAAAATACAATAACAATGAATATGGTTTTTCCATACTCCTGCCGCGTTCCTGGGAGAAAAAAGAGGGTGCTTTAAAATCGGTAATTATGGCCCTGGCTCCTGTGCAGAAAAAAGGCGTTGTTAAGGCCAGGCCGAATATGAATGTCTTTGTTACAGAGCTCCCGGAGGAGGTAAAGCTGGATATTGTCTTTGAGTTGAATAAGGAGGAATTAGCTAAATCCGGAACGGCAATGGATAAGTTTACAGAAGGAGAGATATATGCCGGCTCGTTATCCGGCAGATGGCTTTCTTTTGAAGGAAGAATGCAGGATTTTCGGCTTAAGATAATCAGCGCTGTCTGGGTAAAAGACAGGCGTATTTATACAGTTACCTGCTCAAGTCTTGCCGAGGAATTTAACCAATACGCCCCGATATTTAATAAAATTATGCGTTCCCTGCGCGTCAAATAGCCCGCCTCTTATTTTAACCACAAAGAAGAGTTGAGATAGAATAACAGGGCAAGCATACCGCAGAAATTTATCAATAAAGAAGCCTTTTCTTTAAAATCCCTGCGTGTAATCAGAAACAATTGTAATAATCCCACTCCCGCCCCGGCAATCATTATGCGTTTGTCTAAAAGGGCCAGGCCTAAAACAGAATAAGCAACCAGGATAAATAAACCATTTAATAGCTTTGCTTTTTCCATCCCTAAAATAACCGGCAAAGTCTTCAACCCCGCCTGCATATCCCCCTTGTAATCCTTAAGGTCAATTAGATTGGCTGCTAATGTCACAAAGATCAGGAAATACCAGATTACCGCGTTAGGGAATTGCAGGATATCATTGCCGGCAAAGAGCCATCCCAGGATTACCAGCAAAAGGGAATTAAAGGCGATTAAGGCCTTTGAGAATACTGGAATTACGCGCAGCCTTAAAGGGGGGAGCGAGTAAATACAGGAATTAGCGATGAGCAGTACGGTAAAAAATAAAGTTGTGAAATTAACAGCTGAAGCAAATATGCAGGCGGCTGTGAATAGCCACAGGGAAATGCTTTGTAATTGGCTTTTGGAGAGGATGTTTTTTGTCAACAACCTGTCTTTATTGCTTATAATATCAATTTCATAATCCTCAACGTCATTTAACATTGTCGCACCCAGCCAGCTTAAAATAAAAGCAATTACTGTTAAAATAAAACAGTAAGAATTATCCGCCAGGATCATTAAAAACCCGTTATTGGCGATTGATATCCCTAAAAAGAACATTGTCAGGTAATAACCTATGCGCAACCAGCGCATCCCTTTTAAAACAGCAGTTATGTAAACAGGTTTTGCCAGGTAGAAAATAATCAGCAATTCCAGGAATATCCCTATGCTAAGGACCCTGATGATGGGTAAAGGATGCCTTGCTTTGATAATCATGGGTAAGGCGGAAAGGCAGATAAGCAGGATATATAAAATAACCGCTGACCATACCCCTGATAACCATTTTTTTGTTTTGAACGCGCAGTAAAAAAATGACAGTATTACTCCGGATACGGATGTAACCAGCATTCCCGGGGTAATGATTTTAGGCAAAGGGAAAAGCTGGATTAGGTTTTTTGGATGGGCATAAGCAATTTCTATGCCGCTGCCGGAAGTTATCAGGAGATCAAATAACGGGGTAATAGTGATAATTAAGGAGTAGGCAAAAAGCGCCTTTATTACTAAGAGTATCCTGGCTTTTGTGATCAAGGAAAACAATAAACCCAAAGCCAGGAAAGTGAAAATCCAAAACACATAATAGTGAGCAAAAGATATTAATAAGCTGTAATTGGCTGAAAAGAATATCGGTGTTTTTTCGGAAATCAGCCTGAAGGGCAATTTAGCTTTATCCGCGAAAATCTCCAGGAAATTACGCAAAGTCATAGAAGAAATAAATATCAGGATAAAATAACTTAAAGGGATCTTCGGGTCTTCAAGGCGGGTGATTATCCGGTTGAGTTTATCGGGTATTTTCATTGTCTTTAAGATAGCATAAAGTATGGCAAAGTCAATAAAAAATCGCCGCTAAACCGGCAAAATAATATATCATTACAAGGAGTTTATAAATTTTTATAAATTTGTAATAAATATTTTCTATGGAATAAATTGGGGATTGCCGTGATAGGAATAGGCTTAATTATGTATATTGTTAGATTGGACATTATCACCTAAATTTAATGTCCAATCTGTGTTAATTTACTCTGTAATTGTCCAGAAAAAAAACAAATTCTGTAGAATATTCCTTGGTGATTTTATTGAGAAGTTAAATATGCAACTTTGTTTAACAGGATTTTTCTAAATATTGTAATAAAGAAAGCCCTTCCAAAATTAGCCTTTTTATATATTGTAAGGTAAGGTAATTATGATATACTTCTGTTGCTTAAAGAAAAATTGCGAAGGTAAATAAAAAGGAAATCAAATGAAAAAATACGATTTCTTATTCTTTAGTTTTTTTAAAAAGACTACTAGATGGGTAAGCCTTTTTACCGCGCTTATCTTCCTGCTGAGTGTTTGTGCTCCTGCCTGGGCAAGAGAAGGCAACCATGGCAGCGCTACTGCCTTAAAATCATTTGGTTCCGGAGCCCTCGTAGGAGCGATTACCAGCATAGCCTGTATTATTAATCCTGTTGGAGGGGCAGTCGGCTCTGCAGCAGGTGATATCACCGGCCTGGTGATGTATTACACCTCATATAGCGATTACGGCAAGACCTGGCTTAAGATCGGCAAGATGGAGATCAGTAAGGGTCAGATTTGTTCTATGATTGCCGGTATTGCCGCTACTGCAGGAGCTAATCTTTTAGCCGGAGCCATAGAAGGAGCCGCAGAAGAAGGAGTGGGAAGTGCAATTGAATCAACAGCTGAGAATGGGGTAGCCTCTACTGCAACCACCGCCGCAACTTCCGCTGCAACCTCCGCAGCCCCGGGCCTTCTTTCCAGCGTTGTAAGCGCCGCGATACAGCTTCCGGTAAATATCATAAAAGCCATCATACAATTCGTTAAAGACTTAATCGAAGAAGGCTTAAAAACAGCATTAAAGAACTTACTTAAGAATCTGGTGGATGTCTTTGTGGATTTTGCTGTAACAATAGCCAAGGGATTCTGGCAAACCTGCAAGGACATCTGGCGTTTTGTTACTGATCCGGTAGGATTTATCAAGGATACATTTAAGAATTTCTTCTCCCGCAAGACCAGCGTTACAGCTAACCCCTATTACCGATATGGCGCAAGCGGGGAGTTTGATAAAGCCCTGGTGCATCTGGGCGGTGATTTAGGCGTAGGAATGATAAAATTAGTCGTATCTGAATATGTAAAGCAGAACTTGAAGGAAGGCATTACTATCAGGGGCAAGAAGATCATCGGCCCTATGGATGAGACAATCGCCGGCATGATCGGCAATATGGTTTCTAATTATGTCGGCGCAAGCATGAATGTTATGGTAATGAAGTCTCTTGGCGAGATCTGCGGTTGGGATATTGATAACCAGGGAGGATTCCTTAGCCGGGGAGAGGTTGATCCGAATAAGGCAGTCACCATAAACGGCACTACCAATGATGATGTTACTATATCCGATGTATATAATGCCACCCAGGGCAAGATAGATCCGTCTAAGCAATACGATTTCTATGATGACAAAGGCAATAAGATTACGGCAACCGGCCAGCAGCTTATTGACGCCAACCCCGAGCTTGCCAGCCAGCTTCAAACTTACAGCAAGGGCATGGATCTGTATCAGGAAATGGCCAAGAGCG
>CAZQGT010000001.1:85583-95428 GCA_964593005.1 uncultured Planctomycetales bacterium
CAGCTTCAAACTTACAGCAAGGGCATGGATCTGTATCAGGAAATGGCCAAGAGCGGAGCAAATAACGCGGCTATGGGTGATACTAACGGGGAAAGCTCAAAGACTATATCCGAAGGTGAATTAGGAAATTACGGCCTTAAATTAGGGACCGGTGATAAGTTGGTTTCAGATAAAGCAGTTGACGGCAAGCTCGTCGTTAAGATGGATAACGGCGAGAGTATGACCATTGATCTTAATAAATCCAGTGCTGAGAGTAACGGCCAGTTTAAATTGGCTATTACCAACAGGCAATTAGGGGTCACTGCCCAGGAATTGAGCAATTCAGGCGTAACCGGGAATCAGACAGGTACTTTTAAGGTGCGCCTTAATGATAAGAGTGTTGTGGATGTAACCATTAACAATGAAAATGCCGGAACAATCAAGGCTGCCGTAGATAAATACAATTCAGCTATGAACGGCTATGCCCAGGTATTCGGCCAGTATGGGGTCCTGGCAATGGCTGATCCGAATAGGAGTATTGGGGTTGTAGTAACCGGCAAGGATGGTCAGACAAGGAATCTTACCATAGGAGAATTAAGTTCTCAGCAGGAACTGGTTGCGGATGTAATGAAAAACCAGGGTGTCTCAAGAACAGGGTATAAGCTTACTTTAAAGAACGGCGAAGAGGTGCGTATTTCCGCTGAATCCCTGACTAATCAGGTAACAGGAGAACTAAGGAATTACCATGTAATGTTGAACTCTTCTGGCTATAGCCAGCTTTTTAATATGACCGGCGGCCTGATGTATAACATAAACGGCAAAGATATGAATACCCAAGGGATATTGCGCTCGGGTTTTGAGGCAGTGCGCAATATGGGCCTGGCTCCGATAATCTCTACTGCTACGCGTATAGCGTTGCTAAAAGTTATGGATTATCATACGCACTACAGCAACGACAAGGGCCGCATCTATGAAAATATGTGGAAGATGGCGCTGGCTAACGCAGGCGCCAATGTTGTTACTGATGCCTTTAATAATCTGGATTCTGTCCAGGAGGCAATTTATGGCCTAGAGAGCGGGCAGAACCCGTTTGCCACAAAAGGGTCTAATTCATTCGGCCTGCATATCGCGGCCAGGGCCCTGGAAGAAGGCGGCGGAGCATTGAGCCAGATTGCCTGGGGCGCTTATTTAAAGAAGAATAACCTAAGCTCAGACGCGATGAATGAAATGGCCCATCTGTTGGGGACCTCTCTTGTTGCCGGTTCAATAGACGCTTTATTCAGGCAGGACAGAGGATTGGTTGAGACTGAGAACGGCAGGACTACTCTTAAGGGATCCCAAACAGATCCGATGCTTGATTCGCGGTTGAGTTTGGATAATTTAGGCGACAGCTCAGTCAGGTTTACCAAGGGTGTCCTCGGTGATTTCAAGAACCAGATAATTGAAGTTGCTTTAGACAGCGTTCTTATACCATTTCCTCTGCGTTCTCCCGGCACCGGCCCGAATGCCTTTATGAATCAATGGGCAGTCCAGGATAAATTTACCCAGCAGATAAGCTCAATTGCCCAGGGGGCTTCTCCTATAGATGCTGATCTTATGCGCATATCATCTAATTTAAGTTATCGTGCGGATACAAATTTCGCTGAGTCTTTCTCCTCCGCTATTTCCAATTCTTTCCTGCCGCTGGATTTACGTTCATATACTTCATTCGGAAGCAAGGGGATAACCGATTACCGCGTTAACAGAAGCCTTATTGAGCGCATAGACCTTGAAAAGAATCCGGACCTTAAGGCGGCGCTTAAGAATTATGTTAAGAAGCTAAAAGATGATGCTGTACTGGACAGGCAAGAAGGCAGGATTAATGAAGCCATTAATAATGAAGTAAAGGCCCTGGAGTTAGAGCAGTCTATTGAGCAGGGAGTATTCTCATCAACCAGAAGCACATACCGTCCGTCGATAGCCGGCGTTGCCCAGGATCAGTTTACTTACGGCAACGCGATTATTTCCAGCGGCGCGCTTGGCGGCGTTAATAAGGCAATAAATAAAGAAACAGGCGGCTCTCTGTATACCCTGACCCTGGATGAAGCCAAGGTGCGCACTCCGTTTATTTACGACGCTATTAATCCTGATGGAACAAGTAAGGAAGACTCTGAAGCAAGGTTTAATACTTTAATTGGGCAGTTGAGCGAAGACGGTGGAGTAAAATTATATTCACCTAATACAATGCTGCTTGATTATACTACGGTAGACCAGTTTGGCAGGCTGCAGAATACCTATTATTATGGCGGCGAATATGACGGCAGTAATTGGCAGGCAACAAAGCTGGATAAATATACCCAGCATTTCTATGGCCCGTTTGGTCATCAGTTATCTGTAACCAAGGATTCCACTCAGATAAGGCCTGTTAAAGTAGAGCAGATTCCGATTTATAAAGATGCTTGGACAGAGACAATCAGTCCAAAGACCGAGGATGTTATAGAGTCCGGTATTACATTTAATTTACCGGGAAATGACCGCAAGGAGCTTAGGGAGAAGAGCAAGAAGCTTCTTGAAGCCTTGAAGCTCTCCGGCGATGAACAGAAAATTGCTTTATCTGAACTTGGCGTAATTACTATGAACGCAGATGAGATTAAAGCCAAGATAGAGAGTTTCTTAAAAGAGAATCCGGATGCAGTTAAAGAAATGACCCAGTTATTCAGAAGGTCCTGGCATAAACTTGGTTATAATACAACCAAGTCTGTTACTGCCCGCGGCCTGCAAAGCGCTCCCTGGAATATGGTCGTGATGATGATGATGATGGAAGGAAAGAATGGCGAAAAAGCCTGGAGTGATTTGTCTGACGATGAAAAAGTAAACCTTTATATCAATTCTACGAATTTCAGCAGGTATTTATCAGACGCGGCTTATGTAAGTAACGGGGCTGTCCCGGTAGGCAGCGCAAAGAGGGATGCAGACGGCCAATTAGCCAGCACTAATGTTAATAATCCGGATCAGTCAGGTAATGACCAGTATAAGGAATTGCCTCAGACTATATTCCTGCCAGGGTATTTCAATAAGATTCCAGGAAAGCCTGCGGAAACAAAAGATCACGATCCTGAAGTTATAGGGCATAAAGATTTACCTGCCCGCCAGGTCAGCGCCAATTACTCTTATGATTTAAGCCTTTATTCTACTGGAGCCGGCAGCAGCCCTTATTCAGGGCCAAAATACCAGGTAGGCGCCTATGAAGTAAACTCCAACCTGGCAATGGAGGCAGGCGGGGTCAAAAAAGCACAGGGCCTCAGCGTTGCCGAATATCATAGATTCACAGGCCGTTCATCAAGCGGCATTTCGGCTTTTTCTGACCAGATAACAACACCTAGCTGGTCGGTAGATACAGAGTTCGGTATGGACAGTGCTTTTAAGACATCCCAGGCAAAACAGTATTATTATAGTGCAGACAAGATCGGCGCAGAAATCGGCGATAAAGTCAATAAAGATAAGGCAAAAGGCAATGAGGCATCAGTAAAGGCCTTGGAATCAGTGGAGTTGCACGGCATCAAGGATGTTACCGGTAAAGAGCTTACCTTTGTTACGGGTGATATGGAAGACCCGAATTATTACGGAGCTTTTTATAAACAGTATAATGAATCTGTTAATCAGCCTGTTGCCGAAGATAACCAGGCGCGCCAGGAAGCCATTGAAGATACTCTGAAGGTTTTACAAGATCATTCTATTGGTTCAGATGCGGTATTATTGAGGTCGGACTTTAAAGATAAAAAGGTTACGCATAATTCTGTAAAGGATAATGAACAATTTAAGCAGAAAACCGGCATAAGCGTAGCTCCTTCAAGCTTTAGGCTTCCTCCGGGGTATTTTGATATTGATGATGAAGATCTCCTTGCTTTTAATGACGTTGGGGATAATGGTAATGGTTCTATAAGCGATGCGGTTAATCCGATGGCAGAGTCTTATTCCGGGATTAGATCAGTTAATCTTGCTTTGGGAGCGTTGGCCGGGAAGGCTACCGCGAAATTGGTTGGCAAAGTAAATGAAAAAACAACAGAACTTTTTATTAAAAATATAGACGAAGATTTAGTCGATCCTAAAAAGGAAGCAAAGGTTCTTGAGCTGTTCAAATCCGGGCATTCCCGGGATGTAGTAAAATTAACCGATCAGCTATATGTAGTTGCGACTGATAAAGATTCTTCAAGTACGGTGAAGTCCAAAGCTTTTGAGATTCTTAGCTCTTCCTATAAAGATATTTCTTCTTCTGGAAGTCCCGATGAGCAGGCGGCCTGGTTTTCTAGTATGGGCAAGCTTGCCGCACGGGGGGCATTTGCAGAAAAGGCCGCAGATTCCATTATTGATAAAATTTCTTCTGCTTCAGAAGTTCCAGTTGGTATTAAAATCGATGCTTTAGGCTTAATCAGGAGTAGTTTGGCTGTGAGCAAAGATCAAAAAGCTCTGGCTCAGGATAAGCTGATTAATATGGCCGATGTTGTTTTTAGGGAGGGGACTCCTGAAGACGCGGAGAGATTGTATAATAATTTTACAAAGTCCGTGCCTTATTGGACTCCTGGGTCAGAGACAGATTTTGACTCGCATTCTATTACTTCAAATCAAGCTATTGCTATGTATAATGCCCTTGAGAAAAATATAGGTATAATCCGGAATAAGTTATCTTCTGAAAAACATGATTTTGATAAAGAGCTGCAGAGTGTTAAGGTATATGCTAACGCTAGGGAATTGGGTATAAAGCATGTGGGAAGGTTCAGCGGGCAGTGGCACTCAACCGGAGGAGGCACGCAAACATATGATGTTGATTTGGACCTGTTGCAGTATGTAACCGAGGAACGCCTGAAAGGCGCTCAAAAGGGAGATGCCCCATTGATCGTGTGGCTAGCCACTACTTATGATCCAACCAATGCTAATTCTAAAAATGGAGAGCTTGGGAAGAACCTGAAGTCTTTGCGGGATGCCGGTTTTCGCGTGATGTATTATGAGGTAAATGATAAGGACGGTATAGCTCAAAGCCTTAAAGATGCCTGTGGCAATCGCGGTAAAGTTAATCCTGCTGATATGATCATTTGGAGCTTCCATGGTAACCAATATTCTATGCAATTAGGGGCGGATACCGAATTGAACGTCAGGGATGAATCTTATTTAAAAGAACAGCATGTAGGGGATTATTTAAAGAGCGGAGGCAGGATAATGCTGGAATCCTGTAGCACGGGTCAGGGAGGTAAAACCAAAGATAATATGGTTAACTTCTTCCGCCGGGTTTTCCCCCAAGCACAGAAGAATGGGGTTACAGGGCCCAAAACACCTTCATATTTTCTGGAAATGAAGATTGATAAGGCGCCAAACGGCAGGCCGGTAATAAAAGATATAGGAACCGATGTTGATGATTATAGTACTTATAAGATCCAACAGAATCTTAATCAGGGTCTAAGCGAACCGGATATCTTGCCAAACCGATCAATAATAGAGGCTCCATTAACATAAAGCAATTTAGTAAATCCCTCGTTATTAACCTATAAGATAAAAGATAATCAATATAAACGTCCAATCTGTAGATAAAGTATATTATAAATGTCCATTATGCCAGAATAATTGTCCAATCAGGATATCTTGATTGTTTTAAGAAGGCAATGTCTTTCTGTTGGGGCGGCATGGAGACATGATCTTAGTAAATCTGAAGAAATTCATCTGATTTATCCTGCAAATATTCTATTTTCTCTTACTCAAAAATACAATATTTCTAGCCTGATTTATGAAAAGAAAGCGCTATTAAAAATACCCGTTTTTCTACTTGACAGCGACGATCCAGGTGTTATACTTAGGTTGTAAATGGGAAGAGTTGAAAAGGTAAACTTAGAGTAATCTAGGGACACAAAGCCACGGGTCCTTAAGTCAAAAGAAGCCCAAGGATAGCCGGGTTGCCAATATCGACGAGAGTTGGAGTTGACAACTCGATTTTATTTCATTACTTAGTAAGGAATTTTAAAAACAGTTTATTAACTTATGAAAAAAGTAAAAGTAATAAGATTAATAAAAGGTTTTGGGGTAAGGGGAAAAATTTATTTTTTGCTTAATACTACTAGGTAAAGAATGAATAAAAAAGCGCAACAGACAGAAGGCCAGTTTGAGCAACCAAAAGCCAAGCCGGAATTTAAATCCAGTTTCAAGGCTTGGATCCGTGTGGTTGCTTTTATCATTATAGCGGTCTTCCTTCCTGAACAGGTAGCCCAGGCAGTTGAATATGACTGGCGCGTGCTTTGGCATAAGCCTGTAACCGGAAGTATTGCCCCTAGCTATCTTAAAGACACTGGTAATATAAATACTGCTTTAGCCATCCGTAATATCCTCAAAGATATAGCCAATAAGCCAATTACCGCGATTAAAGTATCGCAAAATCTTACAATAAACCTGGATAAACCATTAGAAATGTCCAATCAGAGGATTGATCAGATATTTGAGTGGTTAAAGGGCAGGCCTTGCGGCACAAAGGCATTATATGATTTCTTAACTTTCTCCGGGGTCAAGGTAGAAGAGCAGGATATCGCGGTATTTGCTTTAACTGTAGATATCTTAAACGGCGCGGTAAAACCGGAAGGCAATCCAAAAATCATCAAAAACTCTATTTATGCCCTGTCTAAAACAGCAGAGTTTTTTGGTATCAAGCTTTATCCGGTTAAGATTTCTGATTTTGCGCAGAGCGCAAAGAGCCTTACGCCTTTTATTGCCCATGTTAATGGCGATCACTTTATCCTGGTTACCAAGGTTACCGGAGAGAAGGTTTATTTCAGTGATCAGCATAAAGAAGAGTTTATGCCCATTGAGAGGCTTTTAGAGAAATTCACGGGTTATGCCCTGGTTACAAAGATTAATGCTGCTGTTCCGCAGCTTAGCAAAGAAGAGGCTTTAAGCGTTTTAGGAGCAGGAAACTGGGGCCAGACTTATAACAATTATAATGACGACTACAGGCAGCAGGATAATTATAATTATAACGCTAATAATTATGGTTATAATGGTTATGATGTTCGTTCTAACCCCAGCGCTAACGTAAATATTACTCAAAACATTACTCCGGTTACTTTTACAATGAATTCTTACGGAGCTGACCAGAGGCCGACTTATTCCTCTCAGACAATTTATGGTACTGCATCGCAATATCAAGTAAAAAAGCAGTGGGATGCCCAAGGCCAGAATTATTCTGCGCAAGTAACCGGAGGGATGACTCAATGGTTTGATAAACCGGTGGATGCCCGCTATAACAACGGCGTTCTCAGCCAGGCCCGTTACGGCAGCAATGTAATGACTGCTGATAATGCCAGATTCCAGAACATCCATGTTACCGGCAATATCTGGGACAAGGTTCAGTATGCAGGTTCAAAACAAGCTTCTTATCATAAGGCGGAGTTTAATACCAGGAATACTGATTTTGACAGGGCAACTGTCTGGGTTGGTAAAACCATCGGTGACCTGAATTTCAGCACTAACCTTTCTAATCAGTCTTTTAAGGCAGGCGAGCTACCCAGATGGAATTGGACTCCTTATGGTAATGCTGCACAGAATCCCGAAGTAGCTAAAGATTATGGAACTACTCCTGTTGGCGCCCCAGTTCCTTACAATAACGTTTTTAAAGCTACTCCTGTAGATAACCCGAATTTAGGGCTTTTCCAGATTAATCCTATTGACACTGGAGTTGGCGCTGGAAAATTCACGATTAATTTTACCCGTGCAGGTTTACACGCCAGGGCAGGGGATAGAATTGATGTCGGCAGCTATGCTCCTGATGTAAATAGTAATCGAGCCGCCACTCCTATTGTTGGTTTTATTAAGGACGTAAATATCCAGCCTTTAAAGTCAACAAGCACCTTTTATCTTAGCCCGGAAGCAGAAGCTAATCGTTCTTTAGTTTTTAATGTTACCGATGCCAGGGTTAATAATGTGGGAAGAAATGATGTGCGTTTTGTAATGGTTGGCAATCAGGATATTAAGGGCTACAAATTTAATCAGACCGGCATTATAGATTTAAGCCAGAAGAACTGGAGCATTACTCATAATGAGTTGGGTTTACCGGATGTTGGCCAGCTAGCTGTAGCAACGGGCGTTTCCGCAGGCGGAGTTTATGGAAAATTAAACACATATACTCCGGAAGGTTCTTTTGTGGGCAAAGCAGATATTCTGGATCTTTTTCCCAGGAATACACAAGATAAGGCTTTATCTTCTATAGGCGTAAGAGGCAATGTTGTGATGCCCAATATCACTGTAGAAGGCGGGGCTGCTATTGCGAATTTGGCTTCTGAAAACACATTCTTCCGCACTACAGCGGATATTCAAGATTACGCAAAGTTTACCGCGCAGCTTACTACTCAAGCCGAGAAAGATAGGATAGTGCTTGGAGTAGACCAGAATGGGTTAAATTTCAGCCCGGTGTTTACTAACGCGGAGTTACGCGCTGCCGGCAATAAATTCAGCCTGGGCATAAATGAGTATTCTGGCCCGGATAATTTTAAAATCAGTATTGATGATGGAAAGATTTCGCCTATGGCAGGCGCGGAAGTTAATGCCAGATTCTATCGCCATCTTTCATCTGATACCTTAGGGAATCAAAGATTTTTAGAACTTAACAAAGGTGTAAATTATAGCTGGTCAGCTAACAATAAATCTTGGGAAGCCCAGCTTCCTAAGAATTTCAGCGATAAAGTTAACCTTTCATTCTATGGTAATCCGAATAATCCTGAGGCAGCTAAGATTAACGATATTAGGGCAGAGGGTTTGTTAAAATTCGCCGCAGACGGACAGTATTCATTAGAAGCTATCAAGTTTGCTTATTCTCCTTTAAAGGTTGATCTTGGCGGCTCGGATGTTGCTGGTGTTGAATTAAAGGGTAAAGTTGGCAGGGAGTTTGTGACTGCTGAACTGGGTAAATATATTTATTTATCCGAAGGCAAAGGCGGCGTAATGCAGCAGGTGGCTTTCTTGGGTGTAGACAATAAGACCTTCCGCTCAAGCCTTAACATAAACCCGATGTTTGAGAATGTTACTCATAATTTCAAAGATTTTAAATCCAGTGAATTTGTTTCCGGACTGCAGTTTGATAAGGGTAAGGTAATTGCTATCAGCCGCGATGATGAAAAATCTCTGGAAGGAGCTAGGGCAAGCTTGAACGCGCAGGGCTTTACAAATACAGTAGGTTATAAATCTGGTTGGACTGATATGCAGGCCCTGGCTACTTATTATATTAAGGATGATGCCGGCAAGATTAAGGTTGATTCTGGGGATAAATCCTTCCAGGCTGTTACAGCCGGCAAGATGCTGCTCAAAGATATAAATTTCTGGGTTTCTAACAGCGGCCAGGATTTTACTAAGTTTACTGTTGGCAGCGCAAGCATTGATAATAAGAATGTATTAATAAATACTGCAATAGATAATGGCAGGCCGATTATTGGGGTGGAGAATCAGCCGTTAATTTTAGCGCAGATGCCCGGAGAATCTCCTGCTAAGCATGACTGGAATCGTAAAGAAGATAAAACTTTAGCTTCAACATTAAAGCAGCTGGATGCAAATCTAGAGGCTTTAGATGGCAAACATTATGCCAGCCAACAGAGGGCTAATTTCTCAATCAGCGATTTAAGGTCAACCACTGCCAGCCTTTCCGGGAACTTCGCGAATATTAAGTTTGATGCCAAGTTTTCCGGAGACCTGCCGTTATATGTGCAGGTCAATGAAAATAATCCGGTGGGATTTGGCGGTTTGACGATTAAAGATAAGAAAGTAATTGCCTTTGACAATAAGGGTAACCTTTCTTCTGACGTAAAATTTGGTGGTTTCTGGGGCGTTGCAGATGGGCAGCGTTATACATCTACATTCCGCGA
>CAZQGT010000002.1:0-78656 GCA_964593005.1 uncultured Planctomycetales bacterium
ACTGCTAGTTAGCCTTTTTCAAAAGCTACTCCTGATTGTGATAAAAGTATAACATATGCTCAGATAAATTTCAATAGCATAGTAAAATATTTATTTCTATCTAAACTATTGCTAGTAATAGTTTTATATAAATATTCTTGCAAACCTAAATGGTTTGTGATAACATTATTAATAGTTTTAACTTATTGATGGCTTAAAGAAGCCGCCGCAATAAATATGCAGTCGATTAAACCAAAGAATACCCTCCGCCAGCGTTTTATCGCCGTTGAATCTGACACTCTTGTTATTGAGACTATCCAAACCGAATCCAAAACCTATCGTCAGCGTCTGCGTATACTTAAGCTTAAAGGCACTTGGCGCGCTAACGAATATAATGAGCTCGTTTTTGAAGCAACAGGCCACAAAGGCCTGCCAGAGAAGTTTACGTTCAAAGGTAGTTGGAAGGCTAATAATAATCAGCAGATAGAATATACCTCTGAAGACGGTCGCGACCTTTTAACTTTTAAAGGTTACTGGCAGTTTTTATCAAGAAAACGTCTTGTTTATATTATTGAGGGCAGCTCAACTTCGCGCTTTGAATTTAAGGTTCAGCTTGAATCACCCACGCTTTATCCTAAAAAAGGAGAGATCCGTTACCGCATTGGCGTAGGTATTCGCCAAAGCCGCCTGAGTACACCTGGCCAGATACTTACTCTCCATGGTGAGTGGAAGTTTGGCCGCAATTTAGAGTTAACTTTCCGAATGAATTATGGCAAAGGAAAGGTTAGGTCAATAGGATTTGGCGCAGAGGTAACCTTTGGCCGGAATAAGGTTATTTTCGCGCTTAAGAACGAGTTTGGCGAGCCTTTAGGTATTACTCTTACTATGACGCGTAAATTCCTGAAATCCTATGATGCTGAAGCATTTATAAAGCTAAAATTCCGTCAAAAGGAACAGGCGATAGAAGCCGGTATCAGCATTCCTTTTTGAGCAAAAATCCTTTATTTCTCCTCTTTTAATGCTATAATATTTTTCTATGAATTTACGCTCAACTTTTAAAAAATCCTATAGGATCTACGCGATAAATCAATATAGCTTATGAAAGAGAATTCTGGTTAAAATAACATAATAAACCAATGTTATTACTTAAAAGATTAAACAGGCTGCTAACTCAGGAAAATCCTTTATCTTTTAATTTCTATGAAATTATAGAGAAGATTATTTGTTTTATTTTGATAGTTATTTGTATTGGTTTACCTATTAAGGATGTTTTTAGTTTCGTTATTATTTTTGTCTCCGGTTTATTGATTATAAATGGGGAGATTAAGCGTTCTTTTAAGCGGTTAGCCTTTGCTTTTTTTATCGCAATAACTATTTTTCTAATTAAAGATATCCTTCCGCGCGCAGCAATTGAAGAAGGCCATAATATTTTTCTCTTAAGAGAAGACAAGGGAGCCCTGGAAAGAGGATTGCCAAAAGAAGTTTTTAGTTTCATGAAACAAGAATATTTAAAGCGTTACCCAACGGACAATCAGCGTAGGCCGGTGCCCCAATCAGTTTTTTCCTTTTCAGCGGATTCGGTTTTTTCAAAACCTAAATATAGCCGCATAGTCGATGGGATTAATTTTAATAATTTGGTGGAATTCCGCGGTGGTTTTGCAAATGATAGCAATTATGGTTGGTATGGAGAGGCCTCTGTTATAAAACGAGAGAGCATGCCGTTTTTTGTAATGTATGAACTGCCTCTTTCTTCGGTTAATAGTTATTTATGCTGGACTGGCTATTTGCTATGGGAAGATTCTTTAGGCCATTTTCAGCCGATATATAATCAGGTCAAAAACTGCAGAAAGGTAACTAGCGCCGATGTTGGTAGAAGAATTTTTGGTGTCGCAATAAATAATAAAGAGCAGATGGGTTTTTGGGATAGGTTTAATGGTTTAAAAGCAAAGCTTAAGTTTTTTCCTTCTGCTAAAAATGAAGCCCCTGTTTTAGAAAACCAGAAGGAAGTGCCATTATCAATGCACCTAATTTTATCCCCATTACTCAGGTTAGCCTCAGCGTTAAAATTGATTTTAGAGGCTTTGGGGGTATTTCTTATCCTGCGTTTAAAGATTAAAGTAAGCTGGCGGCGTTTTATTTTAGCGGCTTTGATAATTGCTATTGCCGGTTCAATAGTTTATTTTTATTGTCCGGAATTATTCGGCCAGTATTATATTCATGAAGGCGGCGAGGATGGCGTAACCCATCAAACCCTTGGCAGCAGTATATTAAGGCATGCAATTTCCGGAGATTGGTCAGCAGTTTTACGCGGAGGGGAAGATGTTTTTTGGAATACCCCGGGGTTTCGGTATTTTCGCGCGTTAGAAAAGTTTCTTTGCGGCGATACTAATTTTGGGAATCTTGCCGTTGTTTTGTTATTGCCGTATATTTTATTCGGCTTTCTCGCAAATTTTATATCAAAGACATGGTCCTTTTGGGCAAGCATACTTTTCTTATTACTATTTTTGCCTTTCCATATATTGGATAATCTTGGGTTATCGTATTATATGTATGTGCTGGTAACCCGCGGGGGATGGCCGGATGTTGTAGCTTATGCAGCATTCCTTGGCGCGCTTACTTTAGCACTAAGGTATATTAAAACACGCAGTGGTGCTTATTACTGGTATGGTTTTATGTCGCACTTTTTATTTTTTATAACGGTATTCATGCGTCCTCAGTTTGCAGTAACCGTTTTAATCATAGTAATATATCTTGCTTTTAGGTTAATCTTAGAGAGGCGTTTTAAAGAAATATCTTTTTCTTGGCTTGGATTAATCCCGGTTTTTTTCCCGCTTTTACATAACTATTTCTTCGGGCATAAATTTTGCCTTTTCACAGGGTTCATTAATCAGGCTGTTACTACGCCGCTGGCAGTTTATCTCAATGCTTTTAGGGAATTTTTAGTTTTCAATTTCTCCGGGCATAATTTAATCCTGGTTATGGGGCAATTAAAAAAAATAATAGGGCCATGGTATCGTTTGGTATTTCTGCTGGTAGTTTTTTTTACCGCTTTTATAAAGAGAAAAGTCCCGCCGGACTTGAGGATGATTGCGATAGCTTGCCTTAGCTTACACTTTATAAACTTATTTATTTTCGCGACCTACTTTAGATATGTCCTTTTGACCTGGGCTTTGACAGCGTTTGTTACATTATTTTTAATTTGGCTAAAGTTGAAAAATGGAAAATCGGAGGAAGTTTCATGATTTGCCGTTTTTGTGGTAAAAAATTGACGAATTTATTTGTTTCTTTGGGGCTTTCGCCGTTATCAAATTCATTTCTTTCGGAAGAACAATTAAATAAAAGAGAGCCATTTTACAGAATAGATCTTTTTGTTTGTGATTCATGTTTTTTGGTTCAACTGGAAGAATTTGAAAGCCCGGATAATATTTTTAGCGACTACGCCTATTTTTCCTCATATTCCGATACCTGGTTAAGGCATATAAAAGCGTATGCGGAGAAGATGATAAAAACTTTTAAAATTAACCGTAACTCATTTGTAATTGAGATTGCCAGTAATGACGGTTGCCTTCTGCAAAATTTTGTGCAAAGGCGGGTGCCGGTATTAGGTATAGAGCCGGCTAAAAATGTGGCGGAAGTTGCCTTGAAAAAAGGCGTGCCAACGGAAGTTGTTTTCTTTGGAGCCAAAACAGCTAAAGCCCTTGTTTCCAGGGGTAGGCAGCCTGATTTACTTTTGGGGAATAATGTTTTGGCCCACGTTCCTGATCTTAACGATTTCGTTAAAGGATTAAAAATTATGCTTAAGCCTGGCGGTGTAATTACGATGGAATTTCCTCATTTGATAAAGTTAATTGAAAAGATGCTGTTTGATACCATTTACCATGAGCATTTTTCTTATTTTTCATTTCTTACGGTTGAAAAAGTGTTTGCATTTCACGGGCTGGAAATTTTTGATGTTGAAGAGATACCTACGCATGGGGGGTCTTTGAGGATTTACGCTAAACATGTTTACGATCTCTCAAAGCAAATTTCCGATAACGTCCTTAAACTACGCGCAAAGGAGAAAGCAGGAGGGTATGATACGCTTGCGCCGTATATGAATTTTGATAAGAGAGTGAAGGCGAAAAAAATCGAGATTTTGGATTTTTTGAATAAGGCAAAAAAGGATAATCTTAAAGTTGTCGGATACGGGGCTCCGGCCAAAGGTAATACCCTGCTTAATTACTGCGCCATAAAATCCGATCTTATCTCTTATACGGTTGACAGAAGTCCGTATAAGCAGGGAAGGTACCTTCCGGGAAGCCGGATACCGATAGAATCTCCGGAAAAAATAAGGATTACAAAACCGGATTATGTATTTATTCTACCTTGGAATCTAAAAGATGAAGTAATGGAACAAATGATTTTTATCCGCGATTGGGGAGGAAAATTTATTATTCCCATTCCGAAATTTGAGGTTATTTAAATGAACTTTAAAGAAACCAAACTTAAAGGCGTTTATTTGATTGAATTAGAGAAAAATAAGGATGAGCGCGGGTTTTTTGCCCGCTCATTTTGCCGTAATGAATTTTATTCCCATGGTATCAAATTTAATATAGCGCAATGCAGTATCTCTTTCAATAAAACAAAAGGCATACTGCGCGGTATGCATTATCAGCCCTCTCCTTATGAGGAAGCTAAATTGGTTAGTTGCATAAAAGGAAAAATTTATGATGTGGTTTTAGATTTGCGTAAAGGCTCTGCTACTTATTGTAAATGGCAGGCATTAGAATTAAGCGAAAAAAGTTATCAGATACTCTATATCCCAAAAGGCCTTGCTCATGGTTTCCAGACTTTAGAGAATAATTCAACTGTATATTACCAGATATCTGAATTTTATCATCCGGAATGCGCCAGGGGAATCAGATGGGATGATCCGTTGTTTTCAATCAAGTGGCCTCTTAAGTTAAAAATGATATCTGCGAAAGACAAAACATATCCTTTATTTAAAAAAAATATTTTATGAACCCTCGTATTCTGATTCTATTTCCTAATACAGGCAGCGATGGAGTAATCCCTCTGGCTGTAGGCATTCTCTCTACCATTGCAAAAGATGCCGGATGTATTGTGCGCTATTTTGAATCTACATTTTATAATAAGGGAAATACTGCTACTGAAGACCGTGAATCTACCGGAGAGTTTAAAACCGTCAAAGGCCGTAAAAAATCAGAGTATCCGCCGATAGAGCGTCTTTATGTTGATTTTCAGGGAGTTTTAGAATCGTTTCGCCCCCAAGTATTGGCGGTGCACGCTAATTCTTTAGAGTGGGAGTTGTTTAAGGAGATTATGGCTCATGTTTCGTTGCCAAGTCCGGCACCCTTGGTTATTGTTGGAGGCGTGCATGCTAGCGTTGATTCTGAATCGGTTATGAATGAGCCGTTTGTGGATGCGGTGTGTTTGGGCGAAGGCGAGGATGCTTGGGCTGATTTTGTGTGTACTTTGCGTGATGGTGGCGATATCTCTGTCATAGAAGGTTTTTGGATACGCACTAAAAATGTGGTTCGTAAAAATCCTAAACGGCCGCTCATATCAGCCGAGCGGCTTTGGGATATTCCTGTGGATTATTCTCTTTTTGATGAGCGTCATTTATTTAAGCCTTATGATGGCCAGATGCGCCGTAGAGGGCTTATTGAATACTCGCGCGGGTGTCCTTTTAGTTGTCATTATTGCGTTAACTCCGCGCTTAAAGAAAGCTTTAAGGGTTTAGGTAAGTTTTTTCGCGTGCGCCCTTTCGATAATTTTCAGGAGGGAGTGCGGCAATTAAAAAGTTTAGGCGCAGAAATTTTACAACTTCAAGATGAGTGTTTTTTTTCTAACAAGATTACTGATATTGAGAAGTTCTGTGATTGGTATGCTAAAGAAATTAGTTTACCGCTTATTTTGCAGACCCGGCCTGAATCAGTTACTATTAATAATGTAGGCCTTGTGGCCAAGATGGGGCTGCCGGTGCAGATATCTTTGGGTGTAGAGTCAGGTAGTCCGCGCTTACTGACTGAGATATGCAACCGGCATATGTCTGTGGCTTGCATAAGGGAAGCTTTTAATATAATACACTCGTTTGGGTTACGCTCTAGCGCTTACTGTATGATTGGTTTTCCTACTGAGACGCGCCAAGAGGTTTTTCAGACCATTCAGCTGATTCGGGAAATTCAGCCTACGATTGCCATAATGAGCGTGTTTTATCCCTTTTTAGGAGTTGCATTGCGGCAGCTCTGCATTGATCGTGGTTTTATAAATGGCGATGAGCCTGCGCGGACTTTTACCGGAGATACTATATTACGCGATCAGCCTATGAGTCCGGCAGAGATTAAAAATATCCGGCGTTGTTTTAGGCTGTATACTAAATTACCTGAAAAGTATTTGGCGCAGGTTGCCTGTTGCGAGCGTGATTTTGAGCATAACCAGCAATTGTTTGCTGAACTAGTAGAGCGTTCCTGGTCAGAGGAGGCGCTTGAATATTGTTCTAAGGATGATAATTGATGATTACTACCGTATTGGGTTCTGAGGGTTTTATTGGTAAGCAGGTGGTTAGGGTTTTGCGCCAGCGCGGTTATACGCCTTTCTGCCCGAGCCGTGATGAGAATTTAACCGGACATGCTCTAGGTATAGTATTTTATTGCATTGGTTTAACTGCTGATTTCCGCACCCGTCCGCTGGAGACAGTGGATGCTCATGTGTGTGCGCTTAGCCGTTTGTTGCATGATGCAGATTTTGACCGGTTGATTTATCTTTCTTCAACCCGGGTTTATGAAGGGCTTAGCGGTTTAGTGAATGAAAATACCAGCCTTATCGTGGAGGTGAATAATTTTTCGCATCTTTATAATCTTTCCAAACTTATGGGCGAGTCAGTTTGTTTGCATTGCGGCAGAAATGCCGTGGTTGTCCGCCTCTCTAATGTAGTTGGCCCGGATTTTTCTTCTGACAATTTTCTTATTTCTCTCATTCGCCAAGCTTGCGATAGTGAGTTGATTCGTTTGCATTCTGCGCTTGAAAGTGCCAAAGATTTTATTCTAGTTGATGATGCCGTCAACGCGATTATTGCTTTAGCCCAGTATCCTAAGCCTAAACATATTTACAATATCGCCTCAGGCCGGAAATTAAGCAATGCACAGATTTGTAAGACAATTGCTAGAGCCCAAAAGTGCCGCTGGGAAGTTTTGCCTGATTCACTGCTTTTGACTTTTCCTGATATTGATGTTTCTTTAGCTCGTCAGGAGTTAGGGTTGTTTTCGAATAATGTTTTGGATGTATTAGGGGATTTAGTTTGTCAGTATAGAAAAAGAAAGGCTTAACCGATGGATATAAGTATTAAGGGTGATAATATTACCATAACTGAAAAAGGGATTAAGCGCACATTTGCTATCGGCACCCCTGAGGCATTTAAGCTGCTTTCTGCTTTATGGATCCGATCTGGTTGGGATAATAAATATGTTTATTCTTTTACCTGGCTTGGCCGTCCGATAATTCAGTTGCCGGAAGATGTCCTGCGTATTCAGGAGTTAATCTATCGCGTCAAACCCGATGTGTTGATTGAAACCGGTGTTGCCCATGGAGGCAGCTTAGTTTTTTATGGTAGTCTTTTTAAGGCGATGCAAAAAGGCCGCGTGATTGGCGTGGATATTGAAATCCGGCCGCATAATCGTAAGGCTATTGAAGCTCATGAGTTGAGCGGACTTATTACGCTAATTGAAGGTTCATCGGTTGATAATAAAATTGTTAATAAAGTGCGTTCTTATATTCAGAAGAGTGAAAAAGGTTTTGTGGTATTAGATTCTAACCACACAAAAGAGCATGTTTTATCTGAATTACGGGCTTATGCCGAATTTGTGGCTATTGATTCATATATTGTTGCCTGTGATGGGATTATGCAAGAGGTTGCGGGTGCTCCTCGGACTAAGCCCGAATGGGTGAGGGATAATCCGCAGGAAGCTGTTAAAGATTTTCTCCGAGAGCGCGATGATTTCATGCTTGAAGAGCCAAAGTTCGCCTTTAATGAAGGGCAGATACAAGAGCGCATAACATATTGGCCCAACGCTTTTTTACGGCGCATAAAGTAAAAATGAGGATATCATCTTGAGCTTAGTCGGGAAGAATATTTCGGCAAATATTTTTTCGAATATATGGTTAGCAGTATTAATGTTGCTTTTGGCTCCTTTGTATATCCGGTTTTTAGGAGTTGAAAGCTATGGATTAATCGGATTTTACCTTTCTTGGATTGCCATTCTTGGTATTTTAGATACCGGGATTTCGGCAACGGCAACGCGTGAGATTGCCTGGCTTGCTGCTCGGCCGAAGGAACGAGAAAAGATACCTGTTTTGTTGAAAAGCATGGAGGTGGTTTACTGGGGTATTGTTTTGATTTTAGGAGCAGGGATTTTAGCCGGGGCTTGGTTTTTCGGGATGAACTGGTTTCAAACGAAGTCTTTGCCGCCGGAATTAGTTCGTGAAGCGTTGATGTTGATGGCGATCTCATTAGTGGCTCAGGTTCCTTCGGGATTCTATAGCGCGGGATTGATGGGTTTGCAGCGGCAGGTGGAGTGTTCAGGGCTTCTCGCCTTTTTCGGGACTATCCGTGGTTTCGGGGCAGTTGCTGTATTGTGGTTAATTGGCCCCGATATCAGGGTGTTTTTTTTGTGGCAAATTGTGGCCTGTGTACTTCAGACAGGATTTATGCGGTGGTTACTTTGGAGAAGAATTAATATCGAACGATACCCGGCTAAATTTTCTATTATGATCCTGCATTCCGTTAAGGTGTTTGCTGGAGGGATGATTTTAATTACAGCTTTAAGTATTGTGATAACGCAGATGGATAAGATGCTTTTGAGCCGGATGGTTTCGTTGGAAACATTCGGTTTCTATATGTTGGCCTGGACAGTGGCATCTGGATTGTCACGATTAGCCACACCTTTAATGCAGGCTTTTGGCCCGCGTTTTACGGAGTTGGTCTCCAAGGAGAACGATGAATTATTGGCAAAACAAGTTCATCTAGCTTCTCAATTAATGAGCGTGTTAATTTTACCGCCCGCCGCTTTAATCATATTCTGCTCTAAGCCAATTCTATTTTTCTGGACAGGGAATCCTTCGATTGCCGTAGGTGCTTGGCCGATTCTCTCGGCCATGGTTGTAGGAACAGTATTATCTTCCTGCTCATATCCTGCTTTGAGTATTCTTTATAGTAGGAAACAGCTAAGGCCAGTTGTTATTATGAATCTTATTTCTTTGCTTATATTGTTACCTTTGTTAATTATGCTAATCATTCATTTTGGAGTTATGGGAGCAGCCTTTTGCTGGGGGCTATATGGTTTAATCCAGTATATTGTTTACCAAATATATGGGTTCCGGGGGATTCCTAAAACAGGATTTACTTTATCAACACTACGAGATTTTGTTGCTCCCTGTCTGATGTCACTTGTTATTGCCGGCATGGCTGGATTTTTATTTAGTAATGTTACGGATAAGCTGGTTTTTGTTGTTTTGATGGGCCTCGGGTTAATTGTTGCATGGCTTGCTGCTTTATTAGTTTGTAGGGATTTATTTAAGATAGTTGCGGAGAAGATCAGGTGGAAATTAAAAATCAGCCTTTAGTCAGTATAGGGGTTCCTGTTTTTAATGGGGAAAGAGGGCTTGTTTGTGCTCTGGATTCTTTACTTAAACAGGATTATCCCAACCTAGAGATTATTATTTCGGATAATGCTTCTACTGATACTACAGCCGAAATTTGCGCTCAATATGCCCGGAAAGATTCTAGGGTTAAATATTACCGGTCGGATAAAAATTTTGGTGTTACTTGGAACTTTAACCGCGTTTTTGAGCTTTCATCCGGTGAATATTTTATGTGGGCTGCTTATGATGACAAGCGTGAATTGTCTTTTGTAAGCGCATGTGTCCAAAAACTGGAACAATGTCCGGATGCTGTTCTTTGCCAGGCATATACGGCTATCTATATTGGGGGGCGAAAAGAAGTGTTGTGTGTTACCAATCTGAATAGTTTTGAAGGAGTAGCGGGATTGGTAGGTCGCTATCGGGAGGTCTTAAAACGTTTTCCGGCCACAGCTATTTATGGCCTTTATCGATCATCTGCCATGCGCAAGACACGGATGTATCAGAAAGTTATCGCGACTGATTTGGCATTTATTCAAGAATTGTCTATATATGGAAAATTCGTTCAGGTTCCCAAGATACTTTTTAATTTTTTTGGAAGAGAAAAATGGAATACAATTCAACAGGATTACCAGGTTTTTTTCGGGGAAAAGAGGAAGCCATTGTGGTATCTGCCGTTTGTTGTTTTATTTTGCGAGCATTGTAAGCGGGTAGCAGCTGCGCGGGTACCGTTTTTTGTCAAACTTTGCCTTTGGCGTGTTTTAATCCAAGATCAAATTGAGCAGGTAGCGATTAAGATTTTGATCAAGGTAGTTGGATTATTTTGTCCAAAGGCCTGGAAGGAGAAAATAGGGTGTGCAATTTATTGGCGATGGATGCATAATCTTAATTTTAAAGTTGACTGTGAGATGTTATTTTTAGAAAAGGTGATAAAACCAAGATTAGGGTGGTGGAGATATGGTTAAACAGGATAAGCAGGATTTAATCTGGCAGTATTACCAAAGCCAGGCTGAGAGTGTATTTGACCTAAGCTATCCTCGGTTGAGGTTTTTGGCAGAGAGATGTCCTTCGAGAATGCGTGTTTTGAATATAGGGGTGGGGTCTGGGTATCTTGAGAAGATGCTAATCGAGCGAGGAGTCGAGGTTTATTCGCTTGATCCATGTGCAGAGAGTATTGCGCGGCTTCAAGTTAAATTGAATATGGGAGAGCGGGCCAGGCAGGGTTATAGCCATAAGATACCTTTTGATACCGGGAGTTTTGATAAGGTAATTATGACTGAGGTCTTGGAACACCTTACAGATGAAGCTATTTATGCCACGTTGACAGAAGTACACCGTGTTTTGAAACCCTGCGGAGAATTTACCGGGACAGTGCCCTATTGTGAAGATTTGCAGTCTAATGCAGTGTTTTGCCCCTATTGCCAGGTTAAGTTTCATCGTTGGGGGCACCTCAATAGTTTTAATACGGTATCTTTTGGGGGCTTGCTTAAAAAATATGGTTTTTGTATCAAGCAGATTTATCCGCGGACCTTTCCTGATTTTAGGAGGCCCGGGGTTAAGTTATTTCTCAAAGCGATTTTCCGGTATATCTTAGGACGTATTGGTGAACAGTTGGTTGGGCCGAATTTATATTTTGTTTCTAAGAAAAATTGAACTAGTTAATAATATTCGGAGGGTAAGCAATGAAAATAGCTTTAGTTAGCCCCAAGATTAACAAACTCAGGGCTGTCAATATCCGTATTCCGCAAGGCATTCTTTCTTTAAGCGCAATGATTAAGAGTAAGGGGTGCCAATGTGATATTTTGGATTATAATGAACATGATTATGGCGTTGACATATTAAAGAAATATGACCTTGTGGGATTCTCCGTGCTTACAGGCCAATTAGCGCATGCTACGTACCTTGCAGACGCAATCGTCAAAAATTCAAAAATTGTTTGGGGCGGTATTCATTGTTTACTTGATCCACTTTCGATATTGAGCCGTTATCCAGATACTTTTGTTATATCCGGAGAAGGAGAAATACCGCTTTTTGATCTAATAGATTATTTTTCCGGTAATCGTGCGGATATCGATAGCATTTCCGGCTTGTCTTATTCAGTTAAAGGGGAATTTAAAATAAAGGAACCGTTTTTTTTGAAGGATGTTAATGTTCTGCCGGATGTTGATTACTATGATTTGCCTTATCTTGAAAAGTATTTGCATATAGATATCGATCGGTTATATTTTAAAAGAAAAATGAGGACATTGGAAGTTGTTACAAGCAGGGGCTGTTTTTGGGACTGCAGTTTTTGCATAAATTCGATTTTTAGAAAGTATAAAGCATTCCATCGATCCAAGAGCTTCGAAAAGATAAAGAGGGAGATAAAAAAACCTATAGATGATTTGAAGATAGAGCTGCTTATTCCGGCAGATGACGATTTTTTTTCAAACAAACAACTAGTATCGGAATGGGCATCTTATACAAGGGAAAAGGGGCTTTTGTGGAGAGGTAGTTGCAGGTATGGCTATATAGGTAGGGCCGGATTAGAATCAGATGATTTTAAGCAGCTTGTACAATCAGGCCTTTATGAGATTGCAATGGGCGTTGAGGCCGGAGATGAAGAGATTAGAAATAAGGTGTTAAACAAGGCGCTTAAAGATAGCGAAATAATAAATGCTGTTAATGTGATAAATAGAAGTAAGGTAGATATAGTGGTAAATAGTAGTTTTATATCTTATTTTCCAGGGGATACTGCAGAGAATAGAGTTAAGATGATCAAGTTGATGGATTTTTTAAGCAAGAACCTTAATAGTAATTTTTCCGGCCCACAGGTTTACAGGATATATCCCGGAAGTAAGTTAGCCGAAATTGAAAACAAAAACGCAATGAATGATTTAAATTACTATTTGGATAATTTAACTTTTGACGGTTGGCTGAAATCATCCCTAAAACAAGATGAAGATGAATTGTTATTTTTTTCAACAGTGCTAGCCCATTTCTTTAATACCAGATTTAACATTATAGCTAAGACTGAAAATAATCAAGCGAGAAATACTGATTTAAAACAAAGTGGTTTATTGGGCAGGTTAATTATGTCTGCTTTAATGGTTACAGTTATTATCAGGTTAAAAATTAATTTCTGGAAGTTTTTTATTGAGCCGCGCTATATAGGCAAGTTGTATCGTTTAATAAGGAATATAAGCAGGTTTTTTACAGATCCTCCTCAAGTCATGGAAAAGGATTCATAAGTTCGATCTTTATTTTAGATGCCCTTTATTTTCTGAAGATGCCCGGAGGATAGCAGTAGCAATCTGTGCCGGAGGCCAAGTAGCTTCTGAGTGTATATTTTTTAACTTGAAGCAAAGGAGAAAATTTGAATGTCTGATTCTATTGATATTTGCCTAATATCGCCTCCGAACAGAAGCTCATCCGCGAATGTCCCCACCGCGTTGCTTTATCTTCATTCATGGTTAATCAAAAATAATATTGGTTCAAAAATTATCGACATAAAGCTTGGGCAGCCAGGAGTTGTCTTAACAAAAAATCAGTTGGAGCGGGTAAAATCCGATATCTTAGAGAAAGTGAAGGTATTAAAACCGAGATACATAGGCATTCCTTGTTATACTTCGGAGTTTTGGGATGTGATTGAATTATGCGAAAGAATTAAGGCAAGCCATAAATGCATAATTATTGTCGGCGGATTGCATGTCAGCATTAAGGCAGAGGACTTCTTTTTTGAAGGAACCCCTATTGACATGGCAGTTTCTGGCGACGGGCAATACCCTCTTGTTGACATCGTAAGGCGCATCAATTTCGGAAAAGATATGGATGGGGTTGAAGGGGTTATACTGCGTTTGGGAGATGGGAAATTGTTGAGGCATGGGGCTTCAAGGTTTACGGATTGGAATATTTTGCCTAATCCTGATTATTCCGAGCTGAATATGGATTATTATTCAAAGCCGCATACAGGAATAATTCGTAATTTGATCGTATCCGGAGTCCATATCTTTACGGCTATAGGGTGTCCATTTTCATGTACTTTTTGCGCTAACAGCAATAAAGAGGTTAACTATAGGCCGATTGCAAATGTTCTCGAGGAAATTGAAAAATTAAGGGATGATTACAAGATAGACGCATTCTATATCCTTGACGATACCTTTCTTCTTAAAAAGTCCAGGGTAATTGAATTTGTGGAGGGGTTAAAGAAGAGGAAAATTGATCTAATCTGGGCAATGGAGACAAGGGTAAATATAATTGATGAGGAAATGGCTAAGTTAGTCAGTGAAGCAGGATGTATGCAGGTTGATTTTGGCATAGAATCAGGTTCTGGCGAAGCTTTAGTTAGAATGAAAAAGGAAATAACCAGAGAACAGGCTTTTAAGGCGCTTGATATTTGTACTAAATATAATTTAAGGACTCTGGTTCATTTTATGTTTAATACTCCGGGAGAAAGCGAGGATGATGTAAAAAAAACTTTAGAAATGATCCGAAAAATAAGGCCAACCAGGCTTTCCATATGCCTGACGGTGCCTTTTCCCGGAACGGTTATTTATAATGAATACGTTTTGCCGCCTTTAACTAAGGAAGAGTATAGGATCTATAATACACCTTATTTGTATTTTAAGGTCGTTGATCGCCGTTTTTATATGGCAAGACATAAGCTGGATATAGTCAGCCTTAGAATCAAGGCAACCGCAAATGCCAATAAGTTTCGCAGCATAATGGATTATACCTTTAATCCGATTTATTGGAGAGCTGTATTTAAGAGCAAGAAAAAAATGCAGTATTTGAAGGTATTATCAAGCGATTTTATTGCTCTTTTGATCTCAAGGGCAGGGAAAGTTTTAAAGGCCTATTTATTTTTTCGGCGTCAACCCAGGCGATCGACAGATGTATTATGAGTGGGTGCTATAAGATACGAATGTCAAATATAGGTGAACTTTCATGAAAACAATCCTGATTTTGGATATGTCCTATACCCTGAAAATGTTCAGGGAAAGGCAAATGTGGCAGGCTTTAGAGAGCAGGAAGTTGGGAGGGTATTTTGGCAAAGTAATTTCAGCGCATCCGCTGGCCGGATTGTTTGAGTCCGGTAATAATAGGTTCGGAAAACCCGTGGTTACTCAACTGGATGATTCGCATCTGTTCGTGGAAGGTAAATTCGGGGTCAGCCGTATGTTGCGTTTTGTAGCTCCATTGAATTTCCTTCTTGCGCAAATTAGCTTAGTTCGATTGTTAATAAAAATGAACCGCCAAGCCAAGGTGGATATGCTGCGCATAGGAGATCCGTATTATTTGGGTCTGATGGGATTGTTTTTAGCAAAAAAAATGAGAGTTCCTTTGGCGCTTCGCGTTTCTTTTCGCTATGATGAGATTTTTAGGGTAACGGGTAAATCCGTGTTTCCGCGCTTGTTCAGGTTTCGATGGATTGAAAAAGTTATAGAGAGGCTTGTATTCTCGCGCTGCGATTTAATCGTCGGAGTGAACGAAGATAATATGAATTATGCTTTAGAGAACGGAGGCCGTCCTGAGGTTGCAACGGTTTTTCGGTATGGTAATTTGATACATCAAAATCACTGGCAGGAACCAAGCAAACGGGAGGGCGCCGAGACAAGGCTTGCGGAAATTGGGTTAAGAGATGAGAAATTTGTGGCAACGGTAGCTAGGCTAGAGCCGATGAAATGCGTAGAAGATACCATTCGTGTTGTAGCTGAGCTTCTCAGGCGTGGGCACCGCGTTAAAGGGCTTATTATCGGGGATGGAACTCTGAAGCAGGACCTGGAGAGTTTGGCAGTTACATTGGGGGCAAAAGATGCGGTAGTATTTGCCGGCAATCGCACTCAAGAGTGGATAGCCGCTGTTTTACCAAGGGCTATAATTATTATTTCGCCGCACATGGGAAGAGCGTTAACCGAATCCGCGCTCGCAGGAGTGCCGATTGTCGCTTATGACTATGATTGGCAAAGAGAGGTTGTTGTTAACGATGAAACCGGATACTTAGTGCCTAATAAAGATTGGTTATTATTATCGGATAAAGCGGAGAATATATTGAAAGACCCCGTTAATGGAAAAAGAATGGGAGTCAATGTCCGTGAAAAAATATTAAATATGATGGATCCTAAGAAATTAGAGCTTCATGAACAAAACGAGTATTCTAAAATGTTAAAGCGATTTTCTATGAAAGCATAATAAGGCATGGGCAATATTTTACTAAAGAAAATATTTAAAAAAACTATCCCTTTTCTGCCAGGTTATCATTGGTTATGTTTGGTATTGCGAAAAATTAAACCGAAGGAATGGAAATGGGTTGATAGGATTCCCGTGAAACCAGGAATGATCGTTGTGGTTCATTCAAAAGTAGGCGATTTTCAGATGGGTTGCCCGGAACGTTGCAGTATCGCAAAAAAATTTTTCTGGACTCATGGAATCAGCGAACCAGCAGAAGACCGGAAAGCGCTTGATTTATTCGCATATTTAGCCAAATGCTCAGAGGTTGTCCTGGATATTGGGGCAAATTCAGGCCTCTTTTCCCTGATGGCAGCTAAATCGAATCCTGATGCGCAAGTTATTGCCTTCGATATTTTTCCCGAAGCTTATCATATATCCGTTGATAATCTAATATTAAATAATCTGCTGGGAAAAGTAGAAATTCAACTGACCGGGGTAGGGCCTCAAGGGAAGATATTTTATGCGCCATTTTATAATATTTCGAGCGAAATGCCCACCAGCCTGTCATTGGACTATAAAACGAAAAGTTGCCGTCAGATTCAGGTACCGGTAAAAACACTTGATGAAATATGCATCCCGCGTTTTGTTGGAAAAAAGTTATGCATAAAGATTGACGTTGAGGGTACAGAGGCTGATATTTTTAAATACGGGCTCGATACCTTGACCACAATAAAGCCGGACATTATTTGTGAGGTTATTTCGAACGCAAGGCAGGTCCAACTTTACGATAAAATACTTAAGGACTGTTTATACCGAAAATACCTCATTACAGATGAGGGGCTTAAAAGATTTGATATAGTCAAACCTGATAAGCGTTATAAAGATTGGTTTTTTACCGCGAAAAATAATCCGGAAATTGAAAATATAGAATTATTAACATGAGCAAACTTTGAAAGCTGTTATGAAAAAAGTATTCCACTTTGTTCCTTCGCTAGATATAGGTGGCGTTGAGATCGCGATTAAGAAGTCTTTGGCTGATCTCAGGCAGAAACTGGATATTAGCATCTTTTACGTAAGACGCCCCGGAAGCCTTGATGTTGGCCAAGCTCCGTGGTGGTGCGCCCTCAAGAATATTTTCTTTGACAAGCCTGATATTGTTATTACTTCACTCTGGTGGGCTCATTCATTTGGTTTTCTGTTTAAGCTGGCCGGCGTAAGGTGGATATGTTTTATTCACAACTCACGGTTTGCCAATACTATCGATCGTTTTGTTTGTACCGTATCCATAAGGTTTGCAGATAAAGTTGCGGCAGATTCTGATCAAGCAATAGCCTTTGTCCGCTCGATAAAGAAAACAGCAAATGTACACCTGATTCCTTACATATTTCCATTATCTCAGTGCGTAATGAAAGTTGAGCGGATCAAGAATACATTTATTTATGTTGGCCGTAATGCAAAAGAAAAACGGATGGATCTCGTTGTAAATTTTTTTAAACACCTTTTGGATAAATTTCCCGCTGTTACATGCCGGTTCGTTATCGCCGGCGATGTTCCGCTAGCCGCTTTAAATTTAATGAAGGCGTTTGGAAGGCGCGTTGCTATCGAGTCAAACCTATCAAATAGCGAGGTATTCAATCGGTTATTTGCGTCTGAGTACTTCGTTGTGTTATCTGACCTTGAGGGATTCTGTATGACGGCATACGAAGCTGTTCAGGCAGGTTGTTTTATCATCTATAGAGATGTGGGGGAGATAAAGAATTATGTTATTCCTGGCCAGTCGTTTAAGTTGATGAATTTTGATAATTTATATAATCAATTTGATGAAGTTCTAGTAAAAAGAAATAAAATTGATCTAATGCAGGTTGATAGCATTGGTCCGAAATTACTAAATAATCCCGGCGCTACATATACCTCTCATTTTATAGCCCTGGTAGAAGGGGATGGATAATAATGGATGGGAAACAAAACGATCTGAATGCAAATGTGATCAAGGATTTTGGTTCTGAATGGAGCAGGTTTGATCAGAGTATCCTTTCGGCAGCCGATCAAGCGGAAATGTTTAAGGGTTATTTTAATATATTCCCTTGGCATAAACTTACTTCAAATTCTATCGGCGCCGATATTGGTTGCGGCAGCGGGCGATGGGCTTCTTTAGTCGCACCGCGCGTTGGGCATCTCTATCTTATAGACCCAAGTAAGGAAGCGTTAGCTGTAGCTCAGAATAACCTCTCGAATTTAAAAAATATTTCTTTTTATCAAGTTCCGGCAGATGGCCTGCCTTTTAAAGCTGAGAGTCTTGATTTTGCTTATTCTCTTGGCGTCTTGCACCATGTTTCTAATACGCCAGAAGCTATTGTTTCTATTGCTCGCGTCTTAAAACCCGGTGCGCCATTTTTAATTTATTTGTATTATGCATTAGACCAGCAGCCTCTGTGGTTTCGCGTTATTTGGCGCCTTAGCAGTATCTTTCGCAAGCTTATTTCCAGAATGCCCAATCGGCTAAAAAATTTTGTTTGTGATGGTATAGCCTCGTTGATTTATTTCCCGCTAGCCAGGGCAGCATTGTTACTTGATTGGTTTGGGATACTTCCTTGTTCATGGCCTTTAGCTTATTATCGTAGGCGTAGCTATTATGTTATGCGTACAGATGCCCTGGATCGTTTTGGCACCCGTTTGGAGAAACGCTTTAGTCGTGCAGAGATTACCGCTATGTTGGTATCCGCCGGATTCACGGATATCCGCTTTTCTGATACGCAGCCGTTTTGGTGTGCGGTAGGCATAAAGCGGGCTTGTGGGGAAACTTAATTATGTGCGGGATAACAGGATTTTGGCAATCAGGTAATTTTTCCATCGATACTGCTAAGGCTGTTGCAGAAAAAATGGCTTCGCGTATTATTCATCGCGGGCCGGATGATTTTGGCACCTGGGTAGACGGAAGTTTCGGTATTACACTAGCGCATCGGCGTTTAAGTATTCTTGAGCTTTCTGCGGCCGGTCATCAGCCCATGGTTTCTTTATCCGGCCGATATGTGATTGTTTTTAACGGTGAAATTTATAATCACCTAGAATTGCGGCAGGAACTGAACGTAACCGCCTGGCGCGGGCATTCGGATACAGAAACATTACTAGCAGGATTTGAAGCGTGGGGAATTGAGGTGACACTTAAAAAAACTGTAGGGATGTTTGCGATTGCGCTTTGGGACCGTAAGGAAAAAATTCTTATGCTTGCGCGGGACCGGATCGGTGAAAAACCGCTTTACTATGGATTTCAGAAAAATACATTTATTTTTGGTTCAGAATTAAAAGCGTTTAGGGCACATCCGGATTTTGTCGGCGAAATTGACCGGGATGTTCTTTGTCTTTACCTGCGGTATTGCTATATTCCTGCGCCATATTCAATTTATAAAGGAATATATAAACTTCCGCCGGGCAACTTTATACAATTTCCCATTGCGGCCGGAATCGATGAATTACGTTTGGTAAAACCTAAGGCTTACTGGAGTTTAGCTGAGGTTGCGTCGAAAGGACGCGTCCATCCCTTTGTCGGCAGCCTTACGGACGCAGTTACTGTTCTTGATAAACAATTGAGGCGGGCAATTGCCTTGCAGATGGTAGCAGATGTGCCGCTGGGTGCTTTTTTGTCTGGTGGGGTTGATTCTTCAGTAATTGTCGCTCTTATGCAGGCCCAGTCAACCCGGCCGGTAAGGACATTTTCTATTGGGTTTAATGAAGGAGGCTATAATGAAGCCGGATATGCAAAGGCTGTGGCTAATCACCTTGGCACGGAGCATACCGATTGCTATATTTCATCGGCAGAGGCGATGCGGGTTATTCCACGGCTGGCCGGTATGTATGATGAGCCATATTCGGATTCATCTCAAATACCTACTTTTTTGGTATCTCAAATGGCGAGTAAGCATGTTAAGGTTTCTCTATCAGGTGATGCCGGAGATGAGTTGTTTTGTGGTTATAACCGTTACGCGTTGGCTGATATCTGGAGAAAGATTGAGAGAGTCCCATTTGGGCTCAGAAGGATGGCAGGCCGTCTCGTAAGAACGGTTGGTTTATTAGCCCGAAATAATATTTTTCAACACACAGGAAAAATTTCCGCGTTATCATCCAATATGAGCGAAAAATTGGAGAAACTTTCTTGGCTTATGGATAGTGTTGATGATAGTGATTCTCTTTACTATAATTTGGTTTCTAAAGTTATGACTCCGGATCGTGCAGTTTCATCTGCCAGAGAGCCCGGAAGCTGGCTTACGGAATCAGGATTGAAATTACAATTTTCAGATCCTAAAATTAATATGATGTATATGGATTGTATGACCTATCTACCGGACGATATTTTAGTTAAAATTGATCGCGCGGCCATGGCAAATAGCCTTGAAACACGGGTACCTTTTCTTGATCATAGGATTATTGATTTGGCGTGGTCTTTACCTCTTTCTATAAAAATGTGCAATGGCCAGAGTAAATGGATATTGAGGCAGGTACTCTACAGATATGTGCCAAAAAGGCTTATTGAGCGTCCAAAGATGGGTTTTGGTATTCCTGTCGGAGAGTGGATACGCGGCCAACTTAGAGATTGGGCAGAGGCGCTGTTAAGCGAATCTCGCATACAACAAGAGGGGTTTTTTGATGCCCAGTTTATCCGATTACGCTGGCAGGAGCATCTTTCCGGAAAACGTAATTGGTTCCATTTTCTCTGGAGCGTGTTGATGTTTCAGGAGTGGCTAGAAGAACAAAAGCAAGGGGTATTAGGTTAGGGCATACTTTTTAACCCTAGGAGGTTTTGTGCTTAAATTTGTTTGCGTATTACCAAATGGCGCTTTAAAGAAGGTGCTAAAACGATTGCGTTTATATCATCCGTCGCTGCATCGTTTGATGGAGCTCTCTAGAGGTGATAAAGAGTCACTCCTTAGCCGATCCAAAGAATTTAGTGGGCTCTTACAAGATCTTTTGATTAATGGTGTTTGGAAATATACTAATCCGGGGCGGTTGGCTGGTTTAGATGAGTGGGTTGCATCAATCCTGCCGCGTTTTAGTTCTCAGCCATTCAGGATGCTGGATGTGGGGGGGTCTGATGGCAGTACCACTTTTGATACAATAAATTATTTTAAAAAAAAATGTGGCTTAGGAGTGAAGGCGTATATACTTGATATGCAGTTACGCTTGCATTGTTTTCGCCGGGGATACTTGTGGTATTACCTTACTTATTGCCATAGCCCGCTATTAATCCAAATTGGTCCGTTGGGCATTTTATTTGAAGAGATTAAGTCCAAGGAGGGAGTGGTTTTTAACCTGATTGTCCGGGTAATAAGAAAGTGTATGCAACGTTTTTCTTTGGAAAAATACATGAATAATTACGGGGATCTTCTTTTAGAGAACCCGTTGGCTAGAAACAACTCAGATATAATTTGGCTGGAGCAGGATCTTTTCCAGTTTGATCCAGCATTGAAAGGATCTTTTGATTTTATCCGTTGCAGCAATGTATTAAATGATTGTTACTTTAGCCAAGCCCGGATTTATGATGCGTTGCGTTTATTGGCCATTTATCTAAAGCCAGGAGGCCTGCTTTTGGTGTCTCGGACAATAGAAGATTCTACCGGTTTTTTGAATCACGCAAGTTTGTGGGTTAAGAATGGCGAAGGTCTGCAGCATTTATCTGATTTAAATGGCGGCTCAGAAGTTAAAAAGTTTATGCAAGTATCGGCGGATCCGCTATAATTGGGATATCAAAATATGTTGAATTACAAAACAAAAGCTTTATGGCAAATTTGGGGCATTGCTTTTTTATATACCTGCGTTGTCAGTGTATTTATACAATTTTTATTGCTTCCTTATCTATTACCTCATCTGCATGCGGGCGGGGGGTTGTTTCTAGGGTGCCCGGATTGTATAGGTTTCAATCAGATTGCAGTTAATATGGCTGAGAAGATTAAGACAGCAGGTTGGGGGGCGTGGGAATTTCGTCCGCAAAGCCATACAATAGCAGGCATGGCATCCGCTATATACGCATTAACCTGGAGCAAGCTGTGGGTTTTAATTCCATTAAATGCTGTTTTGCATGCGAGTGCGTTTTTGGTTTTATTTCAGCTTATAAATTTATTTATCGATGATAAAAACAGGTCTTTTTTATGCGCATTGCCATTTTTAATATTTCCTTCAAATTTACAATGGACTTCACAACTGCATAAGGATGGTTTTAGTATATTGGGGATACTATTGTTTTTACAGGGCATTATTTCGTTATCCAGATTAGAAAACTGGAGAGAGAGAAATTGGCATATAATTATTATCCGTTCATTCGCTTGTTGTATTGCAGGGATTGCTTTGATTTGGTTTGTTCGGCCTTTTATGCTAACGATGATTCGTTTTTTTACGGCTCTACTTTTTTCTTTCTTGATTGCATTTTTTTCAATTCGGACGCTCAGAAGTATATTATCATGGCAAAAAACACTATTTACATTTGTATCCTTTTTAATAATCTTTTTCATATTATCACAGGTAAACGTAAAATTCGGATCAGGCGATCTTCTAGAAAGCCCGAAATTCTCTGGGCCTGTTTTTCCGTTGAAGGAGCATGTGGCCCAGAAGATTAGTGTGCCTGAAACACAAAAATCTGCAGTATATACCACAACTTTAATTACCGCATCGCCTTTGAAGGAGCATGTGGCCCAGAAGATTAGTGTGCCTGAAACACAAAAATCTGCAGTATATACCACAACTTTAATTACCGCATCGCCTTTGAAGGAGCATGTGGCCCAGAAGATTAGTGTGCTTGAAACACAAATAGAAAGTCATTGGAAGAGGTCATCTTGGCTTCCTTTATTTATTGAGAACAAGGTTTATTCCTTAGCTCAAGCTAGGAAGGGCTTTCGTTTTTCTGGCTATGAAGCTAAAAGTAACATTGACCATAATTTTGGTTTTAACAGTGTAGAAAGCATGCTTATTTACCTTCCGCGAGCAGCCCAAATAGTTTTATTCGCGCCTTTTCCTAATCAATGGTTTACTGAAAACAATTCTTCCGGAAGTTCTTTTATGCACAGGATATCTGCTTTTGAGATGACAGTGACATATTTTACTTTAATTTTTCTACCTTTTGCAATTTGGTTCTGGCGCAGGCGCATTGAAATCTGGGTAATATTTTTATTTTGTATTTATATGATGCTTATTTACGGATTGGTTATCTGTAATATAGGCACGTTATATCGAATGAGGTATGTGTATATTATGACCTTGCTGGGTTTGGGAATAGCGGGTTTTTTTGTTTTTCTGGATAAACTAATTATCAGAAGGAAGCAGGCTACTGGCTGATGAAAAAAAATTTCTTTAGATTATTATCAATTGTAATTATATTTATATTAATTCTATGTGTTTTAAATATAGGCGTAACTACTAAGCAGGGGATCAATTATAGGGTTAGCGAAATAAAATTACCCATATACCTTAAAATTTTGGATTTTGTAGACAGGCATTATAACTATAAGAATTTAGTAAAAAATATTCTTGGCGATACAAAGGATGAACCTGCTAAGGTAATAAAAATATTCAACTGGGTAACTGCTAATCTTAATAAAAACCCAAAAGAGCTGCCTATTATTGATGATCATCCGCTTAATATTTTGATAAGAGGCTATGGGGTAGCTGATCAGTTTGAAGATATTTTTACAATCCTATGTACTTATGCAGGAATGGATTCATTTTTTAAAAGTTTTAATAACCATTCTGGCGGTGCTTATTATATTTCATTTGTTAAAATTCAAGGAAAATGGTGCCCGTTATCGGCTTTTGAAGGAGTATATTTAACCAAAAACGGCGCTATCGTTTCAGTAAACGATATTCTACTTGATAAAAGTATTTTATTTCCATTTGCATTGAAGTTAGCAAATTTTGAATCGGATACCTTTGTAAAAGAGATAGGTAATATTGATTTTGAGGCAGATTGGCCTTTGAGAACAAAAGGTCAAAGTCCTATAGGCAGGATTTTATATAGCATTAAAAACATGTTGAGTTTCGACTAGAGCTATTATTTAATATATTGTTTAGGAGCTTAGCACTTAATTTTTTCTAGTAGGGAGCCTGCGCGTTTTCAGGCAGCTTTTATTAGTATGTAACCATTGTTTAGAAGAAGGTCACATCGTATGAAGAAACTTAAAGTAATTTTTGCCTGCATTCTGTTATTGTTGTCAGCCGAGCTCCTGGCGCGGGTTTTGGCCCCGGAATACAGGTCTCTGGACCACCGCGTGGGAATCACCGGAGGCGTTCCGTTTTTATTAAATTCTTTTGGACTGCGGGATGACGAATTCAATATTGATAAGGGGGATGAGTATCGAATATTATGTATTGGTGACTCTGTTACTTTTGGAACACAAAATCGTTTGCAAGACATATATCCTAAAGTCCTCGAAAGAATTTTGAATGAAGGTAGTAAAATTCACTATAGGGTTATCAACGCAGGGGGATTGGGGGGTTATCCGCAGCTAGAGCTTGAGTATATTAAAGCAAAAGGAATTGAGTTTAAGCCTGACCAGGTGATTTTAGGCTTGTGTCTTAATGACATAGGAAATAGTTATGCATCTATAGATAGTGAACAATCACTTGTAAAAATCCCTAATTTCTGGAAAAATGTAAATGATTTCCGGGCATACCGTGATCCTTTTTTATGGAATAACAAGCTGTCATTTGCCGCAAATATTGTGGCAAATATTAAAATGCCGTTGAGTAAGTTTCGCTGGTATCTCAGAGGGAGAAGCTATCTGTTTGGGTTTATTGATGTTAATATGACCGGGTTTTTATATCGGTCTGGATTAAAAAAATATTCTTTTGATATGTACCGGGAAAAGGAATGCATCCTGAGTTTTGGTATTGATAAAACCTCAGCCTTGGGATGGAAGAAGCTTGAGTCATCTCTTGTCGGAATGAGCCAATTTCTAAAAGAAAGAAATATCGGTTTTATTGTAGTGGTATTTCCCTATGAATTTCAGCTTAGTGATAATGCACGAGATAATTTTTTCCAAATCGATAAGAACAGGTTTACTATAAATCCGCAGCAAAGGGTTGTTGCCTTTGGGAAAGAGAATAATATTGCAGTTATCGATATTTTACCTGAGTTTCAGAAAAGCGGAAAAAAACTTTACTATCCGCTGGACTACTGTCATCCGAATGCATACGGCCATGAGATCGCTGCGCGCAGTATTTATAATTTTTTAAAGCGGAAAAAGATCCTGGCGTTGCAATGAGGCAAGGAAATAAGATGATCACGCAGGTCATTTAATGACATTAGCCAGCTTGTGCATTTATTCCGAGCTGTGGGCATTGCTTTAAAGCAAAAGTGCTTGTGGGGCGTCGGAAGGCAGAATATAATAAAGTTGCGCCATTTTGTCCGTTGAATTATTAGTTACTTGCTCAAGAAGTTATTAGGCAGGATTGGCCAGAAAACGAGGTAGTTTTCTAGCCTCAGCCTATGTGGTTCATGTTGTATCTGGCGTAAAAAAATAATGGTTTTATAAAATGGGCACATTCCTAACAACTCTATGAAGATTCTTTTGTGTAATATAGCTGTACGTAAAAAACCCGACCCTTTTCCTCCTGTTGCTTGCACGTGTTTAATGAACGCTCTAAAAAGAAGCGGATATCAATCTGTTTTTTATGATATCGACGCAAGGAGGCCTTCGCCTGAAGAGCTTTTTGTTTATTTTAAGAGAGAGCAATTTGATCTTGTAGGGATTAGCGCTGTTGTATCGACAGGATATAAGTATACTAAAAATTTAGCTGGCATAATCAAGAATGCCTGTCCAACTACTAAAATAATATTGGGAGGGAATTTGGCTGTTGCCTATAAGGTAGTTTTACGTAAATGTCAGATAGATTTATGCGTCATTGGGGAAGGTGAGAGGGTTTTGTTAAACCTGGTTAAATATTTAGATAAATACGGAAGCTTTGAGCCTGCTAGAGAAGAGTTGTTTAAGATCAAGGGGGTAGTTTTTTTGGATTCCCGGGGAACTTGTAAATTTACTGGCAACGATGAGCTTATCTCTAGTGACGAGATAGAGGAGCCCGATTATAAAATATTAGACGAATTCTCCATTATTTCTCAGTATATACAAGATCCTTTGACGAGAGCTGATTTCGTTATCGATCCGCGTACCCACGAGGCAAAACGTCGAGGGAAAAAGATGGCAACTATTTTTACTTCTAAGGGGTGTGTGAATGCTTGCACTTTTTGTCATCGATGGGTAAAGGGTTATAGGGTAATTCCAATAGATAAAGTAATTTCTACAATGAAATACCTGATCGATAAATATAGCGTAGGATTCTTTTGTATCAGCGATGAATGTTTCGGTGAAGATAAAGAATGGCTTGAGCAGTTTATCGGCCAGCTAAAGCCGCTGGATATCCTTTTCCAGGTATCTGGGGCGCGGGTATCGATTATTAGAAAAGACCCTACGATTTTAAAAAGACTAAAAGAGGTTGGGTTGACAGCGCTATATTTTGGGATAGAGAGCGGAAGCGATAAGATGCTTAAGGTAATGGAGAAAAATGTGTCGAAAGTTGAAAATATAGAAGCAATGAAAATATGCTCTGAAGCAGGCATCTTTACGATCATCCAGCTTGTTATCGGACTACCGGGAGAAAACGATTTTACAATCAGCGAGACAATAGATTTTATTAAAAAAGCGACTGGAGAATTGCCTTCTCTTCCGTTGGTGGTTGTGAATTATCTTCAGGCTTTGCCGGGTACGCCATGCTATGAATTCTTGCGCTATAATGGTCTTCTCGGCAAGACTATTGAAGACGAAGAAGGGTATCTTTTAAGGGTATCCGATATAGACGCCGGCGAGTTCAGGCAGTATCTTAATGTTTCTGAAGAATCGCTGCCTAAGGTTAAACTATGGAGGACCAAGATTTATTTCCTGCCGATGATCCATTGGCTTAAATCTCATGGATGGAGATTTCCTAGCAGGCAAAACTATAAGCTTCGGGATAATCCGGGTAGCCGGGTTTCCATAAAAGCGCTTTTTAAAGAATATCTTAAAACTAATATTTGGTTATATCGAATAATCGATATTTGCGGTGAATGGTTCTGGGGAGTAATATTGACGTTGGATATATTTTCTATATATGGCATTAGGAAGGCCCTATTAATTTTACTGGGGATTAAAAAGGATGAGGGGAGGGTGCAATTTAAGATTAAAGGTAAAACCCTCAGAGAAATTGTAAAAATGAATGAATACTCGTAAATGGGGGGTATAATAAATGATTCATAAGAAAGTTAAGATTGGGACTAGGCAGGTTGGGGATAATTATCCATGTTGCATCATAGCTGAGATTGGCATAAATCACAACGGCTCTATAGACATTGCAAAGAGATTAATTAATGTTGCCGTTGAATCAGGGTGTGATGCCGTTAAGTTCCAAAAGAGGACTGTGAGTAAGGTTTATACAAAAGAAGAACTGGCCAAACCAAGAGAGAGCCCTTTTGGGACTACTAACGGTGATTTAAAAAGAGGGCTCGAATTTGGTGCTAAGCAATATAGAGAGATTGATCTTTACTGTAAAGAAAAAGGAATCTTGTGGTTTGCATCATGTTGGGACGAAGAATCAGTCGATTTTATGAAACAATTCGACCCGCCATGTTATAAGATAGCGTCTGCTTGTATAACTGACGATAAACTTTTACGTTACCATAAGAAAGAAGGTAAACCTATAATTCTCTCAACGGGCATGAGTGATATTTCGATAATCGAACACGCAGTTGATATTTTAGGGGAAGATAATCTTATAATTATGCATTGTACCAGTACCTACCCTTCAAAGCCTGAGGAGTTGAATCTTATGGGTATAGAAACATTAAAAAATAAATTCGCTGTTCCCATAGGTTATTCGGGACATGAGGTTGGTCTTTACACTACATTTGCGGCTGCTGTTTTAGGTGCATGTAGTATTGAAAGGCACATCACTCTTGATAGGGCTATGTGGGGGAGTGATCAGGCGGCATCAGTGGAACCTATTGGAATAAAGAGGCTTGTAGTTGATATAAGAAATTGGGAATTAGCCAAGGGTGATGGTAAGATTTGTATATACGAAAGCGAAATGCCAATTATGAAAAAATTGAGAAGAGTGGGGTCAGTATGAGTCTTTATGGCTTAGGTTGTATAAATGTAGAGCTTACTAGCAGATGTAATAAGGCATGTTGGATATGCGGAAGGCGTAAAGTGGATAGGGATTATCCGGGGTTTGCCACCGAATACGCAGATATGGATTTTGATCTGGTGGTTAAGATAGCCTCTCAACTCCCGCCGAATATCGTTGTTCAATTTCACCGGGACGGCGAGGCGTTACTCTATCCACGATTCGGCGAGGCGGTTAGCCTCTTTAAGAAACAGATAAAGAATATCGTAACAAACGGCAAGCTGATCGTTGAGAAAGCCGGAGAGATTATAGGTAATCTTGATACTTTATCAATCTCTGTTTTTGAAGGCGATGATGAAGCCGATGAACAATTTAAATTAATAAAAGAATTCCTTAGAATTAAAGGGGACAGTAAGCCGTATACGAGCATTAGACTCATAGGCAATGTCGACCAAGTACGGTATAAAGATTTGAATGCGCTTATTATAAAAAGGGTACTTCACTCCCAGATGGGCAGCTATAATTACCATAAAAAAGATCCGACGATTCCCGAGATTGGGATCTGCTGGGATTTCCTTCATCATTTAAGTGTTAACCGGCAAGGAAAAGTTTCTATTTGCGTTCGCTTTGATCCTCGGTGGTTAGGTGTCATAGGAGATGCTAATAAGCAGTTGCTCGGAGATATATGGAATAGTCAAAGGCGTATGGAATGGTTGGAATATCATAAAGCTGGTAGAAGAGATAAGATTCCCCTATGTTCTTATTGCCATTTCTGGGGAGTACCTACATCCCCTGCCTAAAACATACAGGAAAGGAATTTGTATGGCGAATAGCGTGGTAGCATTAATTCCGGCGCGAGGCGGTTCAAAAGGTGTGGTTGGTAAAAATATCAGATATCTGGCCGGCCACCCTTTGATTGCGTATTCGATAGGAGTTGCCCGGATGTCCGGAAGTATTGGCCGGATTATTGTTTCTACTGATTCTTTAGAAATTGCAGATATGGCTCGCGCATATGGGGCTGAAGTGCCTTTTATGAGGCCAAGTGAGATATCTCAGGATAGATCAACTGATTTTGAATTGTTTCAGCATGCTGTTCAATGGTTTGAGCGGGGTAGTTCGATACCTGAATTGATGATACACCTGCGGCCGACCACTCCGTTTAGGGATGCCGAAGAGATCGATCGGGCTGTTAGCTTAATACGATCTCACCCAGAGGCGACATCTCTACGATCGATCCATGAACTTTCTGAGCCTCCGCATAAGATGTTTCAATTGGATCCCCAAGGTTACCTGAAAGGTTTTTTTCCTGACGATCCAAGGCCAGAATATTATAATTTGCCCAGGCAGATATTCCCTAAGGCGTATCATCCGAATGGCTATGTTGATATCATCAAGTTGGCATATCTCCAGCGGTATGCTGCCCTGCATGGGCCACGTATACTCGGTTTTATTACTCCGGTATCGAATGAAATCGACCGTATTGAAGATTTTGAGTATTTAGAGTATTGCGTTAGCCGGATCAATAGCCCGGTTCTTGAATATTTAAATAAGAATTTTCCCGGAAAGGATTAATATATGGCTGGCAGCGATTTTAAGAAAACGCCGCAGGTAGTTAGGCCAATCAAGACAAAATATAGAAAGATCAAAACGATGATTCCGGCACCCGGATATTCGCTGATTTTTAAGAATTTGGAAAAATATGAATCGCGCTCTATGCACGGGCAGTTACCTATTGTTTGGGATAAGGCGATAGGTTTTTCCGTTTTTGACAAGTATGGCAATCAATGGATTGATTTTACCTCGACGATATTTGTTGCAAATGCGGGCCATGCAAATCCTGGCGTTATTCGGAGTATTCGTAATCAGCTCAATCATAAATTGTTACATACGTATGTGTTTGCCAGTGAAATACGAGCAAAATTTCTAAAAAAACTTATAGAGATTACGCCGAAACAGTTTCAAAAAGCTTTTTTGCTTTCTTCTGGAACCGAGGCTACTGAATGTGCGTTTAAACTGATGCGGATGCATGGGCAGACTATTAGGCCGTCAAAGATCGCAATTATTTCTTTCCGAGGCGCCATGCACGGCAGGACTATGGCTGCGGAGATGTTAAAAGGCAACCCTAAGACTTCATCATGGATTGGTTATGTTGATCCGAATATTTATCATTTGCCTGTTCCCTATCCTTGGCCCAGGCGTTCAACGGTCAAGAAGGAATATGATTGGGGTAGGCATTTTGAACAGGATATGAATGGGCTGAAAAAAAATGGCCTTGATTTTAAGAATATTGCAGGTTTTATTATTGAATCGTATTTAGGGTGGGGTGCGATATTTTATCCCAAGCCGTATATACAAATGCTGGCTGATTTTGCCAAGCGTTACGATAGCCTGGTAGTTTTTGACGATATTCAAGGCGGATTTGGTAGAACCGGAAAGTTGTTTGCGTATCAGCATTATGGAGTTGAACCCGATTTATTATGCTTAGGTAAGGCAATGAGCGGTTCATTGCCGCTCTCAGCGGTGATCGGCAGGCGCTCGATTATGGATTTACCTGATGTCGGTTCAATGAGTAGCACCCATTCGGCAAATCCGCTTTCTTGTGCTGCAGGCCTTGCTACACTTGAGGCAATCGAAGCGAATGATTTGGTGAAAAAGTCTTTTAGTAAAGGGAAGATCCTGCATTCGTATCTCAACGGTTTGAAATCTAGGTATCCGGAAAGGATTGAGCATGTATTTGGCAAAGGATTGCTCGCTGGGGTCATATTCAAGGATCCCGCAAGCGGTAAACCTGATAGTGTGTTTCCAATGAAAGTGTGTGAAAGGGCAATGCAAAGAGGATTACTTTTAGTGTATACTGGTAGAGAGTCTATTAAAATCGGCCCCCCACTGGTGATTTCAGATGATGCGCTTTTAGAAGGATTAGGTGTGTTCGAAGAGTCTATTAAAGAAATAATCGCAGAGGAGACGGTATGATAGTGGCACGACATATCGGGATAGTTGTTTATGATTTGGAAAAAATGGTGCATTTTTACAAGGATTTGCTTGGGTTAAAAGTTGTAAAACGCATGGATGAGTCTGGTAGTTATATTGATACTCTCCTTGCATCTCCGGGGACACATATTAAAACGGTTAAGTTATCGTCTGGCGGTGCTGTGTTTGTTGAGTTATTATATTTTCATTCGCATCCCGGACAGATTCGTCTTCAAAAAGGTTTATTTGATAACGGTATATCCCATATCGCGTTTACGGTTAAGGATATCGATTCGGAATGTAAAAAATTGACTAAGGCAGGAGTTTTGTTTGTTTCTCTCCCGCAAAATTCGCCTGATGGCCAAGCGAAAGTTGCTTTTTGCAGGGATTATGAGGGCAATCTTCTGGAATTAGTCGAGGAATTACACCCCGCGTAAGTGGAGTGATAGAGGAGATATGAAAATAGGCAATCGGAATAAAAAAGTATTATTAAGCATAGGCATAAGCATTATTTCCATTTTTCTTATCGAAATTTTTTCGATCGGCATTCTTTTTGTAAATGAAATATTGCATAAAAGGCCGATTGACGATTTCTTTCTGGCTAAATTCGCGATAACCCGGCCGATAAGTTATTTATGCCATCCTTCAAAGAACATGTCCTATTTTAAGAAAGCTAAACAAAAGAATATCGGTGATTTATCGGCAGTCAGTGAAGATAAATGGAGATATCTTTTTCCGCCTGATACGATTTTAGGGTGGAGGCTGGCAAAAAATGTTAAATGTACCCATTATAGTAAATATATATATATTACGAATGATCAGGGTTTTATGTCTACAGGGGAATCCGATTTTTATTATGATCCCGTGAAAGCGAAAGATGTTTATCGAATAATTGTTGTTGGAGGCTCGACAGTCTTTGGCCAGGGCGCCTATACGCCTGCTGAGAATTTACCCGCGACAATATATAATTATCTGCAGAAAATTCATCTAAGGAATGATAAAAAAGTAACATATGAAGTCATTAACGCCGGAATCTCAGGCTATCTTTCTAACCAAGAATTTTTGTATATATTAACTGAACTATTAAGTTTTCATCCGGATCTTATTATCGTATATGATGGCTGGAACGACGCAAATTATAACAATTTGTTATTGGGTAAAACACAAGAAGGTATAAATTCGTTAAAATTGTTAACTCATTACGAATTAGAAAAACGACTGAGTAAAAGTTATACTATTTCGGGCAGCTTTTCTACTTTCTGTGGTGTTCTTAAGAGCTACGGGAACATTTATTTAAATCAATCTGGAGCTGTAACATTGTTGCGGATGGCTATACGCAAATACAAAAATGTGGGTTATGTGCAGAAGCTTTCTAAATATGATTATCAACAAATGAACGTTGAGACCTATAAGGAAAATCTCACTAGAATGATTATGTTGTCTAAGTTTTATCACTTCCGGATAGGCATATTTTTACAACCGATTATGGGCGTTGGTAATAAGGTATTGACTCAGGAGGAAAGAGGGATCCTTCAGGATATAGCTGATTTGCGGTGTCGAGTTCTATTTTATGAAGCGGCTAGAGATGCCTTCCAAGATTTAAAGCAGGAATATGGCAATGATCGGGAAGTGACCATAAAAGATCTATCCGGATCTTTTGATAATATCGACTATACTGTTTACGCCGATTCCGGTCATTTATTGCTCATCGGTAACCAGATTATAGCTAAGAATATTATCGGGGCGCTTAAATTATCTGATGCCGTCAATAAATAGGCGCGAAAAAGATGCGATTACTGGAAGGGCATATAAATTTGATCTCTAATTGTTGCGGAAAGAAGATTAAGCGCTGGGTCCGATGAAAATTTATTTTCATAAATTATTTTTGGAGGAATTATATCATGTCTCTTAAAAAACAATTATCTATCGGCGTCATTGGGATTGGTCACTGGGGCCCAAATATAGTGCGCAATTTTGCAAATCATCAAAGGGTGCAGCTTCGTTATGTCTGCGATATTGATGAAAGAAAACTCAAACGAGTTTCGAATTTAATTACTAAGGAATGCCGTTGTGTTACTGATGCCTCAGAGATATTCAACGATGCAAATGTGGATGCAGTTGCGATTGTTTCTCCGGCGTCAACTCATTACGCCTTGGTAAAGAAGGCTATGCTTGCGAAGAAACATGTTTATTGTGAAAAACCATTAACTTTAAATGTTAAGGAAACCGAAGAACTGTGCAAATTAGCCGAAACCTCAAAGCGGAAACTCATGGTAGCTTTTACTTTCCTTTTTAATAATGGAGTGAGGCAGCTCAAGAAGTTGAAAGATTCCGGCGTTTTAGGTAAGTTATATTATCTTACATCGATACGTACACATATGGGGCTTGTTCGAGATGATGTGGATGTTGTCTGGGATTTGGCCCCTCATGACGTATCTATTATAAACTATTTGCTTGGCTCTATGCCCAAAAAGGTCTTGGCTACAGGAGCAAAACCTTTGGGAGGAAAGCATTATGATGTTGCTTTTATAAGCCTTTACTATCCTAATGGGGTAATGGGGCAGATCTGTGTAAGTTGGGTTGATTCAAATAAGGAGAGAGTGGTGCGTATTATTGGAAGTAAGGCGCGGGCAGAATTTAATGATTTAGATAACTTAGAACCGGTGCGTATTTTTAAGAAAGGTATTTCTGTGGTAGATCGCAGCGAAGCCGATTTTGGTAAATTTCGGTTTCTTTTACGCGACGGTGATATTATTAGCCCTAAAACAAATATGTCGGAACCGCTTAGCGAGATGGTTAATTCTTTCGTAGGGGCTGTTTTGGATGAAAAAGAGATTATTTCTGATGGTAAGTACGCTTTAGATGTTACAAAGACTATTGTAGCTATTCAAAAATCGTTATCATCTGGGGCTATACAGGAGGTAGTAAATGGGAGCTAAGATGAATGTGCGTGTAGGCAAGTACTGCACAATTTCTAAAGATGTAGAATTTGGCAAGAATGTTATTGTTCATGGGCATACTAATTTATATGGCTGTCAGATAGGGGATAATTGTAGTATTGGGAAGTTCGTGGAAATTCAACGCGATGCAAGGATAGGGAATCGTGTGCGTGTACAATCTCATACTTTTATCTGCTCAGGCGTTATTATTGAGGATGATGTTTTTATCGGTCACAATGTAAGTTTTGTAAATGATCGTTATCCAACAGTTTCAAAAGCCGTTAGCGGAACGTGGAAACTTGAAGAGAGCAAGATAAAGCATGGCGTAAGCATTGGCAGCGGATGCGTTATACTTTGTGGCATAGAAATCGGGGAGGGGGCGGTAGTTGGTGCCGGTAGCGTTGTGACTAAAGATGTACCGCCTCATGTTATCGTGGCAGGGGTGCCTGCCAGGATTATGCGCTCATTAACTCCTGATGAATATTGGCGCGGAGGTTATCCGCAAGGTAATGAGTGAGACGAGCCCTCGCAGCATTAACTGTTTATCTTATAGATCTAGTAAAATTTTATGAGCAAAAAGAGCATTTCAATTATAATACCGGCTTGTAACGAAGAGCAAGGTATTGAAAGCGCTGTACTGCATAATATCGAAACATTTAAAGCGCTGGACTTTGACTTTGAGGTAATTATTGTTAATGATAAAAGCGAAGACAGAACCGGTGAAATCGCGGAATCATTAGCCAGCCGATATCCCAATATTAAGGTTTTTCATCATGATAGTAATCAAGGTAGCGGCGCTGCTTTTAAGACAGGTGTTGCTTGGGCTAGGAAAGATTATGTAGTATTTGTTCCTATTGATAATCCGCTGGACATAGAAGATTTACAGGCTTACCTTTTTCGGCTCGATGTCTGCGATATTGTGGTTGGTGTTCGTATACAGAGAGTAGGATATAGCAGTTTTGCTCTTTTTGCCTCTTTCGTCTATAACCGGATATTTATACCATTGTTTTTTAATATTGGCCTTGAAGACGCTAATTGGATAAGTTTTTACCGCCGTGATCTTTTTACCAGCGGTATTATCAGCTTTAACAGTAAAAGTATTTTTTGGCTAGTTGAAATACTGATTCGGGCCAGAAGGAGGCGCTTAATTATTGTTGAGGTACCCAGCAAGATGAAGAAACGCATGCATGGTAGAGCTACCTGCACCCGCCCTCAAGTTATGATTCAAACATTTATCGAAATGATTAAGTTTTTCCGGATGATACGAAAGGAAGATAGAAGGCGATGAGATGTGTATTTGTGGCTATCGGGTGGGAAAATATTGCTCTTCAAGCGTTATCGGCCATGTTAAAAAAACACGGCCATGAGGTGCACTTAGTCTATGATCAGGCCCTTTTTGATGATAAGAACTATCTTTGTATTAAATGGCTGGCTAGGTTGTTTGATCAAAGGAGTTTGATCATTCAACGAATTATGGAACTAGAGCCCGATTTAGTAGGTTTTCATGTGCAAACCATACAATATCAGCAAATGCATAACTTGGCCGCTGATTTAAAAAAGTATTATAATGTTCCGGTAATTTTTGGAGGTATACATCCTTACTCTGCGCCGGATCAGGTTTTGCTGTCTGATGATCCGTCGGTGGATATGATCTGCCTTGGGGAAGGGGAATATCCGCTTTTGGAATTATGTAACAGTATAGATAAGGGCAAAATAGATTACGCCATTAAGAACCTTTGGTTTCGGCTTGAAGATAGCTCGATTATTAAGAATGAACTGCGCCCGCTTATAGATGATATTGACAGCTTGCCTACTATAGATAAGGAATTATTCGCCTCTCATGTTCCCATAAAATATTCTTATCTTTCTTGTCCGGCCCGGGGTTGCCTGTTTGATTGTAATTATTGTTCGCTTTCATTTTTGGGTAAAGAAGCCAAGCGGCTTAAGGGGCCAAAGGTAAGGCAGCTGTCGGTTGATACATTGATAAATGAACTTAAGCAACATATATTGAAATATGGATCGGCTTGGATAGATTTTCGTCAACCGTTAATGTCAACAAACGAGAAATGGACCGTCGAATTTTTTACCCGGTACAAAAAGGAGATTAGGCTGCCGTTTAGATGCTTTAGTCACCCTCTGCTTATTACTGAACCGTCTGTTCGGGTAATGAAAGAGGCTGGATGTTTTGCCATTCAGATAGGTATTGAGTGCTGGGATGAAGAAATTCGTCATAAGGTTATAAACCGTTGCGAATTGAATGAAGATATCCGGAAAGCCACGGAGATACTTGAACGCGTTGGACAATATTACGCTTATGACTACATACTCGGCTTACCGCGGCTTCCCAAGACCTTAGCCGATGGCTCTACTGCTGCGTTATCGCAAGAAGAAACCCTGGAATCTATTGAGAAGGAGCTTATGGGTTTTGCGCAATTTCTTGCGCCGCTTAAGTACTGTTATCGTATTGCCCCGTTTATGATTCAATATATGCCTAAAACCGAGCTAATTCAGCATGGTATAAACGCCGGCGATTTGAGTTGTCGGGAGATCCAGCGGCTCCAGGAAGGGCTTCATGATAATTATATGTCCGGTGGTTCTATGGTTATGAATCCAAAACGTTTGCGTCTTTTAAATGGTTATCGGGCGATGTTTAGATTAATGAGTTTTTTATCACCCCGGGCAAAACAGTTATTGATAAAGTTTAAAGTATATAAAATATTCTGGATGGCGCCGTTTCGCTTGTTTATGACTGTTCTGGATATTATGATTGCGGTTCGCGACAAGGATGCAACCACATATGTTAAAAACTACTACTGGTGGTTTAGGAAGCGGTTTGATAGTAAGTATCATCTATATATGTTCAAAAGGCCTAAAAAGCATCAAGTGCTTTCAGATGCCCCTTTTCAACTTCCCCGGGATGGCATTCTTGGGAGAAAAACCGCGCATGGATATGAGAGGTAAGGGTATAGAATTTGGATTGTTTAAAAAGAGAAGTGAAAGTGAATTTTTCCAGCCTCGATTCATCAAAATTAAAGTTTATTGAGTGTGTCTGTGATCTCTGCGGGAATAAAGAGAGTCAAGTTATTTATTCTGTCTATTTTCTTGGCCTAAAGTTCTGTTTTGTCCGCTGTTGCGTTTGTGGATTGGTCTATCAAAGCCCCGTTTTGGATAAAGAGAGCCTGAAAAATATATATGAAACGCTGGAATACTGGGAACATAAAGGCTCCGCCAATTCCACTATGCTTAATTATTATTCTTACTTTGAAGAGGAAGATATGCGCCGGCGTACTGCGGATATCCGAATCAATTGGATGGCGCCATACTTGCCGAAAGGTGCCCGCGTATTGGATTTGGGTTGTTCGGATGGCCTTTTTGTTGATGTCCTTGCGAAATCCGGATATCGAGCCTCTGGCATAGACGTAAGCAGTGCGATGGTTTCTTATGGACGCAAAATTTATTCGGTTAATATTTTCCGGGCAGATTTTGAAGAGGATTGGCCGTTTACTGAACCCTTTGATGCTATTAGCTGCTATGCGACCCTGTCAAATATTGTTAATCCCTCGCGGGTTTTTGCCAATGTACATAAACATTTGCGGCCTGGCGGTTACTTTTTCTTCAATTTTGGTTCTTATGACCGGTTAATATCGAGATTTCTGAGAAGCCGTCTCTATCTTTACCGCCCTACCGTTTGTACTATCTATTCAAAAAAGACCGTAACTGATTATTGCCATAATCATAACCTTAAAATCTTGAAGATATTTAATGATCTGCAGGTTGTTCCCCTTGCGCGTCTTTTAGGTTTTTTCGTATTCCGGGTTGTCTTAGTTTATTTAAGCGTCTTGGGCTTGAGAAAATGAAGTTACGAATGACGCTATTAACGGGATATGCGGCGTATGCTATCCGCGGGGATTGAATCGCGCCGATATCGACAGGTAAAGTTATTTTGGTTTGATAATATGGGCGGGTATAGCCGGAACAGTCATTCGGTTGCTCTTTTGATTAAAAAAGAGAAAGATTCTTATTAGGCAGGTAGATTCCTTGAAAATTTTGAACTTAGTCTAAAAATAGCTTAACGGAGAAAATTAAGAAGAAATGAAAATTATACTTATAAATCCTCCACGCTTTAAGGATACTGAATGCATAGCGCCTTCATATATGTTTGATTATGGGTTTAATTATCCTCCTCTTGGTCTTTTATATTTGGCCTCTAACCTAAAAGGAAATCATGAATGTAAGATTATCGATGCCCTTGCGTTAAAATATTCTCCATATGATTGTTTGAATGAAATAAAAGAATATAAGCCTTTGATCGTTGGTATGACTGTATTTACGGATTCACTTTATTCATGCCAATTCCTCTCTAGATTAATCAAAGATTATGATCGCAACATTAAGATTATTTGGGGCGGCCCTCATGTCAACATATACCCCCGAGAAAGTATTGAGCTGCCTGCTATAGATTACGTTTTAACAGGTTTTTCTGAAAACAGCTTTTCCTATCTTGTTAATGCTCTGGATAACGAACATTCTGATATGCCTAGGGTGTTTGAAAATATTCCAGGGTTGTGGTGGGCTAATAATAAGAACATATTTATCTCTAAATCTAATATTGATAAAGATTGGAATATAAATGCGTTAAAAAGGCCTAATCGCAAATTACTTGATTTAGATAAGTACTTTACTGCTGCAAATAATAAGAAAATTACAACAATCGTTTCATCAAGGGGGTGTCCTTTCGTTTGTACTTTTTGCGACGTTTTCGAGAAACGTTTTCTCGAAAGAGATGCTTCTGATATTATTGATGAACTCAAAGATATTATTGATCTTGGTATTAGCGAGGTTAATTTCTTTGATGATTGCTTTAATTTGAAAAGAGAAAGGGTGATGCAATTATGTCAGCTGATTATCGATAATAAACTGAAATTTGAATGGAGTTTTAGAGGCAGAATAGAGCCTTGCGATGAAGAACTAACCAGATTGCTATATAATTCTGGTTGCCGGCGGGTTCAACTCGGCGTTGAAGGAAGCGACCAGGAAACCATAAATAGAATCAATAAGAAAATAAATATTGAAAAGTTGCCTAAGATATTAAAAACTTACAGACAAAGCGGTATTAAGACAATGGGGTATTTTATTATCGGTTTTCCTTTTCAGAGATATGAAGATTGCGTTGTTTCATGTAAAAAAATTATTAATATGGGGTTTGATTATATCAATATGTTCATCTTGATTCCTTACCCTAATACTTCTATTTACAAAGAGCTGCTTACTCAAGGTATTATCAAAAGAGATCAGTGGCATGAATATGCTGTTAATCCGCGGCCTTATTTTAAGTTAGAACGATGGCATCCATATATAGAGAGGGAGGTGCTTGAGGTTTTAATGGATAAATATTATGGAAAGTTTTATTTATCGCCAAGGCGTATATTTTCAGAGTTTAAAGGTATTCGATCATTGAATAGCTTAATACATAAATCGAAGATGGCCATGGGTATTATCAAAGGCTGCCTTCATAACAAAACCAGAAATTCAACTTCTGTTGGTTCCTAAACATGGTAAACCAGATTATATTTGTTTCTCCGCCAAATCTGCAACTGGGGCATTTCCACTCTTTTCTTCCTAGAGCTGTGCCATTTGGGGTAGGACTGTTGGCAGCCCGGATGCGCGCGCTAGGAGAACAGGTTCAGCTTTGGGATTTAGAGTTGCATAATTATAGCGACGATGAGATTATGCGAGTTGTGCCTGATGGTGGCGCCGGAGTCATTTTTGGTATTAGCTGTATGACTCCAAATGCGGCCCAAGGTTATGCTTTCGCGCGGCGTATTCGGCAGATAGCGCCAGCTGTTCGGATAGTATTCGGCGGGATTCACCCCAGTGCGGTACCGGAAGAACCATTGTTGGAAGGTTGTGCTGATGTGGTAGTGCGCGGGGAAGGAGAAGAGGTTATTCCCGAACTTTTAATGCGATGGCGGAATTATAAGGAGGTGGCAGGACAACCGGGCGTTTCCTGTCGCGACGCGAGTGGGCAGATTATCCATGGACCATCAGCCCCCCCAATCCGGGATCTTGACGCATATCCGCCGTTTCCCTATGACCTTATCGATTTATCCAAATATCATCTTGGCCTGATTCAGACGTCCAGGGGGTGTCCTTACAATTGTATCTTCTGTAGTCAGCGGGTGATTACAGGCCGGCATTACCGTTACCATAAGACAGAGCGCGTCATCAGCGAGCTTGAGTTTCTCGTCAATCACTGCCATCAGACCTCGATTATGTTTGTCGACGATTTTTTTACAGCTGATCACCAACGTGTTACTGAATTGTGCGGTGAGATTCGACGAAGACGCCTGCATGAAAAGGTATGTTTTGGCGCCCAGACTCGCGCTGACAAATTAGATCGTAAAATTCTCCGAGAAATGCGCTCTTCCGGCTTTGAGAATCTTTCATTTGGTTTTGAAACAGCATCTGAAGCTATCATGACTCTTATTGATAAGAAAGAAACTATTGCCGAGATTGTTAGAGGTGTTCAGCTTGCACGCCAAGAGGATTTTAACGTTGAAGGGGTATTCATTTTTGGTTTTCCAGGGGAAACCATCGAGGATAGATTACGCTGTTTCCGCCTAGCGAGAGAGGTTGGGCTCGGACGAGTTCGGTTCAACAACGTTATCCCCTACCCGGGGTGCAGGCTTTTTAATATGGCAAAAAAAGAGGGGAGGCTTACTGTTCGTAAAAACTGGAGTAACTTTAATTCGGCAGGTGCTGTCAGCTCTCGCCTTGGGAGCAACTATGTTCTTCCTTATGTTCCTGAAGGTACGAAGGATGGGGCTCTTCAGGGCGATGTTTTATTGGCAAACATACTCTTTTATTTTGATCTGCGGAAGCTCGCTAAGATGGTGACTCCTAAACGAGAACCTAGCGGTATAGGTTTTGAATTAACTTTTCGACAATTACTTAAGCCAGTTAAAATAGCTTGTTTTGTCTTCGCTATTGCTACGATGCTTTTGCGCACGTTGTGGTTTTTGTTGACTCAGAAAGAATGTCGGCGTTTTCTATGGTTGATATTAATTAGGCGTTTACCTGAGCTTGAGCTACCGGTCCGTGAGGCTTTAAAGGAGATTTAAATGGGGAAAAATAATAAGCTAACCCTATTTTTCCAAATATTAATACTATGTGTGCTATTGATTTACTCGTTTATATTTTTCTCTAAAGTCATAAAGCGTGATTACATATTTACCGGTGATACAATGTGTACCTTTGCCATGTATTCATATCAATATTCGGGATTCGCTAGGGGAGAATACCCCTTATGGAACCCCCTGGTTCGATCGGGGGAACCAGAAGAAATACAGCAGGCTTTATTTACGGCCCATCCAATCTCCAATATAGTTGCGGCAATTTCCGTCCTAATCAAAGGGAAAGATGTCGTTCTTTCCTACGCCGTATTTATTTTTCTTCTTATTTTATTATATGTCATCGGAAACTATTTGTTGGTTTCTTTATGGACTGCTAATCCTTACGCAGGGGTTTTTGCCTTAATTTTATCGTTAGGCACTTCGAGCGTATTTTGGGCTCCATACCATCATTCATTTGTGCTTATATTGCATTCTATTCCCTGGATCCTGTATTCGGCAACCAAGTATTTTCGTAAGTTTAAGTTTAAATATTTATTAATGTTAACTTTGGCGTCCGCTTCGTTACTTTATTCCTATGAGTTTATGATTGGCGCATCCTACTTGATTATGCTTTCTATTGCTGCAATCTTTTTTTACCACAAACGGCTAGCAGGTAATTTGCTCCGCTTATTAAAAATACCTGTTTGGCATGTATTCTTTTTTGCTAGCATCTTGATAATTATGGCATTCCCCGATTTACTGATTTATCTTAGACTAAAGGGAAACCTCTTGCCTATTTCAAGAATAACTGATATTAGCGTAACTGATAAATATACGTTGCAATATAGCAATGCTTTATTCAGGGGTCCTTCTGCTGCTTATTCGGGATTTCGTTCGTTCGGTTATTTTCTTACTTTATTTTTAGGGATTTTCAAACTCTCTTTTGAAGAACTTCGGCTTTACGTCGGGCCATTGGTTTTGCTGTTTGCTCCTATTGGATTTTTTCCCTTTACTAATCTTAAGAATAACATCAAGCGAATTGTTTTTGACAGAAGAGCCTGGTGCATCATGTTGTCCGTGTTTTTTGTCTATATGTTTAGCCGCGGCATCTTTCCTGCAAACCTTTTATATAAACTTCCAGGTTTTTCCCTACTTAGAAACACCAGTTTTCTTTTACAAATTTGTCTTTTCGCAATAGTTATCATTGCCAGCTTTGGATTCGATAATTTATTAAAAAACGGTTCTCGAAAAATATTTAACGCGACAGCTATTGGGTTACTTCTTTTTTCATTAATAATTTTATTCTTAGGCGGCGTTTTCTCGGCGCATAATGTTGTTGCTTTATCGCTGTCAATTTTTACTGCAGTCATAGCCATTTTTTTAATCAATTTTACTCCGCACAGATTTATCCCGGTTACCTTTTTAACCTTTACTTCTATAGTAGTCTTATTATCAAGCCTGTTATTTTATCAACTTCCAATGTCTGGATGGAAAAATGACAATCCTGCCATATCAATTACCCGCAATCGAATAGATCATTCATTGCATTTTCTTTTTAATAGGCCTGCGGATATAGAAATGACCGCGCCGTTGGATCCTAGTACGAACTTTGGAAAGGATGAATTTTCATCTTATCTCACCCTTAAAGATAATTCATATAAAACATCCGGGGGTAAATTTGGCCACTCATCGTTTCCGTTGTTAAAGAGTTATTATCTGTTCATGTCTTTACCTGGACATGAGGAAATCATGAAAAGCAAGTTTTTCTTCTTTAATAACTGTTATACGTCTCTTGATCCTGCGGATATGATTGCTTTTAGGCGCGACCCTAAACTTTTTGAGGCGATGCTTGTAAGAAGGATTGGTCTGGTTAATCGAATTGATAATTCCAGTATTTCTCTTGGCCCTTTTAAACCGGAATCCGTAAAAGATCTTCCCGCTAAAGCTGATGCAAACGCATTTTCCGTGAAGGTAGTTGAATATAAAGCGAACAGCGTGTTTATAATTGTTTCAGTTAATAAGCCGGGATTACTCGCTTATATAGATTTATGGGATGATGGATGGAAGGTAAAGCTTGATGGGAGAATTGTTACCTTAAAAAAGGTGCTCCATACATTTAAGGGAGTAGAGTTATCTCCGGGTGTTCACGAAATTAGATTCTACTACAGGAGTAAAACTCTTAACTCTATATTACTAATGAATTTTATTTTCATTTCCTGTATTTTAATATTAATTTTATATCCGCTCCTAAGGCGGTTATTGAGGCGCTAAGAGAATACGCGGAAGGCTTAGAAAGAGACTATGTCAAAGGCAAGGACAATAGGAAAAAACATAAGTTTCGTAGTTTTGGGCCGTATCGTGACCATGGTTATATCTTTTATGCTCTTTCCTTTTATAGTTTCACACGTAGGTAAAGAAATATACGGTGTTTATTTGATTGTCATTAGCGTTACCGGTTATTTCGGTCTGTTGGATTTCGGCATGATGTCTGCTCTCACGAAATATGTCTCTGAATATCATGGAAAAAAAGATTTTAATGGAATAAATAAAATAATCAATGCTTCGTTCTCATTTTATGTCGCCATAGGTATCATAATTTCATTTCTATTGTTTTTAAGTTCAATATATTTTAACCATTTTTTTAAAGTCAATCCGGTAAATATCCCGACCATAAAGAACCTTTTTGTGGTAGCTGCGTTATCTTCGTTACTTATCTGGCCGCTTAGTACATTTCGCGGAACAATTCAGGGGCTTAATATGTGGGGAAGCGATACGGCGGTTAATATAGGTAATCAGGTATTGCTTGCCCTGGCGACCTTTTTCATGCTTTCCGGGGGATTTGGCATTGTGCAACTTTTTATAGCCATGCAAGTATTGATTGTGGCTAGTAACGTAATATTTCTTTATATGGCACGCAGGCGCACAGGGATTCATATTTTGTTTCCATATACTGAAATTAACACATACAAGTTCATATTTAATTTTAGTTTTTTTATGTTCCTGAGTTCATTAACGGCCATATTCTTATTTCAAATGCATAATATTATTATAGGCTATTTTATTTCTATGTCCGCGGTATCGGTATACGCTGTGGCCTATAATCTACAAAATTATTTCCGTGTTATTAATTCAACAATTGGCGGCCCTTCCTGGATAGTTGCTTCAGAGATGGAGGGGGCTTATGATTATGAGCGTCAAAAGCAACTTTTATTTAAAGGCACAAAGTTTATGTCCGCGGCATTCTTGCCTATTATAATAATTGTTTTTATTTTTGCCGAGCCTTTTATAAATTATTGGATGGGCCCGTCTTTTGGGGAAAGTATACTCCCGGCGAGAATAATAATATTATTTTGGTTTTTTAATGGTACCTCTGAACTGGCTACCGGGATGTTATCGGCCAAAGGAATAGTGCGTCCAGTTTTCATTATTTTGTTTATGGCTGCGATTTTTAATTTATTGATCAGTATCTGTTTGATAAAGGTCCTAGGTATCCTTGCCGTGGCTCTGGGGTTGGCTCTTTCCATGATCTTCGTCGCCTTCCCTTTATATCTTCGATTGGCATTAATAACACTGAAGGTTACTTTTAATGAATATTTTTTAAAGAGCATACGGGTTAACTTGAGGCTGTATCTGTTTACCGTTATCTTGTCCATAGGAACGTTAATTTGGCGTTACCCGAAGAATTTTTTCTTTACTTTTTTTGAAATGGGTTTGCTATATGTGATTTCGTTAGGAGTTTACTATTTCGGGCTTCTTGATTCTTCTGAGCGGGAAGATGTCAAAAGGCTCATAGGGCTTAATAGGGGTGTCTTTAATGGGTTGCGTTAAGAAACATTTAGCTACTACGGGTATTTCCGAGATGTGGGATCTTGATAGCCCCGAGATATTATTTTTGGGACCATGGTGTTTTTCAGAAGATAGGAACAGACGATTAATTGAAGGTAGGCCCTATTCTATTATTCCCTCTCCTTGGAAGCCAGCGATTAAGATAAAGGAGGCTGCGGATTTATGTAATGGGATTTATGTGGAGATATTTTATGAGTTGACCGACCGGCTAAATTTACTCCATAGCGCCTCTTATTCCCAGAAGTATTGGAGGATACTTATCGGTCCGTGGTTGAGATATTTTATAGAAATACTCTATGAGAGATATAAGAGGATAGAGAATGCGTTTACGCTTTTCCCGGATATTCATACGTATGTGTTGCCGCCAACTTTATGCTCATTAGCAACTCTGGATACCTATGATTTTGTTTCTATCCGGGGTAAAGCTACGGAAGATTATTATAACTTAAAATTGTTTAGCTTGATAACCCGGTATTTATATCCTGAAAAAGCTATCGAAAAATATAACTCTCTACCTTCGGTTGAAAAAGTAATTGGTCTAAAATCAAAGATATCTAAAAGATTATTTTATAAAGCTAATAAAGTAATTTCATTATTTTTTTACCCGAATGTGATTTTAAGCGATATGTATCATCTCGATCTTACTCAGATATTGGATTTGGAATTTAATTCCTCTTTAAATAGAGTAATTTTTGATAATTTTACTGATAGAAGCGGTGCATTGAAGCGTGTTAATTATTCGCAAGATTTTAGGCATAAATTAAGATTTGAAGGCAAGTATGATAAATTTAATGCCTTGCTTAGGCAATTAATTCCTAGCGCTATACCGATGTGCTATGTAGAAAACTTTAATAAATACAGAAAGAAAGTTAAGGCAGTGGGGGTTAAGGTGGTAGGCTCAGCGGTAGGATTTTATTTTAACGAAAACTTTAAATTCTTTGCTGCGGAAGAGACGTCTAGAGGGGTTAAACTTATTGATTTTCAGCATGGCGGAGGATACGGAATAAGCCTTTCTTGTCCTGCAGAAACCACATCATTAGAAAAAGATGTATTTTATACCTGGGGTTGGCGGAGCCTAAATAACAAGAATACAATGCCTTTGGCTAGCCCGTATCTTTCAAGATTAAGAGATAATTATAAATTTACCGAAAACAATATATTATTTGTAGGGAATAATATCCACAGATATTTAAACAGCTTTATGACTATATTTACTCCGGATGATATACCTCAATATTTTTTAGATAAAAAAAGATTTGTTGATGTTTTGGGCCAATCACAGCGAAGTGAGTTGTTATATAGGCCATATCAGGAAGTTGGATGGAATGAAGTGGTTGTAATAAAAAATTTAATGCCTGGGATAAGTATCTTATCTAAGGGCCGGTTGATAGATTGGATGAAAAAATTTAAAATTGTGGTTATAGATCATCTGAGTACGTCAAATATGGAAGCCTTGGTGATAAACGTGCCAACTATTTGGTTTTGGGATCCTGATATTTGGCTTATAAGGCCGGAAGCTGAGAAATATTTTGACCTGTTAAGGGATGTAGGTATCTTGTATAATACTCCGGAAGAAGCAGCGCGGAAAGTTAATGAAATTAATGATAACCCACTAAACTGGTGGCGCGATCCTAAGATACAAAAAGCCCGGGATCTGTTTTGTAATGAATTTGCCCTTAGCAGTAATAATTGGCGCGAAGAATGGAATAAAATTCTAAATGAATATAAATAATTTTATTACGGAGATTGTCGAAAAAAGGGATAGGGTTTGGTTTGGTCCGGCCGGAGGGTACTGGTCTAATCTGGATAAGGAAGAAAGTAAGAAGTTCCTGAAAGATTTACCTGTGTTAGGTGCGCGAAAAACCGTAGAATATTATTTTCCGCAATACTTTAATGTGATTTTTTCCCCAAAAAGAGCAGGCGGACTGCCATTGTTGGACCCTCAGCCGGGAGAAGTTATTGTCGATGTTGGCTGTATGTGGGGGGCTTTGACAGTTTATCTTGCGAAGGCGGGGTGTGCGGTTATCGCGATTGATCAGACGCTTGAATCGCTTCGGTTATTGCAACAGCGATTAGTTGATGAATCTTTGACCAATGTTGAAGTTGTTTGTTCCGATCTTAAAAAGATCAGCTATCGAGAAGCATCAGTCGACACATTTGTGGTTAATGGGGTGCTGGAGTGGATTCCGGAAACCGGTACAATAGAGCTAAAGAAATGTTATGGCAAGAAGATAGCTAAGACGGATGACTGCCGCAGCCGGCCAGATGATTTGCAGAAGGATTTTTTACGCAATCTTTATCTGGGTTTGAAGAAGGGCGGCAAGTTGTATCTTGCGATTGAGAACAGGTTTGATTTTAAAATGTTCTTTGGTTGCCCGGATCCGCACGTTAATTTGCCCTTTGTTTCGTTATTACCTCGCCGCATCGCGGACGTAATTTCTCGTATGAGGCTCGGTAGGCCATACATCAATTGGCTTTATTCTTTCGGCGGGATTAAGGCTTTGCTGAGTGAATCCGGTTTTTCCCGCATTGATCTTTATATGTGTTTTCCCGACTATCGTTATCCCGAACGTATCATTCCGTATTCCGGTTCATTAAGAGGTTTTGAGCCGACTATTAAACTTGTAAATGAAAAAGGGCAAAGGCCCTTTAAGAGATTATTGGCGCGCTTGGGAGAATTTATTATTTTTAATAAATTGCGCCTTAAAATACTGGCGCCTTCAATTATTGCTATAGCTCAAAAATGATAGAATTAATAAGGAATTGTTCCCATGATAGTGAAATTGCAACGTATTTAATTGTTGATTGTGGGAGTAAGCAAATAATAAAGGTTGCCTCAAGTATTATTGGAATTGATGGCCTCCAACGCGAACTTCAGGGGTGGCAGTGGTATCAAAAGGCGCGATATCCTGAGCAAAAGGATCATATCTGCAAGATTATCCAAAAGAATCCCAGTTATCTTAAAATTGGAATAAAGTTTATTAATGGAGTTAAGGCAGATTACAGGACAGGATTAATATTAAATAGGAATTTATTAAGAAAAGTTATGTCGCATTATTGCGATATATGGCCATATTATTCTAACGGTTGTTCGGTTCTGCACGGAGATTTATCATTAGATAATATTATTTGCAATAAAGAAGGTATTCATATCATTGATTGGGAGTATTTTAATCCTAATGGCGCTCTTTGGGGTTTTGATGCTGTGTACTTATTGTTTGAGGTTTTATATTTCGGCATGAAGAGGCGAAAGCTGCCATCTTTGCTGGAGTTTGATATTATTGCTGAAAATATAGCCATTCTTAACAAACAAAAGCTGTTAGCGGTTGATTTTATAAGAAGTCCGTTAAAAACTGTTAAAGATTTTATTATTACAAATTATAAGTGCTGGGGAGATTATTTATTGATAGCGCCAAAGAAGCTTCCTATATTATCTTTTACCGATAATCAAATTTTTTTAATTGATCAGGCTATTTCTAGCAGGATGAGAGGAATGTTATGAGAAAGTTGTTTCAAAAGGAATGGCATGGAATTCCCTTTAAGGATTTTGTTGTGACTTCCTCCAGTTGTTTGCCTGATCTCCAGTTTTACAAATCATTTTATAGTTGTTTTTTGTCCAAATACCATGATTGGGGAGATTTAGATCCGGAATGGGTAAAATTGAAATTGGAAACAGCCGGATTATTAGAATCACAATTTAAGGCTGAGAAAAATACTAAAATATTGTCGTTAAGTTGCGGTTTAGGAGTCATTGAAAAGGAGCTTGTTCGGAAGGGGTACAGCAATTTAAGTATTACTGAAACTTTGATTGAACCTTTAGCATGGATAAGAAAATATGTGCCGCAGGAAAATATATTTATTGGATTTTTTCCTGATTGCCTGCCTAAAAATTACACTTATGATATAATTTATTTGGCAGGTGCGGAGTATTTTTTAGATCAGGATGAATTGATTTTGTTATTGAAAGAGGCAAAGAGCCGGTTGTCTGACGGTGGCAGATGTATTCTGGTAAGCTGGTCTTTTGAGCCAGCTACCTTTTTAAATAAAATGATGAGCATTGCCAAGTATTTTTTAAAATATTTCTTTCAGGTTTTACATATTAAGGATCGTGGCCAGTTTTGGGGATATTCAAGAAATCAAAGTGATTTTCACAATGCTTTTGTTGAGGCGGGATTTAATATTAAAGAAGATGGAGTGCTTAAGAAGGATACACAATGGGATACCTATTGGATAAGTGCTAAAATAAAAAAAGGAATTTAGAATGAGAAAGATTAAACTTTCAAAATCGATTGTTGGGTTAGAAGAGAAAAAAGCGTTAAGTAAAGTAATTAACGGCAGCTATCTGGGGATGGGGAGCTTTGTCAGGGATTTCGAAAAATCACTCGAAGAATATATCGGCGGCGGCAAAGTTATATGTGTTAATTCAGGAACTGCCGCCTTACACCTGGCATTGATGGGGATAGGGCTTATGCCTGGCGACGAGGTATTGGTGCAGTCGCTTACTTTTGTTGCCTGTTTTCAGGCAATAAGCGCTATAGGTGCTAAGCCGATAGCTTGCGAAGTTGTCCCGGGAACCTGTTTAATAGACTTAAAGGACGCCAAAAAGAGGTTAACTAAAAAAACAAAAGCAATTATGCCGGTGCATTATGCCAGTAGAGTTGAAAATATAGAAGAAGTTTATGCTTTTGCAAAAAAATATGGGCTTAGGGTTATAGAAGATGCATCTCATGCTTTTGGCTCGAAATATCATGGAAAAAAAATCGGTTCGTTTTCTGATATAGCATGTTTTAGTTTTGATGGTATAAAAAATATCACTTCCGGCGAAGGCGGGGCGGTTGTAACCAAAGACAAAAAGGTGGCCCAATTGGCAATGGATGCAAGGCTTTTGGGAGTTCGCAAAGATACTGAGAAGAGGTATCAAGGAAAGAGGAGCTGGAAATTTGATGTGTTTGTTCAGGGGTATAGATATCATATGAGCAATTTGTTTGCCTCTATTGGGCTTATCCAGCTTGGGAGGTTTGAAAAGGGATTTAAACCCTATCGCCAGAAGTTGGCTAAAAAGTATCATTATGAATTAAGTTCGCTTTCCGATGTTGTGTTATTCCCGGATGATTATGATGAAATCGTGCCGCATATATTTCCGATAAAAGTTGTGAATGGCAAGAGGGATGATTTGAGGCGCCATTTGATAATTAATAATATTGAATGCGGGGTGCATTATTATCCCAATCATCTTCTTGATTATTATGGAAAAGGAAAAGTAAAACTGCCGGTAACAGAAAAAATTTACAATGAATTGCTAAGCCTGCCTTTGCATCCTGATGTCACAGAGAGAGAGCAGAAGTATATAGTTAAGAAGATTAAGGATTTTTTTAGTAAATAACTTGTTTATGCCGGGCTAAATCGGTATAATAAAAATTGGAGAATAATATGGAAAAGCATAAAATAAGATCAGTCTTTAAGAATATTTATAAAGGGAAAAAGGTCTTAGTTACCGGCGATACCGGCTTTAAAGGATCCTGGCTTTCTATATGGCTGGCTTTATTGGGGGCTGAAGTCGTAGGGTATTCGCTTTATTTACCTTCTAAGCCGTGTTTATTTTCAGTCTGTAAAGTTAATAAGCATATTAAGCATATTAATGGAGATATCCGGGATTACGCTGCATTAAAAAAAATATTTTTAAAATATAAATTTGATTTTGTATTTCATTTGGCTGCCCAGCCTATTGTAAACAAGGCTTATCACGATCCAAGATCTACTTTTGAAGCCAATGTTTTGGGCTCGGTTAATATTTTAGAGTGTATTCGTAAGTTTTCTAGCAACACAGTAGCTATAATGATTACTAGCGATAAATGTTATAATAATATGGGTTGGGATTGGGGATACAGGGAAACAGACCACCTTGGAGGAAATGACCCTTATAGTGCTTCAAAAGCTTGCGCTGAATTAGTTTGTCGTGCTTATTTTAAATCATTTTTTTATAAGCCGGATAGCTGTCTTAGGATCGCGACAGCAAGGGCGGGAAATGTCATCGGGGGCGGAGATTGGGCTGTTGATAGGATAGTTCCGGATTGTGTTAAGGCATGGAGTAAGAATGAAACGGTGAATGTCAGGAACCCAAAGGCAACTCGGCCTTGGCAGCATGTTCTTGAACCTTTAAGCGGATATTTATGGTTGGGCGCGATAATTTCTAAGTCCCGAAAATTGAATGGCGAATCTTTTAATTTTGGTCCTGATTATAAGGTAAGGGAATCAGTTGGAGGGTTGATTAAGTTATTCTCAAAATATTTTCAGGGAAATAATCAATGGAAATATCATGACAGAGAGAATGTGTTAAAAGAAAGCATGTTTTTAAAAGTATCAAGCGATAAAGCTTTAAAATACCTGGATTGGCATGCTGTGTTATCTTTTTCCGACACGATAAAAATGGCCGCGGAGTGGTATGAAAGATATTATAAAGATAGAGATAGAGATATGCTAGATTTTACAATAAAACAGATAGGGTGTTATATTTCTGAAGCTAAAAAACTTAAACTTCCCTGGGCGAAAGGTTAATTTATGATCGAAGGAGTTTTTATAGAAAAATTACTAAAATTAGAAGATAGCCGTGGTAAGGTCATGCGAATGCTACGATGCGATTCTCCCATTTTTACTACTTTTGGGGAAGTGTATTTTTCCGGCATAAATAACGGTATTGTAAAAGCCTGGAGAAAGCATTTGAAGATGACGCAGTTTTTTGCGGTTCCGGTGGGCTTGATCAACTTGGTTATATATGATGATAGAGAAAAATCTTCGACTAAAGGTAATGTTTGGGAAATGGAATTAGGAGAAGAAAATTATTGTTTAGTAAAAATCCCCCCTTTGCTATGGTATGGGTTTAAAGGAATATCCAGTACTCCGGCCCTTATCGCAAACTGCCCCGATATTCCTCATGATCCGGATGAAATTAGAAGGTTGGATTCAACGGATCCGTCAATTCCTTATATTTGGAAATAGCCTGATGAATAACGCTAACATTAATAATCCTTTGGTGAGTATTATTATGAATTGCAGGAATGGCGAAAAGTATTTGCGGGAGGCCATTGATAGCATCTTTGCCCAGAGCTATACCAACTGGGAGATAATTTTCTGGGACAACGCATCTGATGACGGAACTCCTGTTATTGCTAAAAGCTATGGCGCGAAATTGCGTTATTTTAAAAGTGCCCAGCCTTTGACGCTTGGGAAAGCCCGGAATATGGCTATTTCCTGTGCAAGCGGAAAGTACCTTGCTTTCTTGGATTGTGACGACAAGTGGTTTCCGGAAAAGTTAAAAAAACAAGTAGATATTTTAGAGAGTAAAAATGATATTGATTTTGTTTACGCTAACTATTTTAGATTAATTATGCCTAAAGATAACCGCCTGATATTGGCCTTAAGGGGCCGGCAGCCCGAAGGGGATGTTTTCGGGCGTTTTTTCTATAATTACCCGGTTAATTTGCAAACAGTAATGTTAAGGATGGATGCGGTTAATAAGCTGGTTTTAAAATTTGATGATCAGTTTGAAGTATCAGAAGAATTTGATCTTTTTATGAGGCTTCTTTTTAAATCCAAGGCATTGTATATTGATGAGCCGTTGGCTATTTATCGTATTCACGAGGATATGAGTAGCAATAAACTTTTGTATAGATATCCACTTGAGGCAAAAGATATATTGGGTAAGCTTAAAAATATGGATAGCTCGGTTTTACAAAAATATGCTATGCAAATTAAGTATTTTGAGGCTAAGCTAGGATATTGGCATGCAAGAATTGAAATGGAGCGAAATAATCCCGCCGCCGCAAGATTAAGGCTGATACCTTATAAATTTAAGGATATAAAATTCTTTATCCTGTATCTTTTTACATATTTTCCTTGCGAATTTTGGAAATGGGTGCATCATATAAAAACAGAAAATAGCCTTCGTTGGCTGCGATAGTTTTATCCTTATGTCTAAAAAACGAGTCATTCTAGTAGGGAATATATCCTGGTATATGTATAATTTCCGTAAAAATCTTATGCGTCGGCTGCAGGAGGATGGTTTTGAGGTTTATGTATGCTGCGGAGAGGATGAATATACTGCTAAGATAGCTTCCGAAGGGAACAATTTCCTGCCTATGGCATTTGAAAGAAAAGGGGCAAATCTTTTAAAGGACTTAACGCAGTTTTTCTTGCTTTACCGGATTTATAAAAAACTCCGTCCGGATATTGTTTTTCATTTTACCATTAAACCTAATATTTATGGCTCCTGGGCAGCTTATCTGGCGGGCGTCCCGTTTATTAATACGGTATCGGGTTTAGGTTATGTTTTTTTACAAGATAACTTGTTTTGCCGGATAGTCCGCCTGATGTATAAAGTAAGCTGTAGTTTAGCACATAAAGTCTTTTTTCAGAATGCAGACGATTTAACCCTTTTTCGTAAAGGCAACTTGTTTAAAGATCCTAGGCTTGAGTTGGTTTGTGGCTCGGGGGTGGATACTGATTATTTTAAACCTATTTCAACTGATATCCCTAAGGTTGAAAAAACCGGGTTTAGGTTTTTATTTTCAGGCAGGCTGCTTTTTGATAAAGGTGTAGGTGAATATATAGAAGCGGCTGAAGAGGTTAAGAAGGTATATCCGGAAACTGTTTTTCAGGTTTTAGGCCCGGTTGATAGTGGTAATCCGGCCGGAATTAGCGCTGAACTTATTGAACAATGGGTCAAGAAGGGGGTTATTACCTATAGCGGGTTTACTGATGATGTCAGGCCGTATTTAGCCGCTGCCGATTGTATAGTTTTGCCGTCTTATCGAGAGGGGACGCCAAAATCGCTTCTTGAGGCTATGGCTATGGCTAAACCAATCATTGCAACTGAGGCGGTTGGCTGTAGAGAAGTTATTGAAAATGAAATTAATGGCTTGGCGATTAAGATAAAAAATGTACAATCACTTCGAGACGCTATGCTGAAGATGATCTCTTTTTCAGATGAAAGGCGTAAGATGTTGGGTAGCAGCGGTAGAAAAAAGGTCTTAGAAAAATTTACTGATACAGAAATTATGAAAAAATATTCCGATACTGTTAAACAGTTCATAAAGGATTAGTATGGCGGACTATTTGAAAACAGTTGCTAAGCGTAAGATTTTGGTTACAGGCGCAACCGGATTTATCGGGCGCAAACTCTGCCTTTCTTTAAAAGAAAAAGGTTATATTATCCGAGCAGCTGTGCGCGGTAAAGTGCGGGATGTTTCGGGCTCTGAAGAGTATGTTGAAGTGGGGGATATAGATGAATTAACGGATTGGCAACAGGCCTTAACCGGTGTAGATACAGTTATTCATTTAGCAGCGCGAGCCCATATCCTAAATGATCTAGCGGCTAGCCCAAGCGATATTTTTCGTAAAATTAATGCGCTTGGAACTGAGCGCCTGGCAAAAATGGCTGCTGAGGCAGGGGTAAGAAGATTTATTTTTATCAGTTCTGTTAAGGTTAACGGAGAGGGTTCTGTTTTAGCCTATACAGAAAAAGATATCCCTGCGCCTCAAGATGCTTATGGCTCTAGTAAGCAGGAAGCTGAAGGGTTATTGGCTTCTCTAGCTGCTCAAACTAAACTCGAAGTAATAATTTTAAGGCTTCCTTTAGTTTATGGTCCGGGAGTGAAGGCTAATTTTAAAAATTTGATTAAAATTATTGGTTCCGGTATACCGTTACCATTTAAACGTATTAATAATCGGCGCAGCTTTATTTATTTGGGCAATTTAGTAGATGCTATTATTATTTGTATTACTCATCCGTTGGCTGCGGGGCAGACTTTTATGCTTAGCGATGGGCGAGATGTATCTACTTCAGATTTAATAAAGATGATTGCTTCTGCGATGCATAAGAGGGTGGTTTTGTTTTTTTTACATCCTGATATTTTAAGGGTTCTGGGCAAAATTTTAGTGAGGGCAGAAGAGATGGAAAAGTTAACAGGTTCTCTTTTTGTTGATAGCGGCAAAATTAGGAAGCTTCTCGATTGGAAGCCGCCTTTTACCATGGAAGAAGGGATTAGGGAGACGTTTAAGGGAGTTGAGATTGCTTCTCCCGCCGCTGATTCAATGGCGGGCTCGCAATGAGGAAAGATGGTAAAACGGATTTTTGATTTTATTTTAGCCTTTATTCTAATAATCATGCTCGGCATTCCGATGCTGATTATCGTTGCATTAATTAAGCTATTCTCCAGGGGCCCGGTTATTTTTTGGACAGACCGCGTTGGCGTAAATAACCATATTTTTAAGATGGCCAAATTTAGGACTATGAAATTGAATACGCCTCAGATAGCAACTCACTTAATGAGAAATCCCAAAGACTATTTGATTCCTTGCGGAGAATTCTTACGTAAATATAGCTTTGATGAATTGCCGCAGTTATTTAATATTTTAAAAGGCCAAATGAGTTTTGTCGGGCCTCGTCCGGCATTATTTAATCAAGATGACCTGGTAGAGTTACGGACCAAAAGAAATATCCATACCCTAATTCCGGGAATTACCGGTTGGGCGCAGGTAAACGGAAGGGATGATCTGCCGATTCCGGTAAAAGTCTCTTTCGATGAGTATTATTTCAATCACCGTTCTTTTGTTTTTGACCTCTATATCATCTTTTTGACCGGTATAAAGGTTATGAAAAAAGAAGGCGTCCAGCATTAAAATTAACTCAAAAAAATAGCACTAACCCATTGATAAAACTACATTTTGGTATATAATAATAAACCATGAATATAAAATCTTTAGTTTATAAATTTCGTCATTTAATCATTTTTGCTATTCATTTAGTTTTGGCAGGTAGTGCCTATATACTTGCTTTTTATCTGGGGTTTGATTTTAAGATCGATAACTTGCATTGGCAAGTTATTATTAAGACCCTTCCCGTTATTATCTGCATAAAGATGGTTATTTTCGGATTTTTCGGCCTTTATTCCGGTTTATGGCGGTATGTCAGCGTTAATGATATCTGGAGAATTATTAAAGCACATGTTTTAGCTATGTTTTGCTTTATTTTTGCGGTTGCTTTTTTCTTTTCCTTTAATGGTTTCCCGCTTTCAATCTTTTTTTTAGATTTCATCTTAAGTATTTGTTTAGTGGCCGGAATTCGTTTTGCCACCCGCCTGTTTAGGGAGGCATTTCGCCCGGCTTTAGGAAGTAAGCGTAAGAGGGTAATAATTATCGGGGCAGGAGAAGCCGGCGTAATGGTTTTAAGGGAGGCACGGGTTAATCCTAAAGCCAATATAGAAGTAGTAGGTTTTATTGATGATGATAGCCATAAAAAAAATCTGCGTATTCAAGGGGTGGATATTTTAGGCACTTGTGATGATTTAATTTCGATTATTGAAAAACACGGAATTGATGAGATCATTATCGCTATTCCCTCGGCGAAGGGTGAGGTGATTAGGAGTATTATTTCGCGCTGTTCAACGCTTTCTGTAAAGATCCGTATAGTCCCGGGACTGCAGAAGATTTTGAATGGTGAATTAGAGGTTAAGCCCAGGGATATTAAGGCTGAAGACCTCCTGGGCCGCGAGACGGTAAATATAAATGAGATAGAAATCAAAGATTACTTATTTAATAAGACAGTTTTAATTACCGGGGCCGGCGGCTCAATCGGTTCGGCACTTTGCAGGCAGATAGTCAGATTTATCCCTAAAGAGGTTTTGTTGTTTGATCATAATGAGAATGATGTTTATTTTTTAGGAATTGAATTCCTGACAAAATATCCGCAGATTAAGTTTAAAACTATAATCGGAGATATAAAAGATATAGGCCTATTAAAGAGCGTATTTTCGCTATACCGGCCTGAAGTTATATTTCATGCGGCTGCTCATAAACACGTTCCGCTTATGGAAGAGAATCCTGTTGCGGCGGTAAAGAACAATATTTTCGGAAGCCGAAATCTTATTTATGCCGCTAATCACTATAGAGCTGAAAGATTTATTCTTATTTCTACGGATAAGGCGGTAAACCCGACAAGTATAATGGGTATTACCAAAAGGATTGCGGAGATGATTTTGCAAGCAAAGGCTAAGATGAGTAAGACCCGGTTTATGGCGGTCAGGTTTGGCAATGTTCTGGGTTCTGACGGAAGCGTGGTTCCGCTATTTAAAAAACAGATTGAGGGAGGCGGGCCCGTAACGATAACTCATCCGGAAGTTAAAAGGTATTTTATGAGTGTTAATGAGGCAAGCCAGCTTGTCCTGCAGGCAGGCGCTATTGGCAAGGCAGGGGAGATATTTATTTTAGATATGGGAGAACAGATTAAAATACTGGATTTGGCCAAAGAGCTCATCGCTCTTTATGGGCTTAAGTCTGATGAAGATATAAAAATTGAATTTATCGGCCTGCGTCCGGGTGAGAAACTTTTTGAGGAAACATTGCTAAATAGCGAAAAAGATAAAGCAACTAAAGCAGAGAAGATTTATATCAGCCAAGCCGGGCTTTTCGATAGTGTTTTTTTGAGAAGACAGATAAAAGAGCTCGCAAAGTGTGTTAATTTGATGGATGAGAAAAAAATTATCAATAAGATAAATGAGATTGTCGGATAATAATCATGTTGAATAAGGATAAGATTTTTTTATATTCTGACCGGGCAATAGTTACCTGTTTATGCCTGTTAATCTTTTGCTTGCCGTTTGCAAAAGCAGGAGTAGAGGCTTTTGCTTTTATTGCCATTTTTTTGTGGATATGTAAAAGGGCTGTTGGGTATAGATCGAAAGCATTATGGGGGTTATTTCCTGATACAGGGTTAAACAGGGCTTTATTGATATATACTATTGCTAATGCCGTATCGGTAATTTTTAGCGCGAGACAGGATTTATTTTTACGGGGCTTTTTTGGCAAAGAGTTAAAATTTTTGCTTATATATTTTATGCTAGTTGAAGTAGTCAGTAATAAAAAACGATTGTCTTGTGTTTTAATTGCTGTAATTGCTTCAGCAGCTTTGATTATTGCTGATGCGGGCGTGCAATATTATACCCAATTTGATTTTTTAAGAGGATATGGAATTCTTTATCATAGTTTTAGCGCCTCATTTGATACTGCAAGCGGTTTTTCTGCCTGGCTAATCGTAATGATTCCTATATTTTTAGGGCTAATAGCTCTAAATTTATTCCGGAGTTGGAAAATAAAAATTTTATTATGGCTGGCAGTTATTATCCAATGCATCTATTTGCTAAAGACCTTTACGCGGGGCGCTTGGATCGGGTGTTTGATTGCGGTGCTATTTATGGCGTTCTATTTTATAAAAAAATACACTTTTAGAGTTAAAATTTTATGCTTAACTACTAGCGCTTGCTTATTAATGGTAGTTTTATATTTTCCGAATTTTTTAGAACCACAGCTCAAATATGACATTCTAACTAAACTTAAATTCGATCAAGGTATAAATAGCCGTATAAAATCCATATCGCAGATAACCCATGGGCCGAACTTAGAAAGAATCAGGCTTTGGAAAGAGTCTTTTAGGATGATCAAAGATTATCCTTTGACGGGCTGCGGGTTGAATAACTATTCAGTAGTCGGCAGAAATTACAAAAGTTTTGACTACGGCGGAACCTATCCCCATAATTCTTACCTTCAGAAAACCGCTGAGATTGGCATATTTGGGCTGCTTGCTTTTCTTTTTGTTTTATTCAGTTTTTTTAAAATCGGGATATTGCATTTAAGTAAGCATAAGAATTATTTAGTTCTGGGCCTCTTAGCGGGTATTTTAGCATTTTTAGTGCAGGCTTTTTTTGATACTCACTTTTATACCCTGCAGTTGGTGGTTTTATTTTGGTATATGGTGGGTTTGACGGTTGCCGTAATTAATCTAGAGTTAAAAGATGGCCGAATATATTAAATAGGAGAATCTATGGAAAAATTAAAGAAAAAATTTACTCATGATATTGTTATTGTGGGGGGTCTGGGGCATGTGGGCCTGCCTTTAGGCATAATGTTTGCTTCGCAAGGAATGAAAGTAATACTTTATGATGTTAATCAAAAAGCGGCTCAAACAGTTCTAAGCGGAAAAATGCCTTTTATTGAATATGATGCCCAGCCATTATTGAAGAAGGCTTTAGCTAAGCGAAATTTAACTGTTCAAATGCATCCTAGTTGCCTTACTCGGTCCAGGGTAGTGATAGTGGCGGTTGGTACGCCTGTTGATGAGTATCTCAATCCAAAGGTTAAGCATTTTTTAAGTGTTTTTGGCGGGTTAAAGGGATTTTTAAATAAAGATCAACTAATTGTTGTCAGGAGTACGGTATATCCGCATACCTGTGAACAGTTAAGCCATCTGCTTGGAGGAAAGGGGTGGAAAATTGCTTATTGTCCGGAAAGAATTGTTCAGGGCTATGCTATCAGGGAATTGCGGGAATTGCCTCAGATAGTAGCGGGTATGACTAAAAACGCGGAGGATGAGGCGGCTCTGCTTTTTGATAAAATCGCTTCTAAAATAATCAGGGCATCAATTAGTGAGGCTGAGCTGGCTAAATTATTCTCGAATGCCTGGCGATACATACAATTTGCCGTGACTAATCAGTTTTATATGATGGCTAATAATTTTGATGTAGATTATAATGCGCTTCGTCAAACAATGATGGAGGGTTATGGGCGCCTGGCTACTTTGCCTACTGCTGGCTTTGCCGCCGGTCCTTGCCTCTTAAAAGATACGATGCAACTTGCGGCTTTTAGTAGTAATAATTTTATTTTAGGCCATTCCGCTATGATGATTAATGAAGGCTTACCCAATTTTTTGGTAAATAAACTAAGGGAAAAACGCGATCTAAGTAAGACCAAAGTTGGGATTTTAGGAATGTCTTTTAAGGCTGATAACGATGATACCAGGGACTCGCTTTCGTATAAACTAGGCAAAATTTTAAGATTTCACAGGGCGCAGGTTTATTACACTGACGAATTCGTAAAAAATCCTGATTTTGTTCCCAAGGAAAAATTATTAAAATGCTGCGATGTAATTATAGTCGGTGTTCCTCACAGCGCGTATAAAGGATTAGTGATTCCTAAAAAAATTGAAGTTATTGATTTATGGGGAGCGATAAAAAAAAGCGGTGAAAATAAGTAAATATAAAAAAATACTTCTAACAGGCGCTTCGGGCCAGTTAGGCCAGGAAATCTTAAAAGCCGGAGCTTCTTTTCATTTTCTGACTCCGGAAATGGATGTTTTTGACCTAACAAAACCGCTGCTGCTGGAGAATTATTTTAAACAGCATGAATTTGATGCCGTTATTCATTGCGCGGCACTTGCGCGTATGAGTGAGTGCCAAAAGGATCCTTCGGGCGCTATCAACGCTAATATAGTTGGGACGAGCAACTTAGTAAATGCGCTGCTGGATAAGGAAAATGAATTGAAGTCTAAAATCAGGTTGATACATATTTCTACCGATGGCGTATATCCCGGGATAAAAGGCAACTATAAAGAGGAAGATGGGGCTGTTCCCTATAATAATTATGGCTGGACGAAATTGGGCGCTGAGTGTGCGGTGCATCTGCTTTCAGACTTCTGTATAATACGCACTAGTTTCTTTAATCCGAAGAATATTCGATTTGATTCTTCTGCTACGGATTTATATTCATCCAAAGTCAGCATTAATTATTTGGCTAAAGCAATATTAGCGATGCTTGATGACGGGTTTATCGGAGTGATAAATATCGGAGGCAAGAGAGAGTCTGATTACCGAAGATATAAAAAATTTAAATCTTTGCTAAAGCCCTGTAAAGGCGCAGATATTGCAAAAGAAATAAATTTTAGAATCGCAAAAGATGCTTCTCTAAATTCAAGGAAGTGGGGAAAGCTTAAGAAAAGTATATTCTAAGGATAAATAATGAAAGAGCTGGATATTGTTATACCTGTTTACAACGAAGGCGAAAATATTTCCGCTGTTTTGAATTCCTTAGAAAAGAATATTACTGTGCCTTTCCGGGTATTAATTTGTTATGATTGCGATACTGATAACACTTTACCGGTAGTTAGGAGTATTGCCGGGGATTTATCTTTTGAGATAAAGCTTATAAAAAATCAAGGAAGCGGAGCGCATAATGCGGTTATTACAGGGTTTAATGCCAGTGATGCACTTGCGGTTTTAGTCTTTCCCGCTGATGATACAAAGAATGCTAAAATAATTGATAGTATGTATGATAAATTCAAGGAAGGTTACGATATTGTTGCAGCCAGTCGTTTCATGAAAGGCGGATGTATGAAGGGCTGCCCGTGGTTAAAATCATTTTTAGTGCGCTGTGCTTCATTTACGCTTTATTGGTTAGCAAGTATTCCGGTAAAAGATGCTAGTAATGGCTTTAGGCTGTTTTCTAAAAGGCTCATTAATGCAGTTATGATTGAGTCCAGCCACGGTTTTACTTATTCTTTGGAGCTGTTAGTAAAATGCCGCCGCCTGCGTTGGAAAATTACTGAAATTCCGTCTGTTTGGTATGAGCGCGACAAGGGGCAGAGCCATTTTCATTTATTTAGATGGTTACCGGGTTATTTATATTGGTATTTTTATGGATATGAGACTAAATATCTCAAAAAAACGCCTGAGGATGTTAAACTTAAATCTTAATTATGAATAATAGTTTTCGGCGAGTCGCTTTAGTAAAAAGCGACAAGCGCTATGATAATATACAAAAGGCTTTAAATCTTATAAAGCCGGATTTAGAAAAAATCCGGGGCAAAAAAAATATTTTAATAAAGCCTAATTTAACCGCAACAAATAACCTATACGCTAATACCGATCCGGTGGCGGTAGAGGCGGTAATAGACTTTTTATTAGATAATTTTAGCCAATTGCGCGCCAGCCAATTTACTATTTTAGAGGGTAGTGGCAGTGCCTATTATGAGAAAGTGGCTACTTATGAAGTATTTAAAAGGTTTGGGTATTTTGATTTAATCAAGAAGTATAATAATGTCAGGATAGAATGCCTTGAAGATTTTTCGGAATTTTCAGAGTTTGGAATTATGTCTATTGCCGGACATGAGAAAGCGAAGATTGTGAAACATTTCTTTGATTTTGATTTTAGGATATCTATCGGGATACCCAAAACCCATAATTACGCCATGGCTACTTTTGGGATAAAAAATATGGCGGGCCTAATTAAAAATGAAGATAAATCGCTGCTCCACGGCCTCAGGACGCCAAGCGCGCCTGAAGCTAAAACAGTATTTACTTATATTCCAACTTCGGCAATTTCCTGGTTGAGGAGAAGGGCTCCAAATTTGGTAAATTTAATTTTTAAGAAATCGATTGCCTACATGAAATCAACAAAAGTAATTCACAGGAATATTGTCAATCTTGCTAAGCTCACCTGGCCGGATCTTGTGGTATTAGATGCTTTTTACTGTATGGATGGAAACGGACCGGTGGATGGCTTTCCTGTCAAGCTAGAGGCTGCGATAGCTTCAACTGATTCTTTAAAAGCAGATGGCCTTGGCGCCAGATTAATGGGTATTGAGCCTGAAAATATAGGGTACCTTTATTATTTGCAAAAACTGGGGTTGGGGGATTATTCTCTTTTAGGTTTGGTTGGAGAAGACATAGAGAAGGTTAAGCAAAATTTTAAATTACATCCGACTTACGATGTCCAGAAGAGTTGGAAGATAGATTAAATGATAGAAAATAAATTATCTCTAATTATCCCGATGTATAACGCCTCTGATTGTATCCGGGAGAGCTTAACAAGTATACAGGAGCAAACCGCAAGAAATATAGAAGTTATTTTGGTGGATGATTGTTCGACGGATGACACAGTAAAAAAAGCTAAAGGATTCCCGTTTAAGATAATTGAACTTTCGAAACGGTTATCACCTGCCGGAGTGAGAAATTGCGGGGTAAATAGTGCCTCCGGCGATACGCTTATATTTGTTGATGCGGATGTCGTTCTTAGGCCAGATTCAATTGAAGAAATTGTGCATTCGCTTGGAGCGCCGGATACTGAGGCGGTTTCCGGAATTTATACGCAAGATACTCCTCAGGCTAGTTTTTTTAGCCAGCTTCAAAACTTAATTTTGACCTTCAGGTACGAATTAGCTCCTAAATCTACCGATTTGGTCTGTTCTTTTTTCTGTGCAATAAAGAGGGGTGCTTTTGAAGCAATCGGCGGGTTTAATGAAAAAATGTTTTATTATGAAGATATCGATCTTGGCAAAAGGCTTGCCTCAAAGGGTTATCATTGTAAAATAGACCCTAAGCTTAAGGTAGCTCATTTAAAATTATATAATCATGCAGGTTTGCTTATTGATTATTTTAAGAAAACATCGGCAGTAGCCCTTTATATTAAAAAAGAGGGTTTGGCCAAAAAAATCAAGAATAATGCTTGGCCGTTGTCTACCAAAATAGCGGCCATAACGGGGCTATGTTTTTTGTTTTCTGTATGTTTAATTAAATTTACGTTTATCCCGGCCTTATTGTTTTTTTGCGTATATCATATTTCAGCAATTCCTCTTCTATCCTATTTAATCAGGAAACGGGATTTAAGTTTTGGCGTAAAATCTTATTTTGTACTTTTTGAGATTTATCTGGCAGTTTTTGCCGGTTTTATTTACGGGATTCTAGAAAAGGGGCATGAATGATTAGTTCTCTAAGGTTCTTACCCCGGGTATTTTTCCATAAAGGAGACCCTTTACAGTTTATTTTTTTTATTACCTCTAGATGCAACCTTAGATGCAGCCATTGTTTTTATCTAAAAAACCTGGATAATTCTAAGAACGAACTATCATTAGTAGAAATAGAGAAAATTTCACAAAACATGGGTAATTTACTTTGGCTTTCTTTAACAGGCGGAGAGCCGTTTTTAAGAAAAGATGTTGCGCAAATCGCAGGAATATTTTATCGTAATAATAAATTTAACATTTTAAATCTATGCACTAACGGCACTTTGGGTGAGCAAATTATTCAGTCAACAGCTGAAATCTGTAAAGTTTGTAAAAATGCGCACGTAATAATATATGTTTCACTGGATGGCCTGGAGGAAACGCATGATCAGATTAGGGGGGCTAATGGAGTTTTCAAAGCGGCCTTAGAAACAATTGCTGCACTTAAGAAGCTTAAAAGGGATTATAGGAATCTTAGTGTTTCAACTATTACGACCATTAATGCCCAAAATCAAGGGGAAATAAAAGAGCTGGCTTTATTTTTAAAGCGCGAGGTTAAACCGGATAACATTGCAATTAATCTTATAAGGGGAAAGCCCTGTTCAACTCTTTTAGGCGAGGTAGATTTAAAGTATTATTTTGATTTTATAGAAATCCAGAAGCAAGGTTGGGAAACAGGGGATTTCGGGTACTTTAATTTATTCGGGAAAATTTTTATGCAGAAAAAAGAATTATTACAGAAACAAATAATTGCCAGTGTATTTAAAGAAAACAAATATGTGATTCCCTGCCTTTCCGGAAATATAAGTTGTGTTATGACAGAAACAGGAGACCTGTATCCTTGCGAAATTCTTGAAAAAAGAATTGGAAATATAAGAGATGCCAGTTATAATTTTAAAAAACTATGGCATTCCAGGGAGGCGGAGGAAATTAGGAAATTCATAAAAAATAGTAAATGCTATTGTACTTATGAGTGTGCTTTAACTACGAATATTCTTTTTAACCCGATACAATTAGCGAGGATGTTTATTTCGAAGCTATAGGGGGTTTATATGAAATATCTAGTAACCGGCGGAACAGGGTTTATAGGCAGCGCTCTTGTTCGCCAACTTTTAAAAGAAGGAAATCAGGTGAGGGTATTGGATAATGGCCTAAGGGGAGATCTCGGCCGCCTAAAAGATTTTTCCTCTCAGGTAGAGATAGTAGAAGGAGATATCCGGGATTTAAAGGTTGTCCAAAAGGCATGCGAGAAAATAGATTCGGTTTGCCATCTTGCTTATTTAAACGGCACAGAATTTTTTTATACTAAGCCTGAATTAGTGCTTGAGATCGGCGTAAAGGGCATAGTTAATGTTATTGACGCTTGTATTAAAGAAGGTGTGCGGGAACTAATTGTTGCCTCCAGTTCTGAGGTTTATCAGACCCCTCCAAAAATCCCGACTGATGAGACTGTGCCTTTAAGCGTTCCGGATCCACTTAATCCCCGTTATTCTTATGGCGCCGGAAAGATTATTAGTGAACTTATGGCGATAAATTACGGCAGGAAATATTTTGACCGGGTAGTTATATTTCGTCCACACAATGTCTATGGACCGGATATGGGTTGGGAACACGTAATCCCGCAGTTAAGCTTAAGAATGAAAGAACTGTGCCAAAAAAATAAGGATAAGGTTATCCAATTTCCTATACAGGGAAGCGGCCAAGAAACACGCTCATTTATCTTTATCGATGATTTTATCAGCGGGTTAATGCTTATGATAAAAAAGGGAAAGCATTTAGGAATATATAATATCGGTACAACGGATGAGATAACTATTAAGGAAGTTGCTATTGAAATAGGCATCTATTTTAAAAAAGAAATTGTTGTCTTGGCCGGTAAGCTGGCAGAAGGCGGAACTTTGCACCGTTGTCCGGATATCCAGAAGTTAAAAGGGCTTGGTTTTGAGCCGCGATTTTCTTTTAGCCAGGGTTTGAAAGCAACGGTTTCTTGGTATGATAAGAACGCTGATAAAAAAACAAAAATAAATAAGGAGAACTAAAATTGAATAAGCCAACTCAACTTGCATATAAAACAGGAACAAGCGTTATAGTCAAGCATTGTCAGATATGCGGCAATGACCAGCTAGAGCCAATTCTATTTCTAGGATATTTGCCTCCGGTAAATAAAATGCATGTTATCGGTGAAAAACCTACGGAGGAGAGCAGTTATCCGGCGCAGTTACTATATTGTCCGCGGTGTCATTTAACCCAGCTTGGCCTTATTGTTGATCCGCGTATTTTATTTCCTCCGGAATATCCTTATACCAGCAGCACTACTAAGATATTAAGGGAAAATTTTGCCGAGTTGTATAAAGAATGCAGCAGTTTAGTTGATTTAAAACCAAGTGATCTAATTGTAGATATCGGTTCAAACGATGGCAACCTATTGAGTAATTTTAAAGATAATCACAAGGTTTGCGGTGTAACTCCTGAAGAGATCGGTAAAATCGCTATCCAGCGCGGCATTCCTACGATTATAGATTATTTTAATCATAACGTAGTAAAGAAGATTTTATCAGAAAACGGTCAGGCAAAAATTATTACCGCAACCAATGTTTTTGCGCATATTGAAGACATTAATGAAATTGTTAAATGTATCTTGAGCCTGTTATCTGGGGACGGGGTGTTTATTTCAGAGTCGCATTATCTCCTGCCTCTAATTGAAACATTGCAATATGATACAATATACCATGAGCATTTGCGTTATTATTCTTTGCATAGCTTAGAGTATCTTTTTAAAATGCACGGTTTAGAAATATTTCACGCTAAACGTATTCCTACCCACGGCGGTTCGATTAGGGTATATGCGGCAAGAGCTGGAAAGTATCCCGTAAGGGATACAGTGTCTAAAATTTTAGAAGAAGAAAAGCCGGTTGTCTTAAGTAAGGAGAACCTGCTTAAGTTTAAAGAAAAAGTAGTGATATCGAAATTAGAATTAAATTCATTGTTAAAAGATATTAAGAAAAGAGGCCAGAAGATTTATGGCATAAGCGCCCCTTCTCGCGCAAGCACCCTAATAAATTATGCGGGAATCGATGATGGGGTCCTGGATTATGTCGTGGAAATTAAAGGCAGCCACAAAATTGGAAAATATATGCCCGGGACGCTGATTCCTGTGGTCGATGAATCAATGCTTTTTCAGGAGCAGCCGGAATATGCTTTATTGCTTTCTTGGCATATCGCAGATGAATTAATGCCTAAATTAAAACAAAAAGGTTTTAAAGGCAAATATATTATTCCATTGCCTTCGCCAAGAATAGCCTGATTGCAGAGGAAAATAAGGGAAGATAGCGAATGATAAGTTTAATAGCAGAGGTTCTGATTGTAAGCATCAGCTCCTGGGTGCTTACAAAAAAATGTTTTAATATAAGTTTATTTTCTGATGCAATCTTAGTTTGCTTTACTTTATTTTTCGGCCAGGTTGTTTTAGTAGAGACACTTTTAGGTATCGCTGGGCAGCTTTATTTCTTGAATGTTTTTGTCGCGCATTTATTGATTCTTTTGGTAATTTTGTTAATTTATCGGCATAAGAAAATGCCTGAATTTGCAAAACCTGATATAGATCCGTTTATTAATAGCAATTTGTTAATTTTAGCAGTTTCAATTTTCCTATCTTTCTTTTTGATAAAGGCGTATTCAAACCTGATTAATCCTGTTCAGGATATCGATAGTTTATTATATCATCTCGCTTTTCCTGCTGCCTGGATTAAAAGCGGTTCCTTGAATACTCCATTTTTTATATTTGGGTCGAAACCTATTTTAATTCCGAGCTTATTAGCAAACAGCGCTCCTTCTTATTATCCTATTAATGGAGAATTATTTTTCACCTGGTTTATGTTGCCATTAAGAAATGTTTTTTTAGCAGACTTAGGAGAAGCCCCATTTTATTTTATAGGTATAACAGCCGTGTATTCAATATTAACTAAATACAATGTGAATAGTAGAATAGCCCTATTGAGCGGATTCCTTTGGGTGCTCATCCCGAATATTTTTAAGCAGTTAAAATACGCTTCCCAACTTGATGTTATTTGCGCGGTATTGTTTCTTTTAGTAGTTTTTATGCTTTTATTATTAAAATCTAGGTTTACTCTTAAAAATGCTATTCTTTTTGGTGTTTCAATAGGGCTTTTTGTGGGAGTTAAATTTAATAATCTTATTTGGTTAGCAGCTTTATTGCCTTTTGCTCTTTATGTATTATATACGCGGGCAAAATTAAATAAGTACGCATTAAGCAGGGTTTTAATGCCTTCGGGCTTAATAATTTTAATGATTATTCTGTTCGGCGGTTATATGTATATAAAAAATTATTTTTTTACAGGTAATCCTATGTTTCCGGTAGAATTAAAAATATCCGATAAAACGATTTTTAAAGGCATACTTGATAGCAGCGCATTTAAGACGCAGATGTATTCGAATGATAGCCGTGATTTATTCAGGCTTTTTAAAGAAGGCCTTGGTTTGCAATTCTTTTTTCTGATTTTTCCCGGCACATTTGCCTTTCTGGGTTTTTATAAATACCTAAAAACAAAAGTATTTCCTTTGAAAGAGCATATGCTGCTTTTTGCCACTCCATTAATAATGCTTATTTTGTTTAAAATTTTCATCGGTGTTTATGTCGCGCGGTATCTTTTTGTTTATTTGAGTTTAGGGTTAATAACCGCCGTTATTTTAGCGGCCAAGTTGTCAAAAAATGGAGACAAATATATTGGCGTTGTTTCGTTCATTTCAATTCTGGCCGCATCTTTTGAATTAGCAAAAGGAAGCGAGCTAGTTGTTTCGGTTTTACTTTCTTTGGCAATTTTTATATTGTGTGTGTTTTATAAAAAACAAGCAGCTGCTTTTTATAAAAGTAAAAATTTTGGCAGGGTTATGTTTGCGGCGTTGTTGCTTGGGTCTTTGTTATTGGTCTATCTCAATAATAAATATAATAATGAAGAATACGGCCGTTATCCTCTCAGTTTCAGCAAGAAGGAGGCTTGGCAGGCTGATTTAGGCAGAGCCTGGAAAGCTCTTAACGGGCTTACAGGGGAGGGTGCAAGGGTTGCTTATACAGGGCGTCAGGAGTGCCTTCCTCTATATGGCTCTGGATTTAAAAATTATATAAAGTATGTTTCTGTTAATGCAAAAGACATCACTCCTTATAATCATCCGGATGGTTTATATAGAAAAATAAAAAATTATTCGGCTTGGGAAAGAAACCTGAAAAAAGAGCAAATAGAATATTTGTTTATTGCGCTTCCTTTTCCTGCTAACAGGGAATCGGAGCCGAATAATTTTCCAATTGAAGATGAGTGGGCTGTCCTGCACGGAGAAATTTTTAAGCCGGTATTTAGTAATTCATTGGCACATATATATAAAGTAGCAATTAAATAATATGAAAGAAATTGACAATACCGGAGAAAGGATACTTTTAGAGAAAGAAACTCCTTTAATGATCGCGCGCCATTTCTGCGCCTATAAGTTTGCTAAGGATTATGTTATCGGCCGAAGCGTCTTAGATATCGGCTGTGGCGAGGGTTACGGGTCAGCTTTTTTGGCCGATTCAGCTAAAAAAACCCTAGGCCTTGATTATAATTCGGCTGTTATTGATTATGCTAGAAATAAGTATTCTAAAGAAAATTTAGAGTTTACCTGCCTTGATGCGGGTAACCTGGATTTATTAGGCAGGAAATTTGATATTATCTGTTCTTTTCAAAACATAGAACATATAATAGATACACGTAAGCTTCTTTCCGACATAGATAATTTGCTGAAAGATAATGGGTTATTCATTTGCTCAACATGCAACAGGAATGATGCCTCTCCGAATAGTATTAAGCCCAGTAATAAATTTCATGTTAGAGAGTACCTTGCCGACGAATTTAAAGAGCTGTTAGAAAGCCAATTCAATATAGCTAAAATTTTTGGTTTAAGAAGGAGTATTGCTTTAAGGCTCAACAGAAGGTTAAAGAAAATAGGATTATTTAACCTCATGCCTCCTAAGCTGGATCCGGTAAAAAGATTTTTTAATAAGGCGGATTGTAAATGTTTTTTCTGGTCAGAAAAAGAGCTGGATAGTTGCCTGGATTTTATTGTTGTTTGCAAAAAGAAGGAAGGGTGTATAGTTAAATGAAGGTAGCGCTTGTCTATCCTCCGGCGGGAGAAAGAAACCTTAGGGGTTATCCTTTAGGTTTGGGATATTTATCCGCCTCTTTAAAGAGGCGGCATAGGGTAGATATTTATAATTATAATGGCTGTAAGTTTAAAGAAAGCCTGAGTTTATTTTTTAATTCTATTAAGCAAAGCAAGCCGGATTTAGTAGGCGTATCTTTTAATTCATTTAACCGCTGGGGAGCATATAAGATTATTGAGAGCGTTAAAAAAATCAGCAAAGATATTATTATTGTTTTAGGAGGGGTTCATCCTTCGACTATGTACGGCCAGTTATTTCAATATTTTTCCGATTCTATCGATTTTATTATTCAATCAGCCGGAGAAGAATCTTTTTATAAATTATGTAATGCGTTAGAATCAGGCCAGGGTTATAAAGATATAAGCGGTTTAGTCTATAGGGATGAAAAGGGAAATTTAGAAGCTAATGCAGTTACGAATAAATTGGTTAACCTTGATGATTTGCCTATACCGGATTATTCTTATGCAACCGAAAGAATAAAAGATACCGGTTTTGCCTATCTTATTACCTCCCGGGGGTGTCCGGTTAATTGTTCTTTTTGCTCAACTTCTTCCTTCTGGGGACAGAATATCAGGATGAATTCTCCGGAAAGGGTGGGAGAAGAAGTTGATTATGTTAAGAGCCTGGGGGCAAAGAGGTTTTTCTTTTATGATGATACCTTTAACCTGGGGATTGAAAGAACGATAAAATTAGCCGAAATATTAAAAAAGAAGGATATAGAATACCAGATTTCCTGCCGGGTTAAGCCGGTTAGCGAAGAAATGATTGTTAAGCTTATTGAGTCCGGCTGTAAGCATATAACCTGGGGGGTTGAGAGTTTATCCGATAAGATATTAAAAGCAATTGAAAAGAAAATTAGCCGGGAAGACGTAAAGAATGCTTTTGATATTTGTGCGAAATATTCTGATAAAATGTCTACTGGAGCATTTTTTTGTGTCGGGGTGCCTGGAGAGACCGAAGAAACGATTCAAGAATCCGTAGTGTATTTAAATAAAAACATTAAATCCACTCATGGACCGGGGGCTTCTATGCTCTACATTCTTCCCGGGACTAAAATTTACCGAGAGATGTTAAAGAATAAAGAATTCGATGAAAGGCTCTGGGTGAAAAACGGCTCTGTTTATTATTATACTAAAGAGCATAATACGGCAACTTTGAACAGGTGGCGTAAGGCAATCAATAAAAGCGGCATAAGATTGCCGTTTAATTATAAATACTTTTGGGATTATTCTACGATTGAAGAAAAAGAAAATATCGGAAAGATTAGAAAAGGATTTCGTAAAAATTTAAAGAAAATAAAAAGATTTATAGATATGTTTCGCAGCAGGTATTAATACCTGCTCTCTTTTACAAAAACGAAAGGTTTTAATGAAGCAGGAAATTTTGAATATTTTATTTTGCCCCAAATGTAAGAGTGGTTCTTTAGGTTTAGATAATCTGGTTACTGATCAGATTGAGATAAGGAGCGGCAGGATTACCTGTGGCAGTTGCCGTGCCGAGTATAATATTAATGATGGTATAATTGATTTGTTTTATAATCCGAATAAAAACGTTCTACGCGAGAGGAGGGCAATGGATGAAGATGATTATATTGCTGATGAAACCGGCAAGAAATATAGGATAACAAGTGAAATAATAGAGAGATTTAAAGACAAATTCCTTTCTTTGCCTGAAGGGGATGGCTCATCTTTTTTTAAACCCGGAGGAAGTTTTCAGACTACCGCCGAAGCCTCGGATAGATTTTATTCTGCACTGAAAGATTTGTGCTTAAGCGGCGAGGAAAGAATATTAGAAATCGGCGCTTGTTTTTCCTATGCCTCTTTTAAATTCGCGCAAAAGGGGTGTTTGGTAGTAGCTTTAGATATAAGTAATTATCTAAAAGTTTCGGATCTTTATGTAAAAGAAGCATATTTCGAAAGATTGTTTTCCGATATGCACCACATGCCTTTTGTAGATAACAGTTTTGATATTGTATTTGGTTCGGCTGTCCTGCATCACAGTAAGAATCTTAAAGATGTATTTGCTGAAATTAGGCGCGTTCTAAAGCCCGGGGGCAGGCTTGTTTTAATTAATGAAGCAGCCAGGGGGGTGTTCGAGCGAATTCATCCTGTTTATAAGCAACTGGAAGAAAAGGGCTTTGGCGACACTGCTTATAATTTATTGGAGTGGAAAAAAGGGGCTAAAGAGGGTGGATTTAAAAAAGTTAAGATTATGTTTTCATCGCTGGCGGATGATTATATAATGAAATATAAGAATAGAGGGGGCAAATACACGTTTAAGGTTAGGTCGGCTTATTTTTTTAAAAAGCACCCTAGATTTGAAAGATTTGTGCTATGGTTTATAATATTGCCGAGATTATTGTCGAGGCCAAAAAGCTGGAAACTTGTTTGTTATAAAAATGCAAAAAGTTAAAACAGTAATATTATGCGGCGGCAAAGGAACCAGGATGGGCAGCGATGAGTTACCTAAGGTTCTATTTCCTATAGGAGGCAAGCCGATACTTTGGCACATAATGAGCATTTACTCGTATTTTGGGTTCAATGATTTTATATTATGCCTTGGGTATAAAGGCGAGAAAATTAAAGAATATTTTTCGCATACAAATAGATGGAATTTAATTTTTTCCGATACGGGTGAAAATACTAATACCGGCGGTAGAATTAAGAAGGTTGAGAAATATATTAAAGAAGACTATTTCCTTGCTACCTATGGGGATGGCGTTGCGGATATCGATTTGGCCCAGCTTGTTAAATTTCACGAAAGGCATAAAAAGAGCGCCACGATTACTGTAGCCAGGCCTATTTCTCAGTTCGGTATCGTGGGAGTTGAGCCTCACACTCAGTCTGTTACGCATTTTGAAGAAAAACCAATATTAGACCATTGGATAAATAGCGGTTTTTTTGTTTTTAATAAAAATATTTTTAACTACCTTTCGGACAATGATATATTGGAAAGAGATAGTTTTAAGCGTATTTTAAAAGATAAAGAGTTGGATGCTTTTAAACACACGGGTTTTTGGAGATGTATGGATACTTATAAAGATAACCTTGAATTAAATGAACTTTGGAAGACAAATAAGGCTGCTTGGAAAATATGGAAAAAATAGCGGATTTTTGGAGAAATAAAGTTATTTTTATAACCGGGGCGAACGGTTTCCTGGGGTCACATTTAGTAAAAAGAGCCCTTTTTTTAAAGGCCAGGGTTATTGTTTTGATAAAAAAAGATATTGTTTATTCGTTATTTAAAATTGACGGGTTAGACAAAAAATCCAAGATTTACCGGGGAGATTTATCAGATAGCTTGTTAGTAAAATCAATATTTAAGAATAACAAGATCGATGTTTGTTTTCATCTTGCTGCTCAGGCTTTTGTAGGCGTAGCCAATAATTCCCCCTTAAGCACATTTAAGGCAAACATTGAAGGCACCTGGAATGTGCTTGAGGCTGCCAGGGTTTTTGGAGTTAAAGCTATGGTTGTTGCTTCAAGTGATATGGCTTACGGAGAACAGAAAAAGCTTCCTTGCAAGGAGGGTGCGTCTTTAACTGCCCTACATCCTTATGATGCGTCTAAATCTTGCGCGGATATTCTTAGCAGGACCTATGCTCATACCTATAAGCTTCCGATAGCAGTTACCCGGTGTACTAATATCTATGGGCCGGGTGATTTTAATTTCTCAAGGATTATACCGGATGCTTGTCGCTCGGCAGCAAGAGGCAGAAATTTAATTATAAGGGGTAATGGCGCTTCTTTGAGAGATTACACTTTTGTAGAAGATATTGTTGATGCGTATTTTATTCTGGCTGAAAATTTATTGAGAAAGAATATTAATTATGGCGAAGCCTTTAATTTTGGAACCGGTAAACCTATAAGCGTAATTGAGCTTGTGAAGACAATCTTAAAGATTTCCGGAAAACCCGGGTTGCTTCCTAGAATATTGAGCAAAGCTAAATCGAAATGGGAGATTGATAAATTATATCTTTCTAGCGCTAAGGCGAGAAAATTTTTAAAATGGTATCCTAAATATTCACTCAAAAAAGGTTTAGAAATAACTTATAAGTGGTACAAGGGGCACCTTTAATTTTAATCAGAGCAGGGAATAACGGGAGATGCTATGCCGCTCATATCAGTTGTTGTTCCGGTTTATAATGAAGCCAAAACGATAAAGCAGATAATCGAAAAAATTCAATCTGTAAATATTGATAAAGAAATTATTATTATTGATAATAGCTCAACTGATGATACGCATAAGATATTAAGGGGGTTAGCTTATGATAATCTAAAAATTATTTATCATAGTAGCAATCGCGGAAAAGGGGCGTCTTGCCGGACGGGCATAGATAATTCTAACGGAGAGTATATTGTTATTCAAGACGCCGATTTAGAATACGACCCGAATGATTACTTGCGTTTATATGAAGCATTAAAAGACGATAAAGCTGATATGGTTTTAGGGGCGCGTTTTTTTAAAGGATATCATGGGTTATTATTACATAGATTAGGAAATAGATTTTTAACTTCTACTTTGAATTTTCTTTTTGGTTCGAAATTAAATGATTATGCAACTTGCTATAAGATGGCCCGCCGGGAAGCATTTAATCGCCTTGGCTTGCAGGCAACGGGGTTTGATATTGAAGTTGAAATCATTTGTAAGGCCTTACGTTCTGGTTTTAGGATTAAAGAAGTCCACGCGTCATATTATCCGCGATCTTATAGGGAAGGTAAAAAGATTAGGGTTAATGATGCTTTCCGGTCAGTTTTTGCGATGTTTAAATATAAATTCGGGAGATAAAGAAATGAATATCATGGGATTTTTAGATTTTGCGATTTATTGGTCAATTGTGATTATGCCTTTTAGTGTAGCCATCTCTCCTGGGATGGCAAACGCTTTTATTGGTTTTTTTATTGTGTTTTTTATAATTAAAAAGGCCCTGACCCGCAAGCCTTTTTCTACCGATCGCCTAACTTTAATATTCTTTTTTTTGTTTTCATTATTTTCGGTAATTTCGATTATAAATTCGGTTAGTTATAGCGCTAGTTTTCAGGGTATTGTAAAACTTCTTAAGTATCTGCTCATATTTTTGGTATGCAGCGAAGAGACAAGGGATAAAAAACATATAACAAGAATTATTGTTTCTATTTGTTTTGGGATATCCCTTATGTCTATTGACGCGTTATGGCAGATGGTTTCCGGTTTTGATTTTGTGCATCATATCGCTATACAGTCTGCGATAGGTTTGCCTCGGCCGACTGCTTCATTTCCAAACTGTAATATTCTTGGGATTTATTTATCTGCTTTGACTCCATTTATCTTTGGGCTTGGCTGTTTTTATTCCAAGGGTAGAAGTAAGCTGTTTATGTTTATCGTAAGCGTATTGGGGTTAATAGGAGTTTGCCTTACTTTATCCAGGGGTGCCGGTTTAGGAGTATATCTGGCAATATTGTTTTTAAGTATCGCTATGAAGAAGAAATCCCTTATCTTGTTTTTGGTTGGGATACTAGTGGTGTTTCCTTTTGTCGTGCCAAAAAATATAAAACAATGGGCGAAGGAGGTTAATTATAACCCTTTAGTCTTGATGTGTAATCAGGACCGGATTAGTATTTATAGCAATACTATAAATATGATTAAGCACCATCCTTTTATAGGAGTTGGAGTCAATACCTTTTCTAAGAATTACGGAAAATATAAGACCGAGCAAGCCGAGAAGTATGCGCCTACTCCGGATGGCATATACGCGCATAATTCTTACCTACAGATGGGAGGGGAAATAGGCCTCTTGGGGCTGCTTGCTTTTATTTTGTTTTTGTTTCAGGTATTTAGGCAGTCTTTCCGTTTAGAGCGTAAGTCAGATGATAAATATTTAAAAATAATCGCTATATCTTTAGTCGCTTCTATAGTTGCCTATTTAGTAAACAGCCTCACCGAGACCAGCCTGTATTATCCAAGAGTGGTGATGATATTCTGGTATTTAATAGGAGTTTCTCTGTCATTAAACAGGTTGGCAAAAGAATCATAAAGAAATTTATAAATATGAGGAAGTTTTTTTTAATAATACTTTCAGTAGCACTTTTTTTGGTTGGTTTTTATTTTTTTTGGCTTTCTCCAAAATATACCGTGCCTATCTTAATGTATCATAACATCGGCTATGAGGATGGCAGTTCATTTGTTAAGCCAGAGAACTTTAATAAACAAATGGAATATATCAAAGGCAACGGCTATACAGTGATAACTTTAGATGAGCTAGTTGCGGGAATTAAAAATAAAAGCCAGTTTAAAAAAAATACAGTTGTCATTACATTTGATGACGGATACAAAGATAATTTTGTCTACGCTTATCCCACTTTAAAAAAGTTTGGATTTCCCGCTACGATATTTGTTCCATCGGATTTAATTGGAAAAGAAAAAGCATTATTTAGCTGGAATGAAGCAAGGATTATGAATAGAAATGAGATTTCTATTAATTCTCATACCAAGACTCATCTTTATCTTGGGTATGCGCAGGATACAGCTGCTACGCGTAAGGAGATAGCCGGGTCAAAGAAAGCAATTGAACAGGAGATAGGTGCTCCGGCAGCTTATTTTTGTTATCCCGGTGGCGGTTTTAATGAAATCGTAAAAAAATTAGTTAAAGAGGCCGGTTACAAAGGCGCTTGTACTACAAATCGAGGGTCTGACAGATTTAATAACGATATTTATGAGCTCGTAAGGGTGAAAGTAACTAATTCTGATATGACTAAACCTTTTTCTTTTTGGGTAAAACTTTCAGGATATTATAATTTATTGAGGAGAATAAAAAATTCAAATTAGGGTGATTAAAAATTTACTAGCTATATGTGGCGATGGCCTGGCGGATTTTTACTGAATATTCTTTTTAAAGGTTAAAAGTTGAATAAAAAAATTTATATTTTAGGGATATCTTGTTTTTACCATGACAGCGCTGCTTGTTTAATTGCCGGCGGCCAGATTGTTGCTGCTGTTCAGGAGGAGCGTTTTACCCGCAAGAAACACGATTTTAATTTTCCTAAAAATTCCATAGATTATTGCCTGAGCGAGGCTGGTATTAAAGTAGAGGACTTAAGCTTTGTGGTTTTTTACGACAAGCCTTTTATCAAGTTTGAGCGTATTTTAGAAACTGCCCTTGCTTATGTTCCTGTAGGTATAACTCAATTTATGGAAGCAATTCCGCTATGGCTTAAACAGAAACTTTGGATCTCTGAGTTGATTAAGAAGGATTTGGGTTATAAGGGGAAAATTTTATTTACTGAACACCATGAGTCTCATGCTGCAAGCGCGTTCTATCCTTCACCTTTTGAGGAGGCAGCATTTTTGACTATAGATGGAGTAGGGGAATGGGAGACGGCAAGCTTTGGAGTAGGCAGGGGCAATGAATTAGATATTCAGCATTATCTCCGTTTTCCACACTCGCTGGGATTACTTTATTCGACATTTACTTATTATTGTGGATTTAAGGTTAATTCAGGCGAATATAAACTTATGGGCCTGGCTCCTTACGGCAGGCCTATTTATAAAGATTTGATTTTGAATGAGTTGATTGACCTTAAGGATGACGGATCTTTTAAGGTAAATATGAAATATTTCGGTTATTGCAATAGCCTGCGTATGACAAACAGCCGGTTTGACCGTTTATTCGGTGGGCCGGCCAGAAAACCAGAAACAAAAATAACTCAAACGTATATGGACGTAGCTGCTTCAATACAAGATATAACAGAGGAGATTATGCTTAAGATGGCCTGTTTTGTGCATAAGGTTACTGGCCAGGATAAACTTTGTTTGGCCGGAGGGGTAGCTTTAAATTGTGTGGGCAATGGCAGGATTTTGCGCCAAGGCCCGTTTAAGGAAATCTGGATTCAGCCGGCTAGCGGAGATGCAGGTTGTGCGTTAGGCGTAGCTCTTTTGGTTTGGCATAAATATTTAGGAAATAAGCGGATTGTTGATGGCAATCATGATTTACAGAAAGCTTCATTATTAGGCCCATCTTATAGCGATGACTATATAGAGAAATTTTTGAAAGAGTCTAACATCACCTATGGGCGGCTTGATCGTGAAGGTATAGTAAAAGAAGTAGCAGATTTAATTGCGCAAGGTAAGGTTATTGGTTGGTTTCAGGGCCGCATAGAATTTGGGCCGCGGGCATTGGGAGCAAGAAGTATTATCGCAGATGCACGTAATTCGGATATGCAGTCAAAGATGAACTTGAAAATTAAATATCGCGAATCATTCAGGCCGTTTGCGCCTACGGTTTTAAGAGAGAAGGCCAATGAATGGTTTGATTTAGATGCTGACAGCCAATATATGCTTTTAGTTGCTTCGGTTAAAAAAGAAAAGCGGGTTCTAAATACCGGAAAGGATGAAATCGGTTTTGAGAAATTAAAGAGCCTTCGTTCCAGTATACCGGCGGTTACTCACATAGATTATACAGCCAGAGTTCAGACTATTGCCAGAGAAGACAACCCAATCTATTATGATCTTATAAATCAATTTTATCAGAAGACAGGATGCCCGGTTATAATTAATACTTCCTTTAATGTAAGAGGAGAACCTTTGGTTTTAACTCCTGAGGATGCCTTTAAGTGTTTTATGCGTACGGAGATGGATTATCTGGTTTTAGGAAATTTCCTGCTTGATAAAACAAAACAGAAGCCTGCGGAAAAAGATGCCAAATGGCAGAAGGAATTTGAGCTTGATTGATATAAAGGATACTGATACAAAAAAACTTAGAAGTTTTGGCGTAACTATGGGGGTTGTTTTTGTAGTTATCAGCTTAGTCTTATTCTTTAAACATGAGGGTATCATTGCATATCTAGCAGTATCAGCAGCTTTATTTTTAACGGCTTTTATGGCCCCTAAACTGCTTAAACCGCTGTATGTATTTTGGATGAAATTAGCTTTTGTTTTATCCTGGGTTAATACCAGGTTGATATTATTTTTAATGTTCTATTTAATTTTTACTCCGATTGGGCTTATAATTAAGGCCCTGCGCATAGATTTATTGGAGACAAAGATTAATAAAGAAGAAAAAACATACTGGAAGAAAAAAGAAAAAAAAGAATTTG
>CAZQGT010000003.1:0-7339 GCA_964593005.1 uncultured Planctomycetales bacterium
TTCATGGTCTCCGACTAAACGCCGGCGGGTGCAATGCCGGCAATACATAGCGCAATGATCCGTAGCCAATAATAAAACCCTATCCGGATACCTGTGTACTAAATGCGGGACAGGAGAATCACGGTCCTCAGCGCAGGGGTCTGCCATCTCATGCGGAGAAACAGCGAATTCATCGCTCACCGGGACAGACTGCCTTCTAATAGGACAATCCGGATCATCAACATCTATAAGGCTGGCCCAATAAGGAGTAACCGCCATAGATAATCTGCCCCTGGCCTTATCAATACCTTTTTCTTCTTGGGGCGTAAGCTTGATGATCTGAGTTAACTCTTCCTTGGAACAAATCCTGTGCTTAAGCTGCCAATGCCAATCTTCCCAATCCAGTGGATTAACATCTTTATAGAGAGATATCTGTTGGTAATCCCGTGAGCGTTTTGGCGGCCGGGGAATAACCGGTGTTTCAACTTGGACTTTTTGGCTTTCTAAACTTGAAGGATTACTCAATTTAGCCTTTTCCTTTCTGAGGCGCTGATTAGTATTGCCTCAATAAGATCGTCATATTTCATCCCTGCGGCATAAGCCATTATCGGAAAATTAGATTCTTTAGGATCTAAGCCTGGCAAGGGATTAATCTCTAACACATATGGTATGTTAGATTTGTCCAGGCGGATATCGGTACGCGAAATATCCAGGCAGCCCACGGCCCGATGCGTACGCAAGGCTACATCTTTGACTTTTTCCTCAGTATCCTTATCCAACCGGGCAGGACAATAAAATTCCGGCACCAGGCCTAACTCGGTATTACCCTGGAATTCCTTCATCTTCCAGGAATAAAAATATTCCCCGCTCTTTTTGCAATTAGCAAAATCAATCTCTAAAATAGGCAACACGCGGGTCTTCCCGTTTTCCAGAATACCCACTGTCAGCTCCTTGCCTTCAATAAATTCCTCGACCAGAGCCTCTTGCCGGTATATATCTATGCACTCCCTGACTTTTCTAGAAAGTTCATCCTTGCTATTAACCACGTTTGTCTTATTTATGCCCTTAGCTGATCCCTCACAATTAGGCTTAACGATCAGAGGAAAGGTCAAATCCGCAGACAACTCTTCATCCCCTCTTGTAAAAAGCTGGAAATTAGGAGTAGGAATGCCCTCAGCCCTCAATATCTTTTTGGTTAAAGCCTTATTTAATGCTAACGCTAATGAAAACGTATCTGAGCCGGTATAAGGTATATTTAAATAATCCAGCACCGCCGGGACCTCAGATTCACGGAAACGTCCGTGCTTACCCTCGGCTATATTAAAAACCATATCCACGCGATTTTTCTTAAAATAAGAGAATAGCGCAGGATATTCAACGTCAATGCCCTCAACAGAATGGCCCTTATTCTTAAGCGCGCTGATTACAGAATTAATTGTCTCCTCGGAATCATATTCAGAAAAATAATCAACTGGTTTCAGGGGATCCTTTTTCTTCAAATTATAGGTCAGGGCAACTCTCATTTAATTTAAACCATTGCGGATAAGCGCGCTATTTAAAATCCTACCTACCATCTGTTCATAGGTAATACCGATATTTTGAGCAACAAGCATAAAAACATCCTCAGTAGACAAAGAAGGCAGTGGGTTAATTTCGAGGACATAGGGATTACCGTCATTATCAACCCTGAAATCTACCCGGCCGAAATCCCGGCATTCCACGCTCTTATAAACCCTTAAAGCTAAATCATCCAGTTTATCTTTTAGCTCTTGATTAATTTTAGCCGGGCAGATATATTCCAACCGATCAGAAGTAATCCTCGCAAAGGTATAGAACTTATCATTTAATTTTAATTTTCCGTCGATTTTAATTTGGACTATCGGCATAATTTCGGGATTTTTATTGCCTACAATAGCAGTAGTAAATTCCTGTCCGGAGATAAATTCTTCAACCAGGGCCGGCTGTTTATAGGTCTTGGTAATAAATTCAACCTGCGTCTTAAGCTCCTCAAGATTTTCTACGCGTGAATTCTCGCTTAATCCTTTTGACGAACCCTCAAAACGAGGCTTAACAATTAACGGGAACTTACAATGGACGTGGTTAACTAAATCCTCAACGGAATTAACTTCAAAAAACTTAGGGGTAGGAATTCCTTCGGCGATAAAAATCTTTTTAGCCATAACCTTATCCAGAGTGAGCCCTAAAGTTAAAGCATCTGCCCCCACAAATGGAATTTGGGCCATCTCAAGTAAAATAGGCACCTGGGATTCACGATTTCTTCCAGTAAGCCCCTCAGAAATATTAAAAACAATATCTACCTCAAGGTTATCCATTTTCTCCAGTAAATTAGCGGCATTGCCTATTTTTTTAACCCTAAAACCGTTTGCCGCAATGGCCTTACCGATAATATCAATAGTTGTGGGATGATCAAACTCGGCATTAGCATCCAGAGGATCGCCTTTTTTAAATTTATAATCGGTTTTTAAGTCATATGTTAAACCCACAGTTTTCATTATATTTATCCTATTTTGTAATAAAAGAGTTGCCTATTAAAAAAAGAAGGGCCCAGATTTACTTGCAATAATGAGCCCTTTAAACATCCATCCAATTTTTCCCAACTTAGATTATCCAACCTCCTAAATAACTAACTAAACATTAGATTAACATTATTTTTTTACCATAATATCCGGTTATTGTCAAGTATTTTTTGCGTCTATTCTCCGACGATAAAATAATATTCTTGCTGGATACATAATTTTATATTCCCGAGGCTATTTTCCCTGGAAAACACTCCTTTTGAAAGAAGCCGGCGCGCTTGTATTTGATTATTTGTTTGACAATCAGGCTGTTTTAAAATAGAATTACTTTATAATGCAGTACCTGGTATTAGCGCTAATATTTATCCGCCCATTCATCTCATCCCTGGCTTACCCCTGGGCAAATTCAGTATATTCCCTTGCCCTTATTTTACTTCTTTTATTCTGGCTCATAAAAAATAATTCCTGGTTGCAGGAATTTAAGAAACTTGCTTTGCCGATTATACTTTTTGTCCTTGCCTTGGCTATATCCACGTATTTCTCAATAAATAAAATCAAAAGCTCAGGTGAATTATATAAATACCTGAGCGCAATACTGCTTATCCTGGCTATGCAGAACTTAACAGAAAAATCCAGGAGGCGCTATTTGACGGCAATACTTACCTGCGGCATAATTATCAGTATCCTGGCGTTTTACCAGTATTTTATTGGCTTTGCCCACCTGCGCGAATTTATCAAAACGCAAAATATAACCAGTCCCTTTGTTTTAGATTACCTGCAACAAAGAAGGGTATTTTTTCCTTTTGTTACCCCCGGGATACTGGCAGGCTACCTGATTATGGTCGCCCCGCTCACATTATTGTATAAAACAAAGGCCTGGCTTGCCCTGCCCTTATTATGCGCCTTATTCCTTACCGCCTCCCTGGGGGCATTTATCAGCCTATTCCTTACAGCGCTGCTTTACGTATTGTTAAGAAACAACTTCAAAAAAACAAAAATTATCCTGCTTCTGATGATAATTTTCTTCATACTCCTGGTATTTCTTATGAGGTCGGCTACCAGAAAAGAACACCTCAGCCCGATCTTCTCTATGTTTATGCGCCTTAATTATTGGCAAGATACGTTTGAAATAATCAAAATGCGCCCATTGTTCGGAATAGGCCCAGGGAATTTCAATCTTGTCTATTCGCGTTACGCGCATAATTCATTTCTGCAATTCTGGGCAGAAGCCGGATTAATCGGACTAGTTTCGTTATTCTGGCTGGTTATTGCGGCAATAAAAAATAGTTTTGATAAAATAAAAAACGTTGCCGGAAACAAAGAAAAGCTGATTCTATCCAGCTGCCTGGCGGCATTTGCCTTCCATAATCTTTGGGATTTCAGTTTCTTCCTTCCTGAGGTAAGCTTAATCTGGTGGGTTATCCTGGGCTTACTGATTAAACCTAAATCTTAAAAATATTTTTAAATTGTGCAGGAATATCTTCACGGCCCTTGGCCGGAAAATCAGCACATACCCCCAGGCACAAAAGTCATAGAATAATATGGGGATAAGGTGAACAAGCAATAAAAAATGGTTTGCATTTTTAAACATTACCAGATATCGGTTTTTAATCAATTCGCTGTGCAATTCATCATTGATATATCTACGGGCCAAAGGTTTATTCAAACCACAATCCGGCCTTAATGAGCCTCCGCGTGCGTGGAAGGCTTTTGCCGCCGGGATATAATAAGCCCTCCACCCCAACTTATTAGCCCTCCAGGAAACATCCAGGTCTTCATAAAACATACGGAAGTCAGGGTCAAAATAGTCCTGCCCCTCTTTAATTTCCTCCAGCATCTTCTTACGATAAAATGCTGCCGCCCCGCTTACTCCAAAAATTAATCCGGGTTTCTCAAACCTGGACCTGTCTAGCTGGCCATAACCCCTTTCTTTTGCCGAGTAACTCAAACTTAAGAATAAACCTGTGCTGTCTAAAGTTAAGCCATCCGAGCGGAAGATTTTACCGCTGACCATACCTATGTTGCCTGCGGCTGAAAAACCTTTCAGAGCCTGGCGGATAAAATCCTGCCCTAAAACTACATCGTCATTCAGGCAAAGAACAAATTCACCATTACTTAAACCTATGCCTTTATTTAATGCTACGCCATAATATAAATTAAGCGGGCTGGAATACACCCTGACAGAAGGAAAAGATGCGCGGATTTTTGCTGAAAATTCAGAGTTGAGAGAGTTGTCAATAACAATAACCTCTAAATCGGGGTAACTCTGCGATTTTATAGAATCAAGGCAGTGCCGCAAATATTCTTTTGCGCCGCTGGTTACAATAATAATACTAACTAACGGATCAAGGATCATTTTTTTGAATTTTTCTTAAGCTGTTTTAATTTACTGTTATAAACACCGGCTTCTTTGACTGCTTTTAAAGCAGCCGGATTAATTACAGACAACCAAACCAGGCGCGGTAAATCATAAAATATAAAAGGCAGGGCATAATTTAGCGGGGAATCATTCTTTAACAAGGTATAATAACGATTGCGCAAACAAAGGTACTGCCTTATTTTGTCAGGAGTTCCTGAACTGTTTCCGCGATGGTAACATACTGCCCCCGGGCAAAATACTGCCCTGTATTGTTTCTTCTGCGCACGCCAGGATAAATCTACATCTTCAAATAGAAAAAAGAAACCCGGGTCAAAATAATCACCGTTCTCTTTTATATCGCTAAGCATATTCTTGTTGTATAAAGCGGCGGCAGAACAAGCTCCAAATATATATTTGGTTTTATCAAATTGGCCGCGGTCTCTCTGCCCCTTACCTATGTCAAAGAATCTTCTCAGGAAAGAAATAGCGATACCGGCTGAATAAATTATTCCTTCTTTGGGCCCCAATATTTTCGGCTGGACCAAACCAATTTCGCCTGGCAAGCTTTTCAAGATATTATCCATATTGCAAAAAAAGTTTTTATCTAACACGATATCACAATCCAGGCTAAGGATCCATTCGCCGCTGGCCTTTTCAATTCCCTGGTTCCGGGCTTTAGCTGCGCCTAAATTAAATTTGTTTTCAATCAATATAGCTTGAGGGAAATTGTTCCTTATAAAAATAACGGTTCCGTCATTTGAACCGTTATCCACGATAATTAATTCCAGCCCTTGCGGCTTCTGGCTTAACAGCGAATCCAGGCAAGGCTTGATAAATTTTATGCTATTTAAAGTTAAAATTATTACAGAGATCACGCTTAAGCCTTTCTAAGTCTAAGCTCCCTGGACCTTCCTGGGTTATGATATATTTATTATTTCCATCGTAATCTGCTAACGTCTTCGGCAGTTTAACTCCGGTTTTTTCCAGATACCTGAAGTAATTTGTCCCCGGGAAAGGAGTAGCCAGGGAAAACTGCAGCGAATCAGGATTTACCTCTGCGATGAAATCAACAGTATCCTGTATTGACTGCCCTGTTTCCCCGGGCAGCCCCAGGCAAAATGTCAGATGCACTTTTATGCCTAATTTCTTGGTATATTTAATCATTTTCTCGGCTTTAGCGAGGTTCAAGTTCTTTTTGCAAAGCCCTAAAACATTCTTATTAGCCGACTCTATGCCGTACTTAACCGCGTAAAGCCCGGAATCAGCCATAAGCGATAATATTTCTTCATCCATCAGATCAGCCCTGGCCATTACTGCCCAGGGAACTCTTATTCTCCTCTTTTTTATTTCCTGGCAAATATTCCTTACATGGGTTTTATCAATATTAAATACATCATCATCAAAATAGACGGCCTTAAAATCAAATTCTTTAATTAACCAGTCCATTTCTTCAGCTACTTTTAGCGGATTTCTTTTCCTGTATTTATGTTCCCTATACAATACCTGGGGCCAAAGGCAAAAAATACAATGAAACGGACAGCCCCGGCTGGAATACATCTGCACATTAGGAATAGGCAGCCCGGCAAATCCGTCATTATACCTATAGATAACCGGCCTTTCCCTTACCGGCCAGGGCAAATCATCCAAATTCTTTATCGTCGGCCTCGGCCTATTGATAATAATTTGGCTGCTTCTAAAAGCCAGGCCCAATATAGCCTTAGGCTTACCTGATTTTTCCAGGGCGTTGACTAAATCCAGCAAGGTATATTCATATTCACCCAGCAATATATAATCTATAAATTCTAACTTTTCCAGGATACCCCTTGCGAATGTAGTAGCATGCGTGCCGCACAAGGCTATTTGAGAATGCGGCGATCCTGCTTTAATTCTACAGGCAATTCTCATATCATTATCAAAAGAAGGAGTAGAAGTCTCAATAACTATCAGGCAGGGGCGAAAGACGGAGATTTCATCCATAATCCCCTTCTCGTCCAACCCTTGGGCTATGGCATCAATTAATTTTACATCATTGTTTTTGTTCTTTAAAAGCGCGGCTGCTTGCGCAAGAAAAAACGGAAAGGGGATATACTTAATATAGCCATTTTCTTCCGGCTCGGACGTAAAAGGCCAACGCGAACCGGCCCTTACCCCTAAGCGGTTATTCTGACGCCAGGGAAGGTTTAAGAGTATTATCCTCATTATTTCTTAAGGTCCAGGTGTTTTTCAATTTGTTCAAAGAAAACTTTAATCTGGCGGATATTCTGGTTCATATCCTTTGAATCACAATTCATCTGAATAAAACTATCTTTAATGGCCGCAAGTTTCTTGCTTAATTCTCCGGTTCCAGCAAAAGCCTCCTTAAGTTTATTAATTATTGCCTGTAGATCCCGGGAAAAAAGATCAGTTTGAATTTTAAGCTTCTGATTCAAAACATCGGATTGCATCTGAAGGTTTTGATTCAACG
>CAZQGT010000003.1:7439-53343 GCA_964593005.1 uncultured Planctomycetales bacterium
GGCCTGAAGCTCAAGCTGGCTCCTTAACTCCTGGTTCAATCTCTGGTCCAGCTCAGCCGTCTGCCTGAATGAACCCTGCAAATCAACTCGTAGATCAAAGATAATTTGCCCTATATCAGCAAACATCCTTATTAACGCTGCCAAGAGCAGGCAACCTATCAAAACACAAAAACCAAAGATGAATGAACGCAGGTCCTTGAATTTAAACAACATCCATAACCCGCCAACCCCGATGCCTATTCCATAAGATGAGATCAGGTAAGAAAATAGCAATAAGACTTTTGCAACCGGCATTTTATTTTTTAAATTTATCATAATAACCTCCTCGAGCTATTGCTTTATCAGTTTGCTTAGCTGATGCCTTAATCAGAGAAACTATCCCGGGAAACCGGTATATCAAAACATCAAGCCAATCTTTGAAATTAAACAACAAGGCCTCCAGGAATTTTTGGTTAATATTGTTTTGTTCTTTTTTAATTAAACCGCTCCAATCCGGATGAAGTTCTGCCAGATTAAATAATCTTTCTAAAAACTGGTTATCATTGAATTTATGAACCGAAGAAAACAAATGCCCATACAACATCTTATTGAATTTCTTATCCTTAAACTTCGTTTTTGTGAAAACTGATAAAACCAGGCTCAGGGCAAGAAAGTTTTGCTGCAGTATATTCTCCTTCGGCATCAAGGTATTAATCTTTGGTTTTGAATGATCCAGGTGATAGAAGAAAGTCAGGTCCAACAAAGACAACCAAACCGATGCCTTGGGGCGCGCAGCAACATCAAATTCATCCTGCTTACCCCGGAAACTAAAATAATCAAAATCCCTGAGAGAGTGGTGCAGGGCAATTAAGAAATCCAAGTAGATCAACTTATATCTTTTGTTATTAAGATCTTCTTCTAAAAAACGGTTACTTAAACCGATATTATCTTTGATTTTAAAAACAAACCTGTCCGGGCTGCTATAAAAACCCCGCTTAAGATAATAAGCGAAATTCCATTTCCAGAAATTATTTAACAGCGAAGACAAATCATCTTTTTTTAAATGATGCACAATTGCCTTTGGCTCATAAACTAAACTATACCCATTTTTCCTAAGGCGGTTAGAGATATCCACATCTTCAAAGTTGCTCCTGTATTTTTCATTATAGGCGCCAACCTTTAACAAAAGATCCCTGCGGAATAAAGTATTTGAGCCAAACAAAAAGGGAGGATTGTCTTTTTTACTCTCTCCCCAATGCTGCTTCATATGGGCAGCTCTCCAGCCGGCTATAACACCTGAGGCGCCGGCCTCCAGGGTCTTTCCCCCGACTCCGGCGGAATCTGATAATTTTATTCTTTTTGCTAAACAGCTAAGCCAATCTTTGGCAGGTTTACAATCACTATCTAAAGAAGAAATAAACCTGGTATTAGTACTATTGATAGCGGTATTTCTGGATGCCGCCAACCCTAAGTTTCTGGAATGCCTGATAATTCTTACCGGGTATTGCTTGGCAATTTTAACAGTCTGATCAGTTGAGCCGTCATCAATTACTAATATGTCATCCGCCGGACGATCCTGGCTGAATACCGCTTCCAGAGAACCCGAAAGAGTCTTTTCTGCGTTAAAACAGGGGATATACAGCGCAATTTTCATAAACCGCGCATCTCCTTTTTAAGCTTTCTTTTGGCCTGGTTGATTTCTGATAAAACAAATTCCCTGTCTATCTGCTTGTCCTCTTTCAAAATCCTGCCCCTGCTGAATGCACTGCGCAGCCTTCTTGCGACAATGGCCGATAATGAACCTTTGTAAGAGATATAAAACCTGTACCTTAATTTTAACCTGGTTAGCTGGCTTTTTAAAGATTGAGCAATTTTATTCATTACTTTTCTATGGTTAGTAATCTTCTTTATCTTTTTAACATTTTCAACTACGGACTCCTTAAACAATTTATGGTCAAAAGCTTCATCATAACAACTCATCAGGCACCCCTTACATCCATTGTTGATAATTGAGTTGACCATCCTGATTCTTTTATCCGATAACCAAAGCTTATACAGGCTATCAGTTTTAACATTCCCGATCAGCTTGTTATTAGATCCCTCTATCCAGCATGGGAATAAATCCCCGTTGGGGTTTATGGGGCAGGAATACCAGAGGGCGCTGCAATTATCCGGATAAAAATTCTTGCCGCTTAGATATTCGGGTATTTTTAACAAATAACCCGCGGGGTTAATAGCTATCTTATATTCTTTTGACTTATTAATAAAACTTTTAACCGCCTCTTCCACGAAAGGGATATCCCGTTTGTCTATTAAAAATTCCTTTTTACGCTTATGATCCTTTAAAAAGATTATATTGAATGGCTGCAGCCTGACAGTTATTGCCCCGCAGTCTTTAGCTACCTCCAAAACATAGAGCAGATCCTGGTAATTATATTTTGACACGGTTGAGGCTACGGTTGATTCAACTTTATATTTTCTGAGGTTTGCCAGTCCGCAAACCGCCTTATCAAAGCTGCCGCGCCCCCTTAAATAATCATGCGTTTCACGCTTGCCTTCTATAGAAATATTTACTACATTGGCACCGGAATTACTGAGTTTCTGGGCGGTTGGCTCATCAATTAATTGCCCGTTAGAGGTAACACAGGCATTTAAATTATTTGCCCGGGTAAATGAAATCAGCTCAAAAATATCTTCTCTTAAGAGCGGCTCTCCGCCGCTGAAGACAACAGTTTGCGCGCCCAGGCGGGAGGCATCTTTAATAACATCCTGCCACTGCTGCCTGGTTAATTCCTCAATCTCCGCATAAGGAATATCGCACATCCGGCACCTTAAATTACATCTGCTGGTTATGGAAAATATGACTTCTTTTATATTGAGCATTCTTTTAACAACTCCTCATAATAGATTAACCTGGAAAAAGCAGCTGACAATAATTCTTTTTTAGATTTTTTATCAAACTTATTCTTTCTTGTATTATTAATTAATGTATCAATGATACCGGAAAGAGAATCTGCCTCGGGATTAGCCCAACAAGTCTGCAAGCATGGCTTTGCGCAATTTTTCATAATTTTTCTAGCCCTATAAGCCTCTTCAGTATTCAAACACTCCCGGAGGGATAATTTTCTTATATTTCCAAAAGCTGAGCCGCAACTTCTAACCTCTCCATCAGGCCCGATATTTGTAAAAACGAACGGATTGCACTTCCATTCCTTTTTAGTCAGCTCTCCTTTAAAATGCTTAATCCATAAATAAGGATCATGTAAAAATGCCACCAGGCCATTTTTCTTTTGGTAACTGACGATTTTATCAATCTGCGGCTTAAGTTTCTCAATATCTTTATGATTAAGCCAAAAACGGGCGTTAGGGGATGTATTCTGCATATCCTCCTGGGCAACTATCACCGGATGGTAAACCAAACACTCAACCCCCATATTTTTAGTCAAAGCAATAATATCAAATAGTTCCCCGACATTCTCTTTCATAATTGTGGTCCATACTGATATCTGCGGCCCGAATCCGGCTTTTTTCTTTGCTGCGGAAAGAAGCTTTACCGCCTGGGCTACCTTTCTAAAGGCGCCTTTTTCTCTTATAAAATCGTGCGTCTCTTCCTTAGCGCCATCTAAAGAAATAGCTATATTTTTTAATCCTGAACTCATAACCTTTTCTGCTATTTCCTGGCTTATTAATGAGCCATTGCTTACAACCTCTATTCCTAGCTTCAATTCTTGGGCATAATTAAATATTTCAAAAATGTCCTTCCGTAAAAAAGGCTCCCCTCCGGTTATCACTATGGTAAAATCCCAGTCCCAGCCGGATACCTCATCAAAAATTCTTTTCACGTCTTCCAGGGATAACTCATATCCCTTTAGTATATTTACTACTCCGCACATCTGGCAATTATAGGTGCACTTATGGCTGAGGCTCAAAAAAATCCAGCGGGGTTTAGCAATAGGTTTCTCAAGAACCTCCGCAAAATGATATGATAGATTTGTTTCAAACTCCCTGAGAATATTCATTATTTTCCTCTTAATTGATTTTATCCATGGCCTCGTCAGACTGCAAGTTAAAGCGTACCCGCTGATTGATAAACAGGGGTATACTTATTAAGAAAACACCTTTTTGCCATTTTTAGTTTATTACAAGCAACCTTTATAGCATACCTATGGGATATTTTCATAAAGATATTCCCTTCGGTGTTTTTATTTTCGGATAAAATTTTAATGTATGCGTCTATTTTATTTACCAGCCTCTGTCGAGTAACATCTTTCCAGCTTGATAATGACAAAAAGTTCGGCTGGGTAATATTTTTTGCTATTTTCAAGATATCCGAAGGGAAATATACACAATCCTGAAGGCAGTGCCTTTTACATTTTCTTATATCCTGGCGTGCTTTTTTAGTTTTCTCTGAATACCATATCTGGCTGAGCGTGTTTTTGTTTAAATCCCCCAGAATACCCTGGCAACTCCACAACTGGCCTTCACAGGTAATCACTATCCTTTTTATCGCCTCATAACACCTAAAATCAGCCTGCGGCCTTCTGCCCAGGAAATAATCCGGCAATGAATTAAGTACATCTGCGTCCGTGAGAATATTTACCCCGCCTGCCTCTCTTTTCAGCCTGAGCAATTCCCTGACTACCCCTTGAAGCTCTTTTATCTTCTCAGCGGAAGGCCAAAGCGCGTTCTTTCTATTTATAAACATTTTCGTATTATTAAAAAGCACCGGCTGAAAAGATACAAACAGGCACTGCATATCCCTGGCCAAATTAACCAGAGGAAGTATATCATGGATATTTTCCCCCATGATTGTGAAATTTACCCCAACGCTCGGAAGGTTATTGCCGCTATTATTCTTATGGATATTCAAATTATTTATATTTTTTATCACCTTCTCAAATACCCCCGGTCCCCTGATCCTGCTGCTTGTCTGGCTTAACCCATCAATTGATATGCCGATATGATTTAATCCGGCCTCAATTAATTCCCCCATAATCTTATTATCCAGCATTGTGGCGTTAGTAATTAAATCCACCATTTTTATATTATTCGCGTGGGCAAAGCTTACAATCTCTACCAGATCTTTTCTTAACAGCGGCTCTCCTCCCGAGAAAATGATATGGTTAATCCCCATATCCCTAATCTGTATAATAATCTCTTTGATCTTGTCGGTAGATATCTCAGATTCCTCTACAGTTGAATCTCTGTATACTTCGCACATCTTGCATCTCAGGTTACATCTATTAGTAAGAGAAAAATAAACATGCTCCGGAGGGGTCAGGGGATGACAAATCAACCTGCTGGTGTAATACCCCAAGAGGACTTCAAAATCTTCCATTTTTTTAACAAAGTTATCTTGCATATTTATTTGTTTCCTTCTTTGACAGTTTTAAACAGATTGCTTAAACTCCCGCAGGACTCCCGGGAATAACAGGATTGTAAACATAGATTCTTACACCTGCTGGAATGCACCCTAAGCCGATAGGCTTCCTGCGAAAGCCAGGCGGATTTAAGCTTAACTTTATCAAGATTCCCGCATATTCCATGGCAAGAGTAAATCAAAGGCTGTTTCTCAGAGAAACAGATAAAAACTGTTTTAAAACCGCCAAAGCAAGTCCATTCTTTCCTGCTCAATTGCCCTTTGTAATATGCAATTAAAAGCTCCAGGCGGGGTTCTTCATAGACTCCAATATGCTTGCTACGATAACTCCTTATCTTCATAATCTCGTCTGATAAAACTGGGATATTCTCTTTTTTCACCCAGAACAAAGGCAATGTTTTATCCAGAAAATTAGAGTTATCTTTTACTAAAGGCTGAAAATTAATCACATCAATATCCAAATCATCAGCCAGCCTGACTAATCCTGAGAGCTGACCCGCATTATTATCCATCACCGTACAGGCAAACCCTAAAGAAAAGAAACGACCTTTTTTTCTTTTTTCAGATAATAAGTTGACCGCTTTTATAATCTTATTAAAAGCTCCCGGACCCCTGAAATAATCATTTACCTCTTCTAAACCGTCAATTGAAAAATGTAAATGGCTAATCCCGGAACCAGCTATGCTATCGGCCAACGCTTCATTGATCAATGTGCCATTGGTCGTAATTATGCTCCTTAGGCCCTTGCTCTGGCAATATCTGGTTATTTCAAATAAATCTTCCCGTAAAAACGGTTCCCCTCCTGTCAAGAGCACCTCCTGAATACCATAACTTTTTGCTTCATCAATTGCGTGCAGAACCTGGACGGTAGATAATTCCTGGTCTTTAGGCAAAGAGTTAGCGATAGAACACATCCTGCAACTTAAGTTACACCTGTTAGTAAGGGAAATCTGCAGGACTTTTGGCCCGACTAAAGGATAATTGATTTTACGGGATAGCCAAAAAAGTATTTTTTCCATCTCTAAGCCGGTCATTAGGTTAATTCCTTTTAAAACAGCTTAATATTTTAACATTCATTGGGCAACCCTCATAGTTAAACTTTCTTCTTGCAGAATTCACACACATTCCCCCATAGATACGCCGCTCTATATAAAATAACAAGTAAATAAATTGATATTTTCCTGGAAAACGTCCTGATTGCCTCCTGCCTGGTTAGCTCTCTGCTTGTTGAATAACTAAAAACTACAATCCCGAGAAAACTGCACAAGTTAGCCAACCAGAAAGAAAATTTGCCCGTACTTATACCCTTCAGCTGAGGATGCCCTTGATGTAAATAGGCTGTTAACAAACTGCTTCTACCGCAATAATAGGCCTGTCTTAAGAAACTCACTAGTCCGGGTATGGGAGAACGCACAACTTTTATATTCTGCTCAAGGAGAAACCTCTCCCCTTGATTAAATATCCGCCAAAAGAATTCCCGATCATCCCCTCCGTAAAATGAAAAACCCTCATTAAATAAGTGCTTGGAAAAAACTTGTTTCTTAATAGAAACATTGCAAACAGGAAGAAAAACTATCTCTTTTTTATCCAAGCCGTATTCTATGATCCTGAAATTGAGGAATTGGCTTACTAATGACGTATTTTCCCGCTGGCTTACGTAAGTAAGTCCTCCGATAACTGTCTTATCCGGGTTAACCCGGTGGGCTTCTAGGATCCATTTAATCCAATCACAATCCGCGATGCAATCATCATTAATAAAAGCGATTAAGCCGGAAGAAACGTTTTGAATACCTGCGTTTCTGGAAGAGACGGGGCCTTTCTTGAGCAGAGGAATGTACTTAAAATTAAGAAACTTATTGCATTCACCCGCCTTTAGCGATTGCCCAAGGCGCTGATCATTATTATCATCAATAATAATAAGCTCGGTTTTGTCCGTTGGAAAAGTTTGGTTCAATAATGACTCCAGGCATCTGAACAAAACATCCGGGCCATTGGACGCAAAAACAATTATCGAAATATCAGGCTGCACTATAACCTCCCCCGGATCATCCTGTTCTGCTCTTTCAAAATAGTACAACAGCCGTCAAAACAGGCAGCCCTTTTAACAAGCCCTCTCCGGAATGATAAATGCTCTTTTTCCCATAGCTTGCTTAAAGGGGTATCCTTTACATTAAGCCCCGCCACCTTCACCCAATTCTGCGGGCACTTTATAATATCCCCGTTGGAATCAATTGAAAGAATATAATAATTAGTAAAACATGAACACTCGGATACACCCTCTTCCAATGGATCAGCGCAACAGGCTGCGGCATCATTTTTTTCAAACCAGTCATTAAGATAGCGGATTTTTTTATCCTTTTTCAATTCCGAAAGTATTTTCCGAAACTCGTTTAACTCACCGGTATTTAATTGCAGAAGCTCATAATTCGGCAAACCGGCATTAAGCAGCTTTAAAACATTTACTGACTCAATATTCTTATAACTATTTGCAAACTTCATCAGCTCCGGGAATTTGCGATAATTTATTTTAGTTATAACAACATTTAAAAGTACCCTTAGCTTGCTGCGTAAAGAATTTAATGTTTGAAGGAATTCTATTATGTGTTCAAAATAACTCTCTCCGCTAAAAGCTGGCCTCAGCGTATGTTGTATGCGGCTATCGCTCGAATCAAAACTTAAAAGGAGAATATCCCATTTATGCCTGGTTAAAAAATCCGCGGTATCCCGGTTTAAGGCAAAACCGTTGGTAGTCATCGAACCCATAAACCCTAATTCTTTAATCTTGGCCAAAATCAGGAGGATATCTTTTCTGCAAAAAGGCTCACCAACCACCCCTCCAAGATTAATCTCTTTGACCCCCAGCTTTTTGGCATCCAGGAACAGGTTGAATAATTCCTGCGTAGAAAGCTCCTTTGAACAATCCTCATTTTCCTCTTGCCAGTGGACAAACCTTCCTCCGCGGCAATAGAAACACCTTAGACTACAGATGCGGGTAGGCATCAAAGCAATAGTCTCCGGCCCGATACCCGGATCCTTGATCCCCCTTTTTATGCGTTGAATAGTTTTAAGGTCCATTTAAATAGCCACCCGGCAAAAACCAAATCACTGCCTGAATAATGCCTGTTTTATTTCGCCTAAAGTTTTAGCCTTTTCGTTTTCCGTAATATCTGCCGCACTAACCAACTCGGACATAGACTGCAAAAAATTACATTCTTGCGCAATAAGCCTATCCTGATCTAAAACCTGCAATGCATGTATCCCTTCTCTGAAGCGCTGATGAATTTCCTGTATAGAGTCGGAACACGGGCGCTCAGAACAGAATTGCGTGCAATTTACAGCGCAAGACTTGAGCTGCCGCCTTATGCCGAAGGCCTTTTCAGAAAGCCAGGACTGCCTTAAAAGATCTGTATGGATATTTCCAAATGAAGGAAAACAAACAAAACTAATATCTCCGACAGTACTTACGAAAATTCTTGTAAAACCGGCGAAACATGAATTAACTGTGCGCTGGCGCTTAAAATGCTGGATCGTTTTTTCGGGCATAAAATCCACTCCAATACGGGAGCTCCTGTTTATCTTGATTTGCTCTAATTCACCAAATATCCTCTCCAACCTGGATATATCTTGCCCTTCAATCCAAAAGTCAGTTTTAAAATCTGAGCTTTCTAATAAATTACCATTTTGCACTAAAGGTTGAAAACAAATATAACAGCATTGGAGCCTCTGCGCTAAATTAACTAATTCCGGCAGTTCTTCTATATTTATTTTCATGATAACGCTGGTTAAACCAACATTCAGGCATTGCTCTTCATGGGCAAAGCCGTCACGATTCAGCTCTTTTTTGTAATGATTTATATACTCGACTGCCCTCACCGCTTTCTCAAAAACTCCCTCTCCCCGGATAGCATCATGGGTTTTTGCAGTTGCCCCGTCTAACGAAAAAGTAATATTGCGTAATTTTGAAGAAACAATCTTTTTGGCAAGTTCATCCGTAATAAAACTCCCATTGGTATTAACAGTAGTGGTAATGCCCGGGCGGGCTGAATAATCAATCAACTCAAATATGTCTTTGCGTAAAAAAGCCTCCCCTCCGGTCATATAAATGGTCTTAATGCCCATTCCGACAGCCTGGTCAATCAAATGTTTTATCACATCGGTAGACATCTCTTCTCCAGGTGTCTGTTTCCATACTTCACAAATTCTGCACTTTATATTACAGCGGTTAGTCAGCATAATCTGGATCATCTCAGGCTCAACCAATACTTTATTAAGCAGGCGTGAAAAATGAAATAAATAATCTCTTTTATACTGCTCAAAGATGCCCTCTGATGTACCGCTAGAGTCTGCCATTATTTTATTCCCCCCTTATACAATCCTAAACAACCGGCAAGCAGCATCAAGGCTTTCCTTCTTGACTGCCTGATTTGAGGCGTATTTCTATTTTTAATATACCATTCTGATTTATCATTATACTCAATCTTAAGCATTGATTGCTGCTGCCCAAGCCAGGATTTCTTCGGAATATAGCAGGAGCTTACACTTACAAATTCATCAATATGCTTACGGTTAAAAAACAAGAAAAACATGGTTTCCATTACATCCATCCAGTCTTCCACTGGATAACCGCTCATCCAAAGGGTATTAACCTTAATCCCCGAGGAGTGCGTCATCTTCAATGCCTGCGAGATAGTTTTTTTCGTCGGCTTACCCATATGCGACAGCACTTTTGCGGCTCCGCTCTCTATGCCATAAGTCAAATAAATACACCCGGCCTGCTTTAACTTATTAAACATCTCCTGGGTCATATCCGGACGGGCGCGGGCCATGCTTCCCCATTCAAAATCAAAATTATTTCTTATTATCAAACCGCATAAATTATCCAACCCGCTTAAATCACCGTTAACCATTAAATCATTGCATTTAAACCGCTTTCTTTTAAACATTTTGCTGTGCTTAGCCATCTCGCTAACAATGTTATCGGCCGAACGCATCCTGTGATTGCCCCAGATCGGTTTGTCTGTACAGAATTTGCAATTATGGTTACACCCCCTGCTGAAAATAATAGGGATTTCATCTTTATTCGTATAATCATCAAAGTTGAACAAATTTAACGCGGGGCTTGGTATACTGTTAATATCCAGCGGTTCCCTGTTCCAGCCATTATCATTAAACCCGTGCCCGGTATTAATTATCGTCCCCTTGATGGCAAAACCGCAGGCAGGCTGATTGTCTGCGATCTTTTCTGCCAACTCGGCAATAATCCCTTCACCTTCCCCGCGTACATAAATGTCCACGTTCTTGTTTAACTGGTTATTTTCCAGCACTTCAGTACACCAGGGCCCGCCAAATATTATATAAATATTCCTGTTCTTCTCTTTGATTTTCTCCGCCAAAAGATCGGCGAGAATTCTTGAATGGCTATTAACGCTTACGCCGACAATACGCGGGTTATCCTTTAAGATGTCCCTTACCCATCTATCCAGAAGTTCTTTAACACTAAAATGGCTGTTAATTTTCTCTAAAGATGACCATTCTTCAGTCTTATCCCAATCCCAAAGGAATGCCTTATCCTTCTCTTGATTATAGAGCTGTGAATTAAAACAAAACACTTTTACCTCATGTCCGCAGCTGATCAGCTGCCCGGCGATATAAGCCAAGCCCAGAGGGGGCATATCAACACCATAGAGAGGAGGAAAAACTAAAGCAATATTCATATTTATTTTTTCAAGTTATTTCTTATAATATTTTTCAAACTGGATGACTCTTCGCGCGCATGGCAATCCTGCAGGCAATAATTGCGACACTTTCTTATGCTGGCTCTTTTTTTCCTGGCCCTGGCAGAATACCATATTTTCTTTAAGGACGGCTCGTTCCTGATGTTCCCAATCTCTTCGCCGCACATCTGAATTGTGCCTCCGGGAACTAATGCTAACCTGCGGTAACCGGCAAAACAAACCCACTCCCCCTTGGCGATACTCCTTCTGAAATATTTTTTAATTAAACGGAAACTGGGATAATTTAAACCGTAACCTTGCTGCTGGAGAATATTAACCCTGTCTATTACCTGATCAAGCTTATTTAAACGTTCTCCGCTGATCCATAAAGACCCCCCGGAGGAATCCTGGCTATACAATTTGACATTATCAAGAACTACGGAGGTTATATATAAAGCGTCAATGGACAGGCTCCTGGCCAAAACAAAGTATTCTTCCAGTTCTTCAAAATTATAATTAGATAAGGTAAAAATCATCACCTTGATCAGCCCCTTTGACCCCGGGCAGCTATTTAAATATCTGATTCCCTGCATTATCTTATCGAAAGCACCGGGCTGAACCCTGATTTTATCGTGGGTTGAAGACTTGGCTCCATCGACTGATATTGTAATAATATCCAGCCCTGACTGGATAATTTTTTTGGCTGAATCTTCCGTAATTAAGGTGCCATTTGTTGTTAATATAACTTTCAGGCCGGAATCCTTGGCAAATTTAATTACATCAAAGATTATCTCGCTGATTAACGGCTCTCCGCCGCAGAGATTAATCTCTTTTATCCCCCATTCCTTGGCCTGAGTAATGACATCCTTGATCTCCTCCAGGCTGAGCTCATGCTCTTTCTTAGCATCTTTCCAGGCATTGCACATCTCACACCTTAAATTGCATCTACTGGTAATTGAAAGCTGCAGGGTATCCGGGGGGACCAGCGGGTAATCGATTTTCCTGGACAACCAAAATCCTATATCTCTCTTTAATTTATCCGGATTATACATAGCTTATCTCCATAACAGGCCGGGTATTTATTTAAAGCTTAAATACGGCGGTTAATCACAAAAACATGGCAAAAGGCAGGGGCGCTTACACTCCCTCACCCTCCCCCTGGCCCTCATACAACTTTTAGATGCATATATTTGCTTTAAATTGCTCTTGCGGATATTGCCATAACTATCAAAACAGGTAGTAAGTTCTCCGTTGTTGGCAATCAGTATGGTTTTATTCGCATATTGACATTGCACATCTTGCTGGCCCAATTCTCCCCGGAAATACTTTTTTACAAGCATCAGGTTATTTTCTGAATTACGCAGGAGTCCCGTATTCTCTCTCTTAAACTCAATCAGGCCGTCAATTGCTTTATCTAAAACACCCAGCCTCTCCGGAAGAACCCAATATTTACCCCCCTTGCCCCTCTGCCTCATTATCAGATTATTTGAAAGCAGGGCCTGAAATTGAATGGAGTTTACATTTAAAGATTTGAAAAAAACAGCCAGGCCCGACAATTCCTCCAGGTTCTCGTTAAGGATTATTGATATTGAATTAAAATTTATCCCCGGGTATTCTTTTTTCAATTCAGAAAGTTTTTTAAAGGCCTGGGCGGTCCTTTCAAAGCTGCCCTTAACCCCCCGGATTTCATCATGAATTTCCGGAGTCAGGGCATCAAGAGAAATACTCAAAGAAAGGAAGCCTCCGGTCAAATATGGCAATAACTTCTTGATCAGGGTATCATTCAATATCACCCCGTTGGTTAATATACCAATGTGAAATTTGTTTTTCACCACAAAATCAAGTATTTCAAATATATCTTCACGCATAAGCGGTTCTCCGCCGGAAAGAGCAAAGTCTTTAACATGCCATTCGGCTGCCTGTTTTATAATATTGTTTGTCTCCTTTAAGGAAAACTCCCTGATCGGCTTATCTTTCCTAATCTCGCAGATATTGCAAAGCAGGTTGCACTTGTGCGTTAAATCCAAAATAATCAGCTCGGGTTTGGGAGAATTTTGCCCGGGGATTTTCTTGGCCCTGAGATGTTCAAAGGTGTTGCCAATTAAATAATTAATTTTATGCAGGATAAAATAAAGGTAAACTTGGGATTTCTGATAAAAGTTCAGACCTGGCTGCTGCTGAATCAAGCGTTTACCTAAAAGATAGGAGAAGCGCGGAATCTTAAGAATATTTATTATTAAGCCGGAAATAAAAGACAGATTATTTTTTGTCTTTATTTCTTTTAACAAGGGGTGGTCCCGGTGCATATACTGGACCAAATAATTACCCCGGCCGTACATATAGGCCTGTTTCAAAAAAGAGGCCAAATTCGTATGGCAATCATGGAAAACTTTAATATTCTTCTTATAACTAAATCTGCTTCCGTTTTTAAAAAGCCGCCAAAAGAAATCTAAGTCTTCTCCGGCGGGCATTGGGAATAATTCGTTAAATCCATCCTCCAGGCAAACCCGCTTAAAAGAAACATTACAGGTAGGAAAAAATATTGTTTCGCATTTTCCGTTTATTTGCGTCTCTATCGCCCCATCACTTAAAAACTGGCTGACTTGGGCCTTAATATTAGCGCGGTCAACTTCGGTAATGCCTCCAACTGCGGAAATATTCTTATCCAAGGCATGCCCTTCTACCATATGCTTAACCCAATCTTTGTCTAAAATGCAATCGCTATCCGTGAAACCGATTATCGACGAACGGGCATGTTTAATCCCCAGGTTCCTGGCGGCAGCCGGCCCCTTATGGTTTTGAATAAAATACCTTAAATTTGGGTTTTCCCTGGAAAGCGCGCAAAGCATGTCTTCAGAACCGTCAACAGAACCGTCGTCTATCACAATTATCTCAAAGGCGTCTTTTTGATAACTTTGGGCAAATAATGAATCCAGGCAAGACCTGAGTTTACGCTTTCGGTTATATGTCGGGATTATTACGGATATATCCATTATTTATTTTTTATAGTTAACCTTCCGGAAAAATAGGGGTATTCTCCCGGCAGGAATTTTGTGTTTAAAGAAGACACACATTGTAACAGCCTGCCGCGATGGTACCTGTCAGAATTTACTATCCTCAGGCCCCACTGAGGATTTAATTCTTGGGCGGATAAAAAAACCTCCGGAAGTTTATATGCAGGGTTTTCTTTTAAGGTTACAATATTCCCTCGGGTATCTCCGGACCACAGGCAATCCCAATCGTCATCAATATCTTCTTTAAAATCCGGCAGATCCCCCTCCTGCTTACCCGCTGACCAACGGACGAACTTCTCGGAAAACATAATATTCGCCTGAAGGCGGTCCAATTCAATTTCCTTTTCTACCCTCAAGAAGACCTTCCATTCAAAAACTCCCGGGCTGAGGGCTGAAATTCTCCATTCCTGGGACAAAGGTAAATCCAGCCATTTGCCGATAGCCTGGATTTCTCTGCTATTTTTACAAACAACCTTCCAGCGCGCAGATGAAAAAGAATCAAACCAGCGGCCGGAAGAACGCATTGAAGTATACAGGGCCATATTCTTAGTAAGCTCATTTGTATCTTTATAAAATTTACCGCTGCCTTTATTGAATACAAATTTTATATCCTTATCTTCAATGCTATTATCGGAACTTCCAATCTCCCTGCGCTTATCCTGATTTAAAGAAAACTTAGCCTTAAAACATTCATATTTACCCGGGTGAAAAAGCGCGTTTGTTTCTGCCTCCACTTTTTCCAGGTGCAGGATTCTTGCTTTATTGTAATAATCAGAGTTAAAAACCTTAATAAAGTTTCCCAGTTCTTTTGAAAAAGATACCCGCAGCACAGGCATCCTGACATCAGCATCCTGCAAACCCACCTCTCCTGAAGAAATACACCTTTTCAGCAAATCAACATCAGCATCTTCAAATTCATCGCTGAAATATTCAGAAATTAATTCGCTGAAAAATGCCTTGAATTTTTCGGAGAAGAAGCATCTTAACCGCTGCTGCTCAATAACTATGTCTTTTCTGATTTCCATCTGCACATCCCAGGAAAAAGAACAATCTTTGTCTATATCAATAATCCATATCTGGCTAACCCCAAGGTATTCCCAATTCCCGGTAGCAATCATCCTGTTTTCTGTTTCTTTTTTCAGTGTCCAAATAGCTGAATCAGAAGTAAACCATCTTTGTTTTGTAAAAAAAGCGGAATACATGTGGCTGGCTTTGGTCAAAAGGAGGTCGTTATATAACACGGCTAATCTGCCATTATCAAAAGACAGCTTCAGCTTACCGTTTGATATGATAAATTCCTTCTCAGCCTTATGGATGTAAGCATCAATATCAGCTACATCTAAGATTATCTTGCCGGAGAAGCAGAGCAACCTGTTGACATGGTTAAGCGGATTGGCGCTGGCAGGAGAAGTTTTATATTGAAGCAGGCGTCCGGGATTTGCATAATCAGAATTTAAGATTCCAGCCTGGGCACGGTATCTTAAATGGGACTGCTCAAAAAGCATCGACGGAAAAATACCAAAAGATGAAGCCTGCGCGTATACCCCGATGCAAACGCTTGAATTTCCTCTTAACGGGAGCGGCTTCCAATACTTATCCCCCTCTTTTATCTCCGGAAAATCCCCTTGACCTGAATCGGCAAACCACTTCTTATAGCTATCAATAAGCGCAAGATTAATGTACATCTCCGGCAAATGCGCGCCCCCTCCTAATTCAAATTCAATATCCCATTTAATCTCAAAACCATCAGTAATTTCTATTCTCCAAATTTGGGCCATAGCAAGATGGTAAAACTGGCCGGTTGCCACTATCTTGCCGTCAAGTCTTTCAACTTCCCATTCTGCCTGAGTAGAGCTATGCCAAAACCCATCTACTAAAAATGAGGTATAAGCCCCGCAAGGAAGGGTAAGCAACGTACCGTCCCAGTTCAACAATAACCTGCCGTTATTAAACACCAGGCTTAATTGTTTATTCTCTATAATCGCTATGCCCTTCGGGCTGCCAACGGCCTGCGAATAAAAAGATACCGCCCTAGAAGTTTCTTCATCCCTTAGCAATTCTCCATGCTTCAAGAATATTGTTCTTGCGCAAAGTTTTTGTAACATAGCCATATCGTGGGTAACGATAATAACAGTTTTGCCTCTTTGCTTAATCTTAAATATCTCTTTAATACACTTCTTCTGAAAATACTCATCCCCTACGGCCAAAGTATCATCTACAAGAAAAATATCTGAATCCATATGAACGGCTATTGCAAAAGCCAGCCGCACAAACATCCCCTGAGAATAACACTTTACCGGTGCATCTATAAACTTTCCGATCTCGGCAAAATCAATGACCTGCTGGAACTTTTCTTTAACCTGCCCTGAATGCAGACCAAAGAGCTCAAACTGCAGGAAAATATTTTCCCGGCCGGTAAGCTCGCTCTGAAATCCCGCACCCAACTCCAGTAGCCCGGAGACGCTTCCTGAAACTTCTACTTCCCCCCGGTCAGGTTTTAACATTCCGGCAATTAACCTTAAAATGGTTGATTTGCCTGAACCATTTTCTCCGATAATCCCTAATACCTCGCCATTCTCCACGGAAAAGCTAATCCCCTGCAAAGCCCAAAAATCTTCCCATAAGGCCTTACCCTCAATAATAAATTTTATGCGGTACATCTCCCAGGCATCTTTAAATTTAATTATAGCCATATTAAATTCTCTTTAGTATGCTGGATTCAAGCCAAATGGAAACTAATACCCCCAAAATTAAACTGAAAAAAGCCCAGATAATTACCCATAAGAAAGTAGCTGGCTCTGGCATCCGGCAATAAAAGATTATGTCCCGGTAGAATAAAATAAAAGCTGCCAACGGGTTAAAATTAAATATCCAGCGGAGTTTCTCGGGGATCATTTCAATGGTATAAAAAATAGGGGTCAACCAAAACCAGAACATAAGCAGGGTTCCGGTCAAATGTTCTAAATCACGGTAGATAACGTTCACTACGCCAAATAGCAAACCTACCCCGCTGGTAAAAATATAAGTCAATATAAATATAAACGGCAGCAAAAAAGCAAACTTGGCAATCCCGGGATTTTCAAACACGAATACGGGATAAATAATCGCCCAGCTCATAAGAAAATTCATTAAATATGATAGTACGACGCTCAGGGGGATTATTTCTTTCGGCAAGCTGAATTGATGCAGGACGCTTTTCTGGGCTGTTAGAGAAGACGCGGCTTCGGATAACGACCCTGAAAAAAACATCCACGGCAGGACCCCGGCAAGGACAAATAAAGCAAAATTATTAATTTCAGTCTTGAATACGGAGGTAAACACAAAAGTTATTACCAGCATCATCAAAACAGGATTAATCAACGCCCAGAAAACACCTAAACCCGAACCGGCATATTTAGCTTTAAATTGTTTTATCCCCATAGCCCATAAAGAGCCCTTGTGGGAATATATCTTATTAATCTTTGAAAAAATAGATTTTAAAAACATCCCTTAACCAACTCTCTTAAGGCAGTCCTGTTTAATTTTGGACCTTCTCTATGCGTTCAATTGAATCCCGGTAGAAAATTACCTCTCCCCGGGAAGAACCTAATACCACCTCCAAAACTATTTTATCCGGGTATTCTTTCTTTATCTTCCCTAATAACTGACGCCCATTTTTTAGCCAGACCAGGTCTTTCTGCTCCGGGCTGGATTTTGCCTTAAAGGAAAGGCGTTTATTCAACCTGGATACTTCATCTTCTATAAAATCCTCCCCCAGCGAAAGGCTTTTTGCTTTTTCCATAGCCTCTAAAGCCAGGTCCGGATTCTGCATTTTCTCGTTAATTTTAGACAATGTTAAATAAGCCTGCCGGTAAGCGGGATAAGCAGACAAAACTCCCTCTATAACCTTCTTTGCTTTCACGGATTCACCTACGCCGTTTAAGGCATAGGCGTAATTATTCAACAGAATAGGATTCCCCGGGGCATTCACAAGGCCCTGCTGAGAATTACGTACCTCTTTATGGTATTCAGAAGATGCCTTAGCGGTATCCCCCAGATTATTGTAGATATCAGCCAAATCATTATGCAAGTTGGGATAGTCATTTTTCAATATGTTCAGCTTGTTGTATTCTGCAATTGCCTGGTAGGGCATATTATTGTCCCGGTAAACACTACCTAAGCTATAAATGTAATCCGTGTTATTAGGGTCAAGGCTGACAGCCTTTTTTAAATAGGTTATCGCCTCGGCATACCGCTCAAGGTGCATCAAGGCCAGGCCCAGGTCGTTACAAACAGACGCGTCGCTATTATTTAACGCGAATGCTTCTTTGGCGGAAGATAGCTCTTTCTCAAAATTGCCTTTTTTAAAATACACTTCGCTAAGCAGTTTATGCGCATAATGAAACTGAGGGTCAAGTAAAATGGCCTTCTTCAGGCTGGTTTCAGCATTATCATAATCCTTAATCCGGCTGTAATAGTAACCCAGGGTGTACTGGGCAATAGCAAAATCAGGACATGATTTAAGGGTATCTTTCAAAACAGATATAGCTTCGGAACTTTTGCCTTTTAAGAATAATTCCGCGCACTTGTCTAATGTAGAAACTACAAAAGCATAACAACTCTCCCGGGAAAGTTGTTTTATCTGCTGGCTATCCGGGATATTACCCCGTGCGCGGGAGATAACATCCAAGGCTTCCCTATGACGGCCCTCCTGGGAGTACATTTCCGCCAATGATTGATAGGCTTTTAAATAAAACGGGTTTAGCTTTAAGACCCGGTTATATTCATCAGCTGCCTGGCTATAACTTTGATTGTCTCTGTACGCCTCTGCTAACCCAAAGTAAGATAACCAGGATTGCGGGTTGATTTTAAGGGCATTGGAGTAAGATTTTATTGCTTCCTTATACCGGGCTTTTCCGGAATAATCATTTCCCTGATTATAAAAGTACGCCTCAAACTTGCCCCGCGCCAAATATAAAAATACGGCTAAGGTTAGAAAAAGCAATAAATACTCAAATACTTTCTTCATTTTATAGCCCTATCCGCTGCCTCTTTGCCGTCAAGTATCGCATCTTCCATAGACATATACTTCCAACTTCCGTAGCGGCCACAGGCAATTATGTTATTACACAATAAAAATTCCCTGATTGCCGAAGTGGCCCGGAGATAATGCTTGTCATAAATTGGATAACCATACTTAATGTCATTTATATCTAAAACAGAAACCCTGTTCTTTTTGCCCAATATCCCGGAAGCCTTGAGGTCATTTATTACTTTCTGGACAATTTTATTCTTATCAAGCGGCTTATTTTGAGGGTAGGCTGTTTCAGTATATATTGAGCTCATGCCCCGGGGAGAAGCCTGATTAGAAAAATTATGAAAAAAACCTACTCTAAAAAAAACAGTCTCCTTATGCGGGAAATATATCCAATGCCTTCCTTCCTGGCAGATTCCCTCTATCCCCAAATTAAGGTTAAATATTGAATTCCAACGCAACTTCTTAAACATATCCGAGATATCCCCGGGTAATTTCCGGATTATCTTCAGTAACTCAGGCAAGGGCATTGTTGAAATCAGTGTATCAAACTTAATACGCCCGTTACCTGCGACATCCAGCTCTTTTTTATGAAGGTCAATTGCGCTAATACGGCAATTCTTAAAAATATTGCACAATTGCCGCTCAAACGCCTGGGGAAGCTGCCCTATCCCCCCATGGCGAGGATACCAAAAAGTGGCATTGTAACCAAAACGGTTCCGGTTTTGCGCAAAATAACCTTTAATCACCTCTGATGGCTTAGGCTGGGGAACAAAATTGCTTGTCCAGATAGAAATCATTTCATTTAAAGGCACCGTCCAGAATTTCTCATTATAAGGAACCATGAAATGCCTGGCTATACCCTTGCCAAATGTACTGTTTATCCACTGTAATAAATTTGAAGGATGGGCTCCTGGGCCGGATTGGCAAACCTTTAAGAACCCCAATAAGCATTCTCTGGCTATGGGCTCAGGCAACGCGCTAAGATTAACCTGAAAAGGGTAACGGCTGAAAATGCCAAAGCTATTAATCCAGGCGCTTCTTCTATGGGAGGCCAAATTACCATTTAATAATTTTCCCACCAGTTTGCGGGTATATTTATTTCTAAAATGCAGCAAGTGCCCGTCACAATCAAAAGTAAAACCTTTGATCTTTTTAGAACGGCATAAGCCGCCTACTCCAGATTCTTTCTCAAAAATAAAGCATTCTGTTTTCTTCTTCTGGAGATGCCAGGCTGCGCTTAACCCCGCCAGCCCCGCGCCTAAAATAATAATTTTCTTTCTACTCATGCGCATCAATCTTAATCAGTTTCCAGAATAAAATAATAGTGAACAATAACATAGCTGTAATAATAACGCTTGCCAATAAATTGCTGACTTTTGTTAAAATCACCCCTGCCGAAGAAAATATAAAACACAATAAAAACATAACAAGAATGGTCTTGGCCGGGCTGGATGAGAAGACCCTGATCCTAAACGCAATGTGGTCATTACTTTTTTTAAAAGGCACCTTTTTTTTCATTATTCTGAAGATAATAAGCAGGAGCGTATCTGTAATCGGCAGCCACAAAATTACTATTGGGCTTAACAAGGCAAGGGCGTTTTCTTTTGAGGCATAACGCAAAAGCAGGGTTATTGCGCAAATAACAAAACCTAAAAAATGGCTTCCGGAATTACCGAGGTATATATTTGCCGGAGGCAAGTTAAAAATCAGGAACCCGAAAGTCGCAGCACACAAAATAAGAGAAAGAATCTGGATATTTAAATCCGGGTTAATAAAAGCTATTGCCAATAGGGCGCTTCCTACAATCAAAGCTGCCCCTGCGGCTAAGCCATCCATAATATCCAGCAAGTTAAAAGCATTGGTAATGCCCAAGATCCAAAAAAATGTGACTGCGGCATTTCCCCAAAACCCAAGGTACATAATATCAGTCATTACGCCAAATAAAATTAGCAAAACCGCACAAAACGACTGGGCTAAGAATTTTTGCAGTATAGACAGCTCTCTTAAATCATCAACTATCCCGAAAAAAAGCATCAAAAAGGAAACCCCTAAAACTGCGAGTATTTTATCTCCGGGGATTCCAAACATAAATACGCCTAATGCGGAAGAAAAAATAAATGCAATTCCTATGCCTAAGCCCCCAACCAGAGGAATACCTTTTATTTGTAATATTTTGTACTTTAAAGATACTTTTGCCAGCAAAAATATGCACAATATGCTGGAAATTAAAGCGCTGGAAAATACGATCAAGTACCTAAGCATCTGCACCCCTTAGAATACAAATCCGAATAAATCCGGGTTGTCTCTTTTAATAAGGTATCTAAAGTATAGCCGCCAGACTCAAGAGCCAAACTGGCAAAATGAGTAAATTCTTTTCTTAATGAAGGTTTTTTTAATAGCTCTTCTAATCGCTCTTGCAAAGTCTTTATATCGTGCGGCTTAACCAAATACCCTGCTTTGCTATCTAAGATAACTTCTCTTATCCCCCCGGTATCAGTAGCTATTACCGGCACCCCGGCGGAAATTGCCTCTAAAACAGCTATCGGCAACCCTTCCCATAATGAAGTTAAAACAAAAACGTCCAAACAAGACAAGAACGCAGCAACATCATTACGCCATCCCGCCAAGATTACCTTTCCCTTTAAATTAAGCTTATTTATAAGAGCGCAAACCTTCCCGCGCAAGGCTCCATCTCCGACTAAAATGAACCTAGCGTTAGGGAAAGTCTTGCTAATTTCAGCGGCTAGTTTTATAAAATCTAATGGGGCTTTCTGCGGCTTAAAACAGGCAACCATCCCCACAACCTGGTCTTCCCCGGACAAACCAAATTCTTTTCTTATCTGCTCCGCCGGGGGGTTATTTTTAAACTCATCCTGATTTATAGCGTACCTTATTAATTTATACTTATCCTGCCTGCCGATTAAATGCCGCGCTGCCTGAAGCTGATCCCATTGGGAAACCACAATTATCGCGCTAGAAAATGAGGCGCAAATCTTTTCAAGAAACAGGTAAAGATAATAAGTTACCCCGGGTTGATACTCATGGAAACTCCATCCGTGAACAGTATGGATAATCGTCCTGACCCCGGACATCTTAGCTGCCAATCTCCCCAAAATACCGGCTTTAGAACTATGGGTATGGACTATATCTATATTATTATTTTTTATAAAATCCCGGATAAAAAATAACGCTAATATATCTTTTCCCGGCCGGATTGGCCGCTCAAGTAATTTACAGCGTACCAGAGTCAGGCCGGCGATATTTTTAGCTGAATCAACCAATAGGCCATCCCAAGCAGTCAGTATATAAGGATTAAACTTTTGCTTGTCCAGCCCCCGGGCAAGGCTTAAAAGCTGCTTTTGGGCTCCCCCTAATTCCAGTTTTGTAATAACATAAAGAATGTTGATTTTCCGGCAAGAACCCATTTGATTATTATATTACTTTTGAAGTTAAACCGCAAGTTTATTAAGGGGTTATGGATTTTATTCTGCGGATTTCAGGTCTTAAGTTATTGCGGGCATCTCACCGTACAAATGAATAAAATCAAGGTAAAAATAGATCTGGCGGGAATGATGGCCGGTAATTATCAAAAACAATTCCCTGGCTGGACAAATCCTTAATTAATTGTTCGGCTCCGCTAAAAACAAAACTTTTTATCCCTAGCTCGGAGGCACTGCTTACCAGTTCGCATCGGTCATCAGTATAAAATATATTCTCCGGCAAAACTCCTAAGTCATTAATTACTTTCCTGTAAATTACCTTATCCGGCTTAATCGCGCCAATTTCAAAAGATAGAAACAGTTTTTCAAAAACATTAAAAACCGGAAAGCTTTTTTTAATGTAATTGTAGTGCAGAGTATTAGTGTTAGAGAGCAGATTGATACGGTATTTCTTCTTCAGGCAATTGGCGATATGGTATACTGAACGGTTTTTTTGGCTAAAAAAGAAAACTTCATTCCAGATAGGCACAAAATACTCATAACTGAGTTTTAGGCTCAGCTTATCTTTTACCCGGGCATAGAACTCTTCGGGGGAAAGAACACCTTTTTCAAATGAATTAGTTATCTCTGAATTAAAGAAAAATTTAAGTATCTCATCAGGGCTCTTGCTGCAAAACCCGGAGATTCTTTCTACGGCAGGCTTAAAGTTAAAATCAACCAATACATTGCCTAAATCAAAAAGGATAACCCTTATACCCGCCTTAGGCATATATTAGTTACCCTTGTCCTTTTTCCTGAATAAATCCAGGAAGCGGTCTTCGTACTCTTTATAGACATTCCATTTATCCAGCTCCACTTTCAGCTCGCTGGCCCTGGATATATCAATGCGGCTTTGCTCAAAAAGCTTCTCTATTTTCTCTTTCACTGAAACCGGTAACTTAGTAAGCTGGCTTAAGGTCTTTTTAATCAACTCCACTTCATCCTCTCCGATAGGAGAAGACTGCCCGGGATTGCCAAGTTTTAAGTAATCAAGCAGTTTATTAATTTCATTTTCCATTGCCTGCGCCTGCACTTTTAATGGCTGGACATTTATCTGTATATTTAATACTTTTCCTAAGCCGGTCAACACTGCCGCAGAGGCCTTGGGATTTTCAATTTGAATAGTATAAAGGGGGATATCGCCGAGCAGGCAGAATCCCTTTAAACCCGCTTTTTTTGCTATGCCCAAAAATAAACCGTTCATTCCGCTGATCTGGCCGTCTTCCAATACCCCAAAATTATGTTTACTCAAGATTTCTTTTGTTTTATCATCCGTTGCCGCAAACCAAAGCCGCGAATCCTGAGTATGGTCAGTTGCCTGCGGCATAGAAGCAAAACTGACAACTGTCTCTACTCCTAAGCTCTTGGCTAAATCAATGATTACCTTCGCATAACTATCCGCTTTAGCTAAATCCGGCTGGGCATTGCTTAAGAAAATAACCAGGTCATTCTTAGCCGCGCCTGAGCGTTTTACTGCCGGATTTTTCCAATAATAGAATTTACCTTGCGGCAAAAGAGGGGTTTCCAATATACCGGACTGGACTACGCTGCTAGTCAGGTAGAAGAATTCTTCCGCCTGGATCTCGGCAAACTCCTGGGCCTTTAATTCTTCAATTAGGTAAGAAGCAGCCTTAAAAGCTACCTCCCCCATTCCTGGCCAGGCGACAATAAGGTACGGTTTCTTTAGCCGCGGTTTCTTGGATATTTTTAACATTTCCATATTTTCTCCTTTAAATGAGCACTAAACTTACGGAGTACGAAGGTGCTAGGAACGACGTAAGTTTATGTGCGAATTTATCCCGCCGAATATATCAAAATTATCTACGATAATTTTGATATAGCCTCTGAGGCGGGAATATACCTTATCATTAGTTGAACTTATAATTCTTTAAAAAAGATACCAAAACTTGAGCCCCTTTATACAGATTACTTAAACGCGCATATTCGTCAGCAACATGCGCGCACCCTTCAGTGCCAAAACCTGTGGCCACAGCCGGAATATTCTTGAGTTTAAAAAACGTTATTACTGTCGCCCCTTCTGAACCACTGATCCGCGGGTCAACCTTCAAATCTTTCATTGCGGATGCCAGGCCTTTAACCAGAGGGTGGTTTGAAGCAATACTGTATGGAGCCTGGATGCCCTGAATCTCAATCTTAAAATTATTGGTATATTTAGATATAACTTTTCTCAGATAGCCTAAAATATTTTTCTCTGACATACCCGGCAGGAACCTGAAATCCATCCCGATTTCACACCAATCGCTGACCACATTTACTTTATCCCCGCCTGATATAGTGCCTACATTAATTGTTGGCTGCCGTAAATATTTATTCTTCTTATAACTGAGCCCCTGCCTATTAAGATCTACAATTACTTTAGCTGCTGTATCTATTGCGTTAACCCCCAACCAGGGATAAGCACCGTGAGCTTTCCTGCCTTTAATATAAACCTTAAGGTGGATGAGCCCTTTTTGGGTAACAACAATTTCAAAATCATCCGCATCTAAAACAACTGCCGCATCCGGCTTTAAAATCTTGCGCTCAAGCAAAGGTATCAGCCCTAAATATGAACCGCTTTCCTCGTCCGCAGTAGCTGCGAATATTACATCATAATCCAGCTTTATCCCGTCCTCAATTATGGAATTTAAGGCTTCCAGCAAACTGGCTAAGTTCCCCTTGCAATCTGTAGCGCCTAAACCATAAATTTTATCCCCAATCATCCTGGCATCAAAGGGATCTGTTTTCCAGCTTTTGCCGGCAGGCACAGTATCCAGATGCGGAGTAAGCAGAAGGGATTTCCCGCGTTTTGTCCCTTTAACAGTGGCCAGGACATTAACCCTTTTATCCCTAAAAGCATAAATCTTTGGTTTGAGGCCTAAGGTTTTTAAATAAGCGCAAACAAAACTGGCAATCTCTTGCTCATTGCCCGGCGGATTTTGCGAATCCAGGGAAATTAATTTCTGAATTGTCTGTAACAGGCGTTTTTTATTGACCATAGAGCGGACAAATTTCGCATTTAGGGTTCTGTTTACGGCAATAATCCTTGCCTATTTTTACTAAAAGGGCGTGGAATTCATTAAAGAGCTTTCTATCATGTTTAAGGTTACGCATAAAAATATCCTGGGCCTCTTCATAAGTAGCTTCTTTTCTCAAGAGGCGGTGCCGGCAGAGTATCCTTTTAGTATAAGCATCGACCACAAATACGGGCTTATTTAAAGCATAAAGCAGGATTGAATCCGCTGTTTCCGGACCGATTCCGTTAACCGCCAGCAATTGCCCGCGCAAGGCTGTTAAACCCTGAGAGCCCATACGCTTCATATCCGCTGAATAAAAATTAAAGAAGAATTTAAGAAAATTCTTAAGCCTTACGGCCTTAACATTATAATACCCTGCGCTTTTAATTAAACCGGCAAGCTTGTAATCTGAAAGCCCGGCAAGCGATTTGGGATTCAGGTATTTTTTCTTCTTAAGAACAAGAATCGCTTTTTCTACATTAGACCAGCTGGTATTCTGCGTGAGGATCGCCCCAACAATTACCTCAAAGCTATTATCAGCCGGCCACCAATGCTGCGCTCCGAAAACAGAGTAAAGACGCAAGAAAATACGTTTTAACCTGTGTTTCATTATTTAAGCATCAAGGGATTGATGTCGTAATAAGCAAGAATAGTATAAGCCGTCCCGGAAACCGACCCAGTATGTTTACCCTTTGGCGTCATCCAGCCATGTCCGGTATCCACATAATCCTGGGTGGCATAAGGCAGGCATCCTTCACCTTGTCCAGATGGAGACGGGCTGGAAATAATCATCTTCCCTAACTGCCCCAGGTAATTATCCGCTTTTTCCTGATAAACAGCGGCTTTATCTGCTTGCCCGTTTTTGAGGTAATAATCGGACATCATCTTAAATGAAACAACCATTTGGGCTGTCCATTCGCTTGAAACTACGCCCCCCCGGGAAACATGGCGCTGCGGAGCAAAATCAAAACCCTGAATCTTAACTACCTGGCCACCGGGGCGGGTAAAATTAACTTCTACCAAACAATTTTCCTCAACAAACTCCAGGATTTTCTCAGGGTCCATTCCTATAGCTTTAAGTTTTTCCGGACCGATAGCCGCAATTGACCAGGCATAAGTATCCGTAGCTATAGTGGAATCACCTTTTCCGCGCTTAACCGGCAGATCCTGACGGTCATAAGTATGCCGCAGCAACCAGCCCAGTGTTTTTTCCGCTGCCTGTTCGTACTTATTCATCTTGGTAACCTTGGCGAGCATTTTATACAAAGCATACGCGTCCAGATGATGTTCCGTAGAATACCAGCTCATCAGCGGGCCTCCGCGGATTCCATTATCGGAATCCGAATCCTGCAGTTTAATTATATTCTGGGCGATCTCTTCGGCTACTCTCAAATACTTCCTATCTCCGGTTGCATGGGTATACTGAACAATAGAAAGCCCGAGCCAGATATTCGGGCCAGAATGTAAAACAAACTCCGCAGGCGAGCCATCGCTGACATAATAAGCATTAAGAAACCAACCGTCCTCGCGCTTTGCATCATTAGTCAGGAAATCAAGAATTTTCCTTGCCCTGGAGAAATCTGAGAATTTATTATAAACTTGTATAAGTAAGGCCTGGTCATAAAGAAACGCCCAGCTGTCGATATCCTTATCCCCTTCAAAACTCATTACTAAACCCGTACGGGGGTTTTGGCGGACCTTAAACCATTGGTACATTTTATCCAAATTAGCCTTTTCCAGGACAACCTTTTTAGTTTCAAGGCGCAGCGACTCCGCCTGAACCGCCTTCTCATTTAATTGCAGCGCGGCTAACTTTGCCTGCAAGAGATCTCTTTCCTGGGCGAGTTTTATAATTGCAGCATTTAGTTCCTTTGTATTGTCAATTACGGGAGGCGGCGGTTTTATATTAGCTGTAACCAAAGATACCTGTTCGCTTTTCTTTTCGGAAACTGATTTGATTTGAGAAGCCAGCGATTCTATATTATCCTGCAAAGCAGCCTTTTCCCGGGCTATCTGTTCCAGGCGCTGCTTGGCAACTTTTGATTCCTGCAGTACCCCGACAAGTTCTTCAACAAGCATTTTATTCCTATGGGTCAACTGCATGTTTAAATAAGCGCCAAACCCTAAGGATAAACCTAAAATTAAAATAGAAAGAATTACAAACGGCAGGAATAATTTCTTGGTCCAGGCGTAACGAATAAGCATTGCATTCTGCCTGGGGCTGATTTTCACATAATCCAGGCCCAACAGGTAACGCTTTGTCAGGCCTCCGGCGTCCTTGGCCCAGGCCAAGGAAACTGATGCGCATACAGAATTTCCGCTCAAAGGCATATCAATCTCTATGGCGAGTTTGACCTTTTTTGTCTGGATTAGCTTAATTAACTCCGGAGAAAGATCGTTTACTGAAAGGCAGATACCTCCATGGCCGATGTTGTTGGTAAACCCCTGGATCCAGGGAGAAAGAAACTGTTTGCTATCCAGGCTTTCTAAACGGAACTGCACCGGTAAAACAGTATCCAAACGGATATATTTTCTACGCTCCGTACCCAAATTATGATCTTTTTTAATAGGCATGTTTTTTCTTCTTTTGAAAATTAACCAGCGCTTTGTATTATTCTAACTGTATTCTTTTATGAATTCAACTCAATATTACTGGACTACCTCCAACTCCAGAATGTTATCAATCTTAAAGGTGCGCTCCTCTTTTTTTAAGCAACAATAGCCGATTAAATACTGGCTCTTGGAATCCTGGCGGATTTCTCTCGGAATTACTTCTCTTAGAGAAATGCCGGCATCCTTTACAGAAAGATATTTTATTTTTAAACGCGCCCTTAAATTAATCGCTTTCTCAATCTGCGATAATTTTAAAGTATTGGCGTTTTCTAAAATAACCGGGTTAAAGGCAAAAGTCCTGGAAAAATCGGTAAAATCCGTAATTCCTTTCTCCCCGCAAATATCTTTAAGCTTATTGAAAACTTCCCAGGCCATTTCTACGTCTGAAAAGGCACGGTGCTGTTGTTGGGACCTAATTCCTAACTTATCCGCAATGAACCAAAGGGCATAACGTGGCTGCTTTGGGATGAGGCGCTTTGCGATAGTCAATATATCAAAACATTCCCGGCCGGTTAAGCCCGGCAAACCGATAATCTTTAATTCATTATTCAGGAATTTCAAATCAAATTCTATGTTGTAAGAACAAAGATAGCTACCTTGTATAAAATCTAAAAAACCGGGCATCACTGCTTCTATTCCCGGAGCGCCATTGAGCATCGCAGGAGTGATTTTATTTACCGCAAAGGCTTCTGGAGAAATTTCTCTCCCCGGGTTAATCAAAATATCAAATTTCGCGATTCTTTCTTTTCCCTTAACCCTCAACCCGGCCAATTCCACTATCCGGTCTCCGGAAGCAGGGTTGAGCCCGGTAGTCTCGGTGTCAAAAATAGTAAACTCTATTTCGTCTATATTTTTAGGCATCACGGGTAGCAATATAGGCCGGGATAAGGCGCCTTGGTTTATAAGAAAGTTTTACCTTGGCTAAATTATCCAGCCCCGAATCATCCATAATATTAATATAACGGTAATCCTTTAGCGAGGTGCTAAAGCTGCGAAAAATAAACTGGGCTAAACCTTTAACAGAGAGATCCGTTATCTCATAAAGCACGCAAAAGGAGTCGTCATTTAATTTATAACCAAAGGTAAAGCCTTTGAGCTGTTTATTAATTCTTACCGCTATTCCCTCCAAGCCCAAATGCTTATAGTTAGTTAGCGCCTCCTTGATTACTTTACGATTATCCTCAAGCATGCCGCAGTAAACATCCTCGGAGCAATGAGCTTTACGTTCCTCTACCCACTGGTTAAACAATTTTAAACAATCAGACATATCCGTTAACTTAAGCCTTGTGGTTTCGAAATTATGATGCTTGACAAAATAATTATACGAGGCGCGTTGGGACTTGAATTTATTCCCCTTAAGAAATTCCAGGTCGCTTCTTGAACAAAGATATTCCGGATATTTTCGATGGCAAAGATAGCCTATGGCGCGGTAATAATCCAAATCCCCTTCCTCGATATTTTCAATGCGTGAAATATCTTTATTCTGATTAACCCCATCCATTATCAAGAACGCCTGCTTTATCGCCGCTGGCCGCCTTTCTTTTGCCAACGGCGGCAGGTACATAAAACAACCTATCTTATCCCGGAAAAATATACAGAGGCTCTTTTCAATTAGGCACCACTGGATATCAAAGATAGCCCGCCAGATGTATATGTTTGCGAAAGAGAAAGACGCCAGTTCATGCCTGCTAAGCTTAAGCTGTTTGTTGAATAACCCCCGGTCTTTTAAAGTCAATTTATTTAGCTTCATCTGGAAAATTTAATTCCGCTACCTCCCTTACTTCTTCATAGGCCTGAATAATTTGCGGATTATTCTTTAATATCTTCAATTTTTCCGGAGAATTAAGCAGCCCGCAAAGATAGGTAATATAATCCTTGGCCTCCCGGCTGTTTATTTTCTCGCAGACATAAGGGCAATTTAGATCAACGGTAAGAAGGACTTTACCCTTGCGCAAGTTAACCAAGAAAGGGTACAGCTGGCACTCAAATGGCCGTAAATCATAAATCCCGCATTTATTATCCAGGCTGTTCAAAAAGGGGCAGATAAACCCTTCCCCGCCGGGATTGGCTATGGGTTGTATGCGGCGATCAATAGAGATAGATGCGAAAGGAATATTCTTTCTATCCAAAAGTGCCTGGATCTCCTCATCCAGCAGACAGGGACTCCATACTGAGTCAGCTTCTTTAAACCGGCAACACCCCCGGCATTTAAGACAGAACTCTTGAGGAACAAATTGTTTAATCATTTTACAATGCTCCCTAATTGAAGTTTTTTCTCTGGACTGACAACAGCCAAGCTATTCTCATCGGAACCAGCCAGGATCATCCCTTGGCTTTCCACCCCGCGCAAGATTACCGGATCCAAATTATCTATCAAAACCACCTGCCTGCCGATGAGCTCATCCTTTGAATAAAAATTCTTGATCCCGGCAACCACTTGTTTTCGCCTACCCCCTAAATCCAGAATCAAGACCAATAGCTTATCCGCATTCGGATGGTCATTAACCTCCTTTATCTCTGCTATTCTTAAATCCAGCTTTCTAAAATCATCAATTGTCGCCATTTCAACTCCCTCCTAGAATTTTAACTCTACATAAAACTCAAATTGATACGCGTTGTCGGCTGAGCCGTCGCCGCGCACGTAAGGGCTGAACAGACTTCCGTCTGTATCATCGCGCCTCTCTTTATAAAACTTCCCCGGGATAAAACAGCCGCCTAAAAATCCGATGGTCATATGCTTATTCGCCTGATAATCGATATAAATATCCGCTTCGTAGCCTAAATCCCGGGAAAGATACTTACCTTCCCCGTTTAATGTGCCGACCGGACGATTGAAGGAACTCAGATAATATCCATACAGGCCCAGGCAAAGTTTTTCCGTCAGATTATAATCAAAGCCGACCGAAGGCATAATCAGATTCTCAAAATCACCCGGAGAAAACGTGGTTGGACGGGGAACCCCGTAATTTAAACCAAAGCCACCGCCCATCGCGACAATCGGCAGCATGCTTACATTGCTACTGCAGATTGAATCCCCCAGATTAAAATTAGTGGGAGAAAAATAACTGAACGCCCGGTTTTTACTACCGGAATAAACCGTGTCCGCGTTCTCCGCCATCTCCGGCGTAGCCTTGTTTCCGGAACAGACTAAAAATTGCACCCCCGGGATGAATTTACCCAGGTTATAATCCAGCCCGGAGTAAAACATGTAACCCGTATGCTGAATATCTTTATAATCGCTCTCCTGGCTTTTGGCGTAGCCGAAATTATGCGCGGCTTCTAATTTTAAAGTAAAATCATCGGCCGCATACTCCCAGGCGCCTCCAAAGGTACCCAGCAAATCTCTTTTTACCGGTGTCGCAAAGGTATTATACCTTTTACCGTTAGAGGTGTAATCCGCCAACATCCCCAGATAAGGCCAAAAGGTCTGTTTGTCTGCGGTAATTTTAAGATCTGTGGCAAAAAAATTAGCCGCGTTAGGCTCATAACTCTGCCCCTGCTCTTCTTCCTGCTTGATATACGGGCCTAAATGGATTTTATAAACCAGGTCCGGCCGGCAATAATAAAGCCGCCAAAGGTAATCCTGGGTCTCCTGGTAGAGGGTAACCCCATAATTCTCATAGCTGCCGTTTAGGCTAAAACCGTTACCTACCTCGTAAATATAGATCCCGGTTTTGATGCCGAAATTACCCCAAAGCTTATTGTCCAGCCAAACCTCTTCAATCTGCGGCAGCAGCTCTATGCCGCGGTACTTCTCTATTTGGCCTCCGGAATTAATCAAAGAGCCGCGAATCGCAACCGGAGCGCTGTAATCATATGGGCCGTTGCGCTCCAGCTTAACATAAAATTTGTCTCCTGAATCCTTGAAACCCGCGCTAAAGGCAAAACTATAATCTATGCCTGAATAAACGGCGTGGTCATCTTTATTATGACTGTCTAAATCCACTACATTTTTAAAACTCACCAGGTCCGCTCGAAAATAAGTGTCCAGCCCTAAAACCAGCTGGTCATTATTAAGCAGCTCATAGCTATATGCCCCGCTGGCGAAATTGAGGATAATAATGAAAGAAAACAATATTTTCTTTATCATCTTCCTGAATTTATTGGGGCATTTATGTTTTAAAAACTTAAATTCATGGTAACATTTACGGCGGGAAAACTCAAGGCAAAAGACGCCTTTTTAGAAAGCTTTAACAGGAAAGGATAAAATTTGGCGGGGCCGACGAGATTTGGACTCGCGATTTCCTCCGTGACAGGGAGGCGCCTTGAACCAGACTAGGCCACGACCCCCGCAAATGTTTAAATTTTAAGAATTTATTATACTGTCTTTTAAGCTAAAATCCACTATTTATTTTTGTTTAATGGTGGGCGATAGAGGAGTTGAACCCCTGACCTTCTGAATGTAAATCAGACGCTCTAACCAACTGAGCTAATCGCCCCAAGATTTATGTTTTTTATACCTTCGATTAGCGAAATCCTCGTAGTGGATGAGCTAATCGCCCAAAAATTATGCCCCGGCTAGTTTTCCCAGGATAATTAAGGTAAAAACCATTACAAAAAGCGCAACTGTCTCAACAATACCCAAAACTGCCAGGTAGTTTCCAAATCCCTTGCCGGTCTCACCCATCGCATCACAAGCGCAGGCAGCGCACTTACCCTGAAAATAAGCGGAAAATCCAATTGCCAAACCCGCCAGGCAACCTACCCCCCAAAGATATTGGCCTTTATTGGCCAGCTCAATCATCTTGGTCATTACAATGTTTCCATAGATTGTCTGGGTCAGAGGAGCGCCGACTAAAGCAACCAGCAGGAATGAAGCGCTTTTATTCTGGTTAAAATTCTTCTTCCATGCCCCTATTGCCGCCATGCCTGCTACCCCTGCTCCGGCGGCAGAGCCTAAAGCGGAAAGCCCAAGAACTAGCCCCAGCCCCAAATCCTTCAGCTGTATTAAAGCTCCTGTTTCCATATTAATTCTCCTTCTTTTTCATAAACGGTTTATAAGCAAAACCATCCCAGCTAACATTGGCATGGCTACAGAACTCCAGCACATTTAGCCTTACCCCATGAACTAAAACCGACATCGGACCCAGGATAATATTTAGCAGGTGTCCGCAAATAACAATCAAGGCAGCTATAAGTATAGTTAAAATATCCCCCTTTTTAACTACTCCGGCAGCCATAGCGTTAAAGGCATCTGCAATAGCCACGCCTGCCAACCCTACTGCAAAAAGGCGGATATAAGAAACTACGTCGGTAAAATTATTTACTAAACTTAAGGCTATTCTGCCCAATCCTGCGCCGATTGTTTTTAATATGTTATTTTGCGGGCTGGTAAAAAATAACACTAATACTAATCCGGTTATAATCAACCAATTACCGAATAACGGAAAAGGATCCCCTAAAAGCAGGGTTTTGGCTAAAAAGAACACTGCCCAAATAACAGAAATCCATCCTAAATCTGCTAAGGCTGATAACGCCGGGGCCTTTAACATGGCCCTCCATCCATGGGCTAAAGACAGATGCAGGGCTCCGATAAAGAAACAAAGCGCCTGGATAAAAGTCGCATTAACTAACAACGGAACCAGGGGTTTTATTCCCATACTGGACAACCACGCCTGGCCGAAAAATGTCCCGGTTAAGAGCCCCCATATAATAGCGCAAAAACTTAATAGATAAAAGAGAAAAAAAACGCTTTTATCTTTAACTTTATGCCCGATTTTTTTCTGTGCCCAGAGGTTCAGCAGAAAATAAACCGCGCCATATCCGGCATCACCAATAAGTATGCCGAAAAAAATGCTGAAGAATATAATAAAAAGAGGGCTGATATCAAGTTCGCGGTATCCCGGCACAAGCTCCAGTAATTTTAATACCGGCTTTATAAGCGAGATCCATGCGGGATTGCGCACTAAGGTGGGCACGAGGTCATTTTCATCAGGTTCAAGAGTCAAGATACCCCAACCGCTTTGCCTTGCCTGCTTAAGCAGTAAATCTTCAGACTCAACCGGAATATAGCCTTTCACATAAGAAATCTCTTCAGCCTGGCCCATGCCATTTAACACGGAATAAAACTCTTTTTGATTTAAAAGGCCTTCTTCGGCGCCAATCAAGTCATTATTATAAATCAGGTACTCGGATAACTCTTCTCTTATATTCACCATAATCTTGGCATCTTCGCTAAGCCTGTTTTTCATTCCGGATAAAGATACTTTAGGCAATTCCAGCTCCTTAAAACCAATATCCATATCTTCTGCCGCTATAACTAAACAATTGATTAATGAACCTTGCGCAGAAATCTCTCTTAAGATTATTGACTGCGGCAGGCTTTTAAGCTTATCTTTGGGGATCTGATAAAATTTAATAAAAACCCCCTTCTCCCGCATGGCCTTTATCTGAGCCGGATCAAAATCACCCCAGGATTCCCAGAAATCAATCCAACTATTTAATGTGACCGAATATTCCCTTAGCTGGTCGTATCGTTTCTGTAAATCAATTATGTGACGGCAAACATTTTGTAAATCTCCCGATTTATGGATTATATATTTTGCCGGATTCTGGCCTGCCGCGGATAAAATAGACCTTGCCTGCTCAATCAGGCCTAATTTCTCGCTGATTTCATTAAGCTCATTCCCTGAAGGCAGATGCTCATGCTCAACATGCACAACCCCCAAAGCGCCTAAGCTATCCAAAGCAGCCCGGGCCTGGTTTTTCTGAATGAGCAAAAAAACTTTTTTCATTTTAACAATCATGCCAGCGCCTCAATTTGCACCATCTCCTCGATTTTTCTCTTGGCAATTTTACTGCGGCCTACAGCATTGGCCATCTGATCCCCGATATATATCTTAATTAAGCGGATATTCTCTTCGGCCGCCGGAATTTTAACCTTTTCAAAAAGATTCACCCTCTGCGTGGTTACCCGCAATTCCTGCCGTAAAATATCAACCCCTTCCTGAAGTAATTGGATTTTCTTGTCTAAAACAATTACCTCTCTTAAGGCCGATATCCCGGCATCCAGCCACAAAGGAGCAAGGAATAAATCATAATCCTGCTCGCTAAAATCTAACCTCTCAAATACGGGGATATCTACGCCGGCGATATTTTTTTTATGGGTAATTAATTTTTGCGGTTTTAAAAACAGCTTGATCTCTGCCTCAGGTTCAGCCAACAAACCCGCCCATAAAAGAATCGCCTGCTTTTTTTTAATCAGTGTTTGTTTTGCCTCCTGGAGGATTGTATTTTGCTGCAGGATTTCCAGCTGCAACTGCTGTTTCTTTAATTGCAGCGTCGGAAGGTAGCGGCGGAACTGTTTTAACGCGTCACGCTGCCTTTTTAATTCACCTTTGGTAAACTTAATCTTTGCCATTATTTTTCGGCCAGAACTTCTCAATGATTGAAAGCTTTATCCCCGTTTCTTCGGGTGAAAAACAATCAGCAAGAATCTGCCAGCCTAAATCCAAAGCCTTCTCCAGCGGGATATTGACCTTAAGCGACATCATATTTTTTTCAAAAAGCGCACCGTATTTAAGCAGCTTTTCATCCCAGGGGCTCATCTGAAAACCCATGGACTGCTTCTCCAGGGTCTCACGGTAGCTGGCAAAAAGTTGAATCATTGTATCCATAATCGCCCGATGGTCAGAGCGGGTCTTTCCATTGACCTGCTGTTTCAAGCGGCTTAAGGACCCGAAAGGCTCGATCACCCCGGCTTTTAAATAAAATTGCCCCTCGGTAATATAACCGGTATTATCCGGCACGGGATGGGTAACATCATCCCCGGGCATAGTAGTGGCAGAAAGAATAGTAATTGAACCGGCTCCTTCAAAATCAACCGCTTTTTCATATCTGGCGGCCAGCTGGCTATAAAGGTCTCCGGGATAACCTCGGTTAGAGGGGACCTGCTCCATGGTAATTGATATTTCTTTCAGGGAATCCGCGAAATTTGTCATATCGGTTAATAAAACCAGGACCCGCTTGCCCTTTAAGGCAAAATCCTCGGCTACCGCTAAACTGATATCCGGCACCAGCAGGCACTCTACAGTCGGATCAGCGGCGGTGTGTATGAAAAATACGCAGCGGGAAAGCGCGCCGTGGGCGTTTAATGTCTCTTTAAAGAACAGGTAATCATCATACTTTAAACCCATGCCTCCGACAATAATAATATCAACCTCGGCCTGGATAGCGATGCGCGCCAAGAGCTCATTATAGGGCTCTCCGGCGATTGAAAAAACCGGCAGTTTCTGGGATTCGACAAACGAATTAAAAACATCGATCATCGGAATCCCCGTGCGGATCATCTTATTCGGAATAATCCTTTTAGCCGGGTTTACCGAAGGGGCCCCGATATCAATTAAGTTATCATTTAAGGCCGGGCCGTGATCTAAGGGGAGGCCGCTGCCGTTAAATATACGGCCGAGTAAATTCTCACCTGTGGCCACCCGCATCGGAAACCCTAGAAATCTCACCTTATCGCCTGTAGCGATACCGCGTGTACCGGCAAAAACCTGCAAGGATATTTTTTTAGCATCAATACGAATTACCTGGGCTAAAGATACGCCGCTTCTGGTGGTAATCTGGGCGATCTCGGAATAACCTACCCCTTCGGCCTCAACTGTAATTACATCGCCGGCGATTTGAATAATATTGGTATAGGCCTTTTGCATACTTATTTATCCTTCTTGATTTTTTTGCTTTCCAGCAAGGTTGCAATTTGAGACTCGATTTTCTTAAATTCCGGGCTATTATATTCAGCGGAATTCCAGGTGCGCATAAGCTGGCGCAAGGTCTGGAAAAAATGCAAGGCAGCGGTTTTATCTTCTAAATTATACTCCGCCTCCAGTATCGCAAAGATAAATTCCAATAAATAGATCTGCCTTTCTTTGGAGGTAGCCTCATCCACGGCATCAAAGGCATTCTGCTGTAAATAGACAAAGTCGAAAAAATCACTTTTAAGATACTCGGTGTAATCGGCAAGCGAGGTTCCTTCTTCGCCGATAACCTTCATCATCTGGGCGATTTCGTTGCCGCCTTTTAAGATTGACTGGTATCTTTCCTTGTATTCCGGTTTAACAAACCCCGCGTATTTACTCCAACTGATCAGCGGATCAATAGCCGGATATTTTCTGGCATCCGATCGTTCGCGGGAAAGCCCGTGAAAAGCGCCGACAACCTTAAGCGTGGCCTGTGTTACCGGCTCCTCAAAATTTCCTCCGGCAGGGCTAACCGCTCCGCCGATGGTTACTGATCCGGTTATCCCCGAGCGCAGCTTAACTACTCCGGCACGTTCGTAAAAAGAAGCAATGCGACTTTCCAGATACGCCGGAAAGGCCTCTTCTCCCGGAATCTCCTCGAGCCTGCCGCTCATTTCGCGCATTGCCTGCGCCCAGCGGGAGGTTGAATCCGCCAACAATAAAACATTCAGCCCCATCTGGCGGTAATATTCCGCAATCGTTACCGCGGTATAAACACTGGACTCCCGGGCGGCAACCGGCATAGAGCTGGTATTGCAAATAATCACCGTGCGGTCCATTAAAGGCTTCTGTGTGCGCGGGTCGATTAATTCCGGAAAGGTCCTTAAGGTTTCCACCACCTCACCTGCGCGTTCACCGCAAGCAGCGATAATTACAATATCCACTTCAGCGTGGCGGCTGACTAATTGTTGCAAAACTGTCTTGCCCGCGCCAAATGGCCCGGGAGTGCAATACGTTCCTCCCCGGTTAACCGGGAAAAGCGAATCGATCAGCCGCATCTTGGTAACCAACGGTTCGCTTGGCCTTAATTTTTCCGCATAGGCGCGGATAGGTATTTTTACCGGCCAGATCTGCTGCAAGAAAACATCATGTAATTTTCCGGAGCCATCTTTAAGCTGGGCAATCGCCTGCTTTAAATTATATTTTCCCGGCGAAGCGATGCTGACAACCTCCAGGCTTCCGTTTAAACCAAAAGGAGCCATAATATAATGTTTAAAAATTTTCTCGGGCACAAAACCTAACCAACTGCCTGCCAATACCTTATCCTGCGCCTTAACCAGCGGCGTAAATTCCCACTGCGTCTCATCAGGCAGGGCCTCAAGATAAACACCTCTTTTTAAGAAAAATCCGCATTTTTTGGCCAAGGCCGGAAGAGGATTCTGCAGGCCATCGAAAATCTGGCCTAATAACCCCGGGCCAAGTTCAACCGAAAGCAGTTCATTGCTAAACTCCACAGTCTCGCCCGCCTTTAGGCCCTGGGTGCTTTCATAAACCTGCATCTCCGCCTGATTCTGATGCACACGGATTACTTCAGCCTTCAGGCGCTCCTGGCCGTGAATAATATAAGCTACCTCATTCTGGATAATTTGGCCGCTAAGCTCAGCGGTAACCATGTTGGCGTTTACTTTAATTACTTTTCCAGTTCTTATTTTTTCCATAGTCCATTTAGTTTAAAACTACGCTGTTTAACAGCTGCTCTTTATCCGCTGTTTGGATTTTTTCCCAACGCTCCAGGATTTTAAGCTTTAACCCGTAAATCAGCAAATAATCAAAATCAAAATAGTGCCCCAAACTTAAATCTTCCAGAAGATTCCATCTGGCCTGGTCAAGGATCCTTTCCGCCTCCAGTATCGAGGTGCTCCGGTAAGAAACCATCGCTAGATGGCTGATCCAGGCCTGCGGGGAATCCGGAAAACGCAGGAATTTTAAAGGATCAGTTTTTTTTCGGGCGGCCCGGGCACGCACCAGTTCATTCTTGAGGGTAATCTCAAAATTAACCCATTGTTTAAAACTATTCCCCCAGGGGACATCAGAAGAATAGCTGTTTTGCCCGCAGGCGAGGCGTAAAATTTCAACCTCTTTATCCGGCAGTAAATCCTTACATTTGTTAAAAAATGATTCCAGGCTAAATGGTGGTTTAGCGGAAAAATTAAGCATCGGTAAACTGGAGATCAGGTACGTATAATAAGCAGGCATTTATTTGGCGTTTAAAATTTTATTTAGTTCCGGCCTTAAGGAACCGGAGATATAATCAGTCAAGGCCTGTCCGCTGAAATCAAAAATAGATTTGCCGTCATCAAAACTAATAATGAAACCGCTATCAAGCCCTTCCGCGGATTTTAATACCACTGACTTTTTGGTTTCTTCCACCAGCTGTTTGAGCATCCCTGATTCTAATTTATCTTTATCCTGCTGGTTTAAAGAAACAATAATCTGGCTGCCTAAAGAAAGCGGGGCATTTTTAATCAAAAACCCGATAATTTTAGCCAGCTCTTCAGGGCTCAAGGCTTGACGCAAATCCGCTTTAATTAACCGCTCCAACATAGCAATAATTTCCTGCCTTAAGCTAATCAACAGATCCCGGCCTGCCTGCTCTAAAGCTGCACGGGTAGAATCATCCGTTTTTTTAGCCTCAGTTTTTGCCTGTTCAACAATTTTTCCAGCCTGGGTTTTTGCCTCTGAAATTATCTTCGTGGCATCTTTTTCAGCATCGGCCTTTATCTGGGCTGCCTGGGTCTGGGCCGCCTGAATGCCTTCTGTTTGAATTTTTGCGATTAAATCTTTAATCTCCTGCGCCATATAAATCTCCTAACATTTTTTCTGCTTGCAGTAACGGCTCAGCCGCCTTTAAAATCGGCCTGCCGATTACCAAGAAATCACTACCGGCTTTAACTGCCTGGCTAATTGTGGCCACCCTTTTCTGGTCATCCTCTCCGGAGGCATCCGGCCGGATTCCCGGAGTAACCATTATAAAATTATTTTTAATTTTGCGGCGCAACATAGCGCCCTCTTGCGCGGAACAAACTACTCCATCTAATCCGCAAGCTATCCCCTGCTTTGCTAATTTCAGAACCTCTCGGGGGTTAGTTCTTTGGCTGGTTAGAACCGTAACCCCAATCAATAAAGGCGGGGGAGTCTTTAATACCCTTGCCTGCTCTTTAGCTGATACTACCGCTGCTTTTAACATTTCCTGGCCGCCCGAAATATGCAAGGTAAGAATTTTTACCTTAAGCCTTACCGCAGCAGCCACCGCTTGAGCGACGGTATTGGGAATATCAAAATACTTGAGATCCAAAAAAACCTCAGCGCCTTTTTTGTGTAACAGATCAATAATCTTTGGGCCATATGCCGTAAAAAGATGGCTGCCGACCTTAAAAATTTTTATCTTGGGATAAAGCTTATCCACAAAACTTTCGGCCTCTTCTAACGTATCTACATCCAAAGCCAGAATTATCTCAGGGGCATTTAATCTTTGCATGCTTTTAAACTTCCGGTGATACTACTCAAATTCCCGATATTATTATCCGCCATATACTGCCTTAATCCGGAAATAATTTCTAAACTCGCTTTCGGATTAATGAAATTTGCGGTGCCCACGCTGACAGCGGTAGCTCCGGCAATAATAAATTCCAGGGCGCTTTCAGTGTCCATTATACCACCCATGCCGATAATGGGAATCTTAATCTTGTTATAAGCTTCCCAAACCATCCTTACTGCTACCGGCCTGATTGCCGGGCCGCTTAACCCGCCAATCCAGGATCCAAGTTTGGGCGCACGCTTATGCACATCTATGCTCATACCGGTAAGTGTGTTAATCAAAGCCACCGCATTGCTGCCTGCCTCCTGGGCAGCAAAAGCAACCCCTGAAATTGAAGCAACATTGGGGGACAATTTGGTAATTAAACATTTGCTGGTGAGCTTACGCACCGCGCTGACCAATGCGAATGTCTCTGCGGGGTCCTGGGAGATTAATTTATCTTTTTGCATATTGGGACAGGAAATGTTCAATTCAATTGCGGCAACCGTATTTATCTTATCCAACTCTCTAACCAGGACAGAAAATTCTTCAGGGCTATCTTCAGCTGCAATACTTACAATTACCGGAATACCCAACTTCTTTAAAAATGGCAGTTTTTCTTTAATAAACCTGTCTATGCCGGGGTTCTCTAACCCGATAGAATTAAGCATCCCTGCAGGGGTTTCACTTGTCCGCGGAGGCAGATTTCCCGGCCGCGGTTTAAGAGTGATAGTTTTAGTAACAATCGCACCTAACTTCTTTAAATCCATTAAATCCTTAAACTCCTCGGCATAACCGAAGGTTCCAGAGGCAACCATTACCGGGTTCTTTAAATCAAGATTTCCAATATGGACGCTGATATCTGGTTTAATCTTTTTTACCACATTAACTCCTCGCCCGAGAAAACCGGGCCTTCTTTGCAAACTCTTTTATATCCTGTTTTAGTGGATACAACACAACCTAAGCAGGCACCAAACCCACAAGCCATATGCCTTTCCAAGGAAAGCTGGCTGGCAATGTTATTTTCACGGCAGATCAGGCTAACAGCCTTTAACATCGGCTGCGGGCCGCAGGCATATATGTTTGCAGGCTTATCGGCTTTAAAATCCCTGGATAAAATTTCTTTTAAAAGATCCGTGACCCTGCCTTTAAAACCCAGGGAACCGTTATCGGTAGCAATCATTAATTTACAACCTAAGGCTTTAAACTCCTGCTGGCAGAGAAGCTCTTCTTTTGTTCTTGCGCCGAGTAAAACCAAGGGCTTATCGGACTTAAGCTGCGCAGCCAAAAAAACTAACGGCGCCACCCCCATGCCACCTGCAACAATTATGCTTTGGCCGCCGGGGCTCCTGCGTCCCCACGGAGGATTAAAGCCATTACCCAGCGGTCCGATAACATCTAAAAATTCACCCGGCCTTCTCTCAGATAAACATTGCGTCCCCTTGCCGACAACTTCATAAATAAGCTTTATCCGGCCTCCGGATACGCCATGAATACTGATTGGCCTTCTTAATAAAGGATCTGTTCCTTTATTAACCTTGAGCTCAAGAAACTTTCCAGCGGATGCCTTTGCGGCAATTAATCCGGACTCAAACACTAAATGCCAATAATCGTTTTTGAGTTTTTTATTAGAAATTATTTTAACTTTTATCTGTAGAGTTTTCATCTCTCTTGTTGGTCCATTTGCTAAGCAAAACTACAAAGATTGTAAATAAAACAAAGGTCAAGAATAGCCACAGTGATTGGCGGATATAAAACCCGAACCCCTGTTTAGCAATATCCTCCCAGGACTTTACTAATAAGGTTAATAAGAGAAGGGTCAAAATCGAACCGATTTCTTTTTTAAACCAGGATATCTTGATGGGCAAATATTCGCTTATATCAAGCTTGGTAATTGTGAATAATGACGGCAGTATGCGCGGCACCTTTTTGCAGTAATCTCTGTACGAGCCGGGAAAGAGGGATAAAAGTTTCTTTTCTTCTTTATATATCAGTTTTATGTAGCGGATAATAAAAACCGCGACAAAAATTACTACGGCCCACCATTTAAACACCGCCAACACCACGCCCAGGCCGATTAAGAATATTCCCAGATACATTGGATTGCGCACAATCTGGTAAGGCCCGCCCTGTATTAATGCCTGGCTTTCACAGGAATGCTCTGCTTTATATCCGCGGGCAGAAACGCGGATTATTTGGCCCAAGAGAATGCAGGAAAACCCCAGGATCTCTATATATTCTTCTATGCCTCCGGAAATATTGTTACGAAAGAAAAACCTGGGGAAAAATACAACTACAATTGCCGCAGAAGCCATAATTATTCCGTTAATCTTAAGTCGCTTCTTCATATCTTACCTTTGGCACTTAGGGCAAAAATAGGTACCCCTGCCCCCCTGAGTAATCTTTTTAATTGGGCTCTTGCAGAAAAAACAATGCTTGCCTTCTCTGCCGTAAACACGATGAAATTTAACATAATTTCCCTGCTTACCCGAAAGCCGGACATAATCATCAATGGAAGAACCGCCGTGTTTAATCGCGTTGCGCAATACTTCTTTAATTTTCTTATAAAGCGCTTTTTTCTCTTCTTCGCTTAAGCCAATCGCGGGCCTCCGAGGATCAATTTTGGCCCGGAATAATATCTCCGAGGCATAGAGATTGCCAATCCCGGAGATAAACGATTGCTCCATAAGCAAAGGCTTGATCCTGGTTTTCTTCTTAGAAAGCATATCCTTAAAATTAGCATAAGTCAAACCAAATGGCTCAGGCCCAAGAGCCTGGACAAATTTTATTTTTCTCCAGTCATCAACCAGGCGTAATTCCCCGAATAAACGCTGGTCATTAAAATTTAAAATGCTTCCTCCGGAAAGGTGAAAAGCAACACGGCTTTTCTCGGGCCCCCCGGGGTTATTTAGCTTTTGGCCAAGCACTAACTGTCCGGTCATTTTCAAGTGTACAGTCAGGGCAGCACCATTTGAAAGCTCTAAAATCAAGAGCTTGCCTCTGCGTAAAATGTTCTTTATAACTAAACCTTTTAGTTTCTTTTCAAATGCCTCCGGAGAAGGCTCCCGAATAACCATGGGATTGTACACGCAAACCCTAGTGATTTTAGCACCCGGGATTACCTTTTGCAAATCCCTCCTGATTGTCTCTACTTCCGGCAACTCCGGCATATGTTTGCCCTATTTAACTTTCTTGCCCTTAACTTTATGATATTCCTGTAATGATTTTACGCTTAAATCTTTCTTCATAAACATTTCAATCCCGTTTACCGTTGCCTGGGCTCCAAAAATCGTGGTGGTATAAGGTATGTTGTAAAGAATTACCTGCGAGCGGATCTTGACCTCATCTTGGCGGGGGATCCTTCCCGATGGCGTATTAATGACCATCTGGATTTTGCCGTCTTTCATCAAATCCAGTATGTTCGGCCTACCCTCTGTAATTTTTGGCAATACCTTGGCTGGAATATTATTTTGCTCAAGGACTGAAGCTGTGCCGCTAGAGGCAAAAAGATTAAACCCTAAATCTTTTAATTTTTTGGCGATAGAGATAACATCTCTTTTGTCCCGGTCATGCACAGAAATAAAAACGTTGCCCTTCTTGGGGATCTTCTGGCCCGCGGCAATCTGGCTTTTAATATAGGCGCTGGGAAAATTCATATCAATCCCCATAACTTCTCCGGTAGATTTCATTTCCGGCCCGAGCATTACATCTACCCCGGGAAAACGGTTGAAGGGGAAAACCGACTCCTTTACCGCCACATGCTGGGGGATTAACTCTTCAGTAAAACCCAGATCTTTCAGTTTTTTGCCCAGCATAACTTTAGTTGCCAATTTTGCCAAAGGCACTCCGATAACCTTAGAAACTAAAGGAATGGTGCGTGAAGCTCGGGGGTTAACTTCCAGTATATAAACCTTGGCATCCTTAACCGCGTATTGCACATTCATTAAACCAATAATATTTAATTCCTTGGCCAAGCGGTAAGTAGCCTCCCTTATCTTTTTTAGGATATCTGGAGATAAAGTATACGTAGGCAGGGACATCGCCGCGTCTCCTGAATGCACTCCAGCCTGTTCAATGTGCTCTAAAATTCCTCCGATAACAAATGTTTGACCGTCCCCGATTAAATCCACATCCACTTCAATAGCATCCTCCAAGAACTTGTCTATCAAAATAGGATGCTCACCGGAAACTTCAGCTGCCTCTTTGATAAATCTTTCCAGTAATTCCGCGTCATAAACAATCTCCATAGCCCTGCCGCCCAATACATATGACGGCCTGACTAATACCGGATAACCGATACTGCTGGCTACTTTCTGGGCCTCTTCAAAAGTAAATACTGTCCCGCTATTTGGCTGCGACAATCCAAGTTTATCAATCATCTGTTTGAAACGCTTGCGATCCTCGGCGATATCAATACTTTCGGAACTAGTTCCCAAAATATTTACTCCTGCCTCTCTTAAAGACACCGCCAGATTAATCGGAGTCTGGCCGCCAAACTGCACAATTACCCCCATAGGCTTCTCAAGTTCAATAATATTCATGATATCTTCAAACGTGAGGGGTTCAAAATAAAGCCGATCAGATGTATCATAATCGGTAGAGACTGTCTCCGGGTTGCAATTAACCATTATACTGTCTATTCCCTCTTCTTTAAGGGCATAGGCGGCATGACAGCAACAATAATCAAACTCAATACCCTGGCCAATCCTATTCGGACCGCCTCCCAAGATTATGACTTTTTTATTCTTGCTTGGCCTGGCCTCATCTTTGGTTTCCCGGGTTGAATAAAAATACGGCTGCTTGGCGTTAAATTCCCCGGCGCAAGTATCAACTAATTTGTAGGTTGTTTTAGAATTATTTTTTTTATGCAATTGCCTCACTTTTTCCTCCTTGGCATTAAGCAAAAAAGCAAGCTGAACATCGGAAAAACCGTCTGCTTTTGCCTGCGCCAATAACTCCTGCGGTATATTAGGCTCATCTTCTGTCTTTTTGTTTTTGTAACGCTGGATTTCTTCTTCCAGCTCTACCAGCTGTTTCATATTATCCAAAAACCAACGGTCAATACGGCTTAATCCGTAAATTTCATCCAGGCTTAACCCAATCTTTAGCGCGTAACGCAGATAAAAAAGCCGTTCGTCATTAGGAGTAGCAACCTTATCCTTGATATGCTTGATTAAAACGTTGTCCGCATTTTTAAGCATTTCATCGCTGATCTTATCTTTTCCGTCAGCACCAAAACCGTATCGCTTTATTTCAATGGAACGCATTCCTTTTTGCAAGGCCTCCTTAAAATTTCTTCCAATGGACATTGCCTCTCCTACGGCCTTCATAGAAGTATTCAATACCCTTTCCGCATATGGGAATTTCTCAAAGGTGAACCTGCAGATTTTAAATACGCAATAATCCACTGTCGGCTCAAAAAATGAAGTGGTTTTA
>CAZQGT010000004.1:0-48280 GCA_964593005.1 uncultured Planctomycetales bacterium
ACCAAAGCAGGAGAAAGTGCTTAAATTTATTCAAAAACGGGTAGGGGAGAGGCTGCCTCCTACGATTAGAGAGATAGGGGAGGAGCTGGGGTTTAAATCTACCGGAACAGTAAGGGACTACCTGAAGGTTTTAATCCAGAAAGGATTGGTGAGGCGGATGAATAATAAATCCCGGGCAATAGAATTAACTGAACAGGCCAGTTTCAATAAAATTCCCATAATTGGTACTATAATGGCTGGTAAGCCTAATCTGGCTTATGAGGAAATTCAGGGTTACGTAGACAGTGATGATTTATTCCTTGGCCGTTTAGGCTTTGATGATGTTTTTGCCCTAAGGGTTAAAGGCGATAGTATGGTTGATGCCGGCATACTTGACGGAGATATCGCAGTTATCAAGAAGCGCCCTAATGCCGAGAATAATGATATAGTTGCTGCTTTGCTGGATAACAACGAGGTTACTTTAAAAAGGTTGCGTAGTAAATCCGGTAAGTTCCATCTGGAGGCTGCCAACAGCAATTACCCGCCAATTTTTGAAGAGTTTAAGGTTATAGGAAAGCTTATTACGGTAATCAGGAAGTATTAACTCCGCTAGCTATGAATCAGAATAGCTTTAACCCTAAAGCCCGCTGGGACAGGTTTGAGCCCGGGGAAACTGTTTTTGATCCGGATATCTTAAATGAGCGTATTGAAGTCCTGGCGCTTTTTAAATGCGCCAAAATATTTCCCAAAAGCTTTGCCTGGAATAATAAAGAATATGTTGTTGAGAAGATTACTTATAATTGGCAGGAGCGCATTGGCCAGGCATTAATTAACTACTTTTCCGTATCTTGTGCAGGTTCAATGTACCAGATATCTTTTGATAATTCCACCTTCCGCTGGCAGATTGACAAACTCATCCAATAAGGTTTATTTAGAAAAGTCCTTACGAGCGCAGCGAGTAAGGGTTAATTCAACACAAATACAATCCCGGTAAGTTTATATGATTCTGCATATTGATATGGATGCTTTTTTTGCTTCGGTTGAAGAGGCAATCAACCCGAGGCTTAAAGGTAAGCCTCTAATTATCGGCTCGCGCGGGAATAAAATGCATACCGTGGTTTGCGCGGCCAATTATGCGGCTAAAGCTTTGGGTATTCATTCCGGTATGCCTACCAGGAGAGCTTATAGTATTTACTCTAAGTTGGAATTTGTGGCAGCTGACCAGGCTAAGTATATTTGGACTTCAGAGCAAATTCTTGAGCTTCTCAAGAGGTTTAGCTTGCCCTTAAATTATGCCTCAATTGATGAATTTCAGCTGGACCTTAGCAGCTATCCAGGCCCAAACCCGGTAAGTTTGGGTAAAGAGATTAAGGCGCAGATATATGCAAACTTTAACATTACTGCTTCGGTTGGAATAGCTAAGAACTGGCTTCTTGCCAAACTTGCTTCAAAGCTGAATAAGCCGGATGGGCTGACTGTAATCGATGATTCAAACTTTGAACAGGTTTTACAAAGGGCAAGCCTGGATAAACTTTGCGGGATGGGCGGTAAAAACGGCCAGGTTTTAATGGCTCGAGGCCTGAAAACATGCTGGGATCTATACCTAAACTTACCGGGATTTTTTGATAATAATTCCGGTAAGTTTGAGGAGAATCCCGGTAAGTCTAGTGAAAAGCCAAAATCAATAAGCCATTCATATACATTGCCTAAACATCAAACAAACCCCCAGGTTATTCAAGCCTGGATCAGGTTACTGTCTGAAATGGTTGCTGTAAGGCTTAGGCAGCAGGATTTGTTTAGTTCAACAGTTCATCTTTGGTTGAATGGTCCGGAAATTGGTAATTTTGGGGCTCAAAAGACTCACCAGTCGTCAACTAATGACGGTTATGAGATTTGCCAAAGAGCCCTTAAAATAATGGAGAAATTAAGTCATAGAAATCCCAGAATCCGGGCAATTGGGGTCACTTGCAGCGGTCTTTCCTGGAAGACGTATCAACCCTTACTTAGTGAAGAAGTACGCAGAGAGGGGCTTATTCAGGCCCTAGACCGCATAAATAACCGCTTTGGGGAGGGGGTAATTTACCCTGCAATTACTGCTTTAACCCGTTAAATTCTTCGTAGAAAAATCTTTAATTAAACGCAAAAAATCCTTATAGCTAGATAAAGAAAGTTTCCTATAACCGTTAAGCTTATAGAATAGCGGTAAGTTTAAGTAAAGAAGAAACGTATTTTCCACAGGTAAAAAACACCCCAAGATAACCCATTGTCTTCCACAGGTTTAGGGATACTTACGTAAGATTGACAAGTTAACATAAGATATATTATAGGAAGTACACCTTTGGGTCAAAATAGGCTAAAATAGCCTGAAAGTAACTTGTTGGATAAGATTTTAGTATGGTTTTTAAGGGTTTGATTTAGGCGGTTTGCTGTTTCTCTACAGTATTCTGATTAGTGTCTTGGCGAGTACTGATTATATATTGGCCGCCTTGTATTCTAATTGCAGATCCGGTAGTTATTCCCTTGGCTATTAGGCTGTGTGCTTTTCTTAGGATCCGGCTAAAGGTTTGTTGTGATATACGCATAGATTTAGCTGCCTCTTTCTGGGCTAAACCCTGGTAATCTGCCAGCCTTAAGGCCTCAAATTCGTCAATTTTAAGCTCTACCTCATCAGGCCTCCCCGGCTTGCCCCTTGGGCTAAATTGACTGATTTTAGGGTCAATCTTGACTATTCTGTATTTTCCCGGTCTTCCTCGTGGGCGCATTTACTTAGACTTACCTACGTTTAACGCCGGTTTTATTATGAGTACCTACTCGCAATAAATCTGTATTTATTATGAGTACTTACTTATAAATAGGCGTTTTTTAGGGCCTGTTTTGTGTTTAACAGGCCCCAGGTTTATACTTTATAAACTTTATCCCCTTGCCTGACTCTGGAGCTTACCAGGAGCCCTATTTCATCGCCTTTCTTAGCTCTTGAGATATCTATCCGGTCTATCTGCATTGAGCTTATAATTTGAACCAGGTCCGTGGTGTGCCCCATTATCTTCACTGTGTTTCCTATGTTTAATGGTTTTTTTAGCTTGATTACTGCTGCTTGAACATGTGGGAAATAATGTGTAATTAAGCCCACAAGATTGCCTTCTTGTTTAGCCGGTTTTTTCCCTGCGGGTTTAGCTCTTTTTACGGCTGGTTTACGTTTTTTTAAGGCAGGTTTTTTTCTTACTATTTTTTTCTTAATTGGTCGTTTTTTTGGCGTTTTCTTTGTTGTTTTCTTAGCCGCCTTCTTGACTTTCTTCCCCTTTTTCTTCAAAGCCATAGCGACACCTCCTTATAGGATTTTCTAAAGGATAACTTTCTCAGATATTTCGGTTATTACCGGTATACGGCAGTATATCCCAAGTGCTGCCTGCATAATACCCCATATGGAGATTAAAAGGAATACCGCATAACCGAAAACTCCGATTAACCAGCCTAATAACGGTATAATTGATAGTATAAAAGCTGCAACTTCCATAACAAAAAGAACTAAACCCTGCTTGGCATGGTAAAGGGCGAATTTATTATCTTTTTTTAAGGCCAGGGTTATGATACAAAGGAAAGAAGCATAAGAAATTACAGCGAAGAATTTGCCTTCGCGGACTATATCTTCTTCAAAAGTTTGTGCCATAGTTTCCTCAGGTTTTAATCTCAAGCAGTGAGTCCATGGTCCCGTAAGGATTAACCTGCTTTAGCGGGTTGTTCGGGTCTTCGGACCAGTTTCCATCAATCACAAAGCGGTAACGGTATTTTCCGCTGTTAAGGTTTATTCTTTTACTCCAAGACCCGTTATTTTGTTCCATACGGCTGTTTTCATCCAGCTTCCAGTTATTAAATTCGCCGGCCAGATAAACTTCTTTTGCTTCAGGCGCCTTAACTGTAAGGGTGGTTTCATTTAACTTAGGTAAGGTTTCTTTCAAGATCTCATTCATCCTTTTTTCCAGTGTTTTTTCAGCAGCAGCCTCTCTGAAAGAGGGATTTTCCTGGGTAATTATTTCACGTGAAAGGCTGAAATAATCTTTTGCCCCGCGGCAGTATTTGTCGTAGGTAAAGACATTTAAGCCCTCATTCTGCGCTTCCTTTAGTTTTACATTTACATGTATAATATTTGAGAACATTTTTTCTTGGTAGTCAGCCTTAATTTTGTCCAGCATTTTAAAAGAGTGCTGCAGGCGGGAGTCAAAATTAGTAACTAATACGCGGAAGCCTACATTGTGGTTTAACCTTGTGTTGACCAGCTCAATAATGCTGGTTAACTGGCTTAATCCTTCAAGAGAAAATCTGCTGGCTTCAACGGGAATAATGATTTCATTGGCTGAACGGATAGCGTTAATCGTCAGTATTCCCAGATTCGGCGGGCAATCAATCAGTATATAGTCATAGTTATTTTTGAAGTTATTCAGGGTTTCGTAAAGCCGGCTTTCACGGCCGATTTCTCCGCTTAATTCCTGCTCCAGGGTGCTTAATATCAGGCTGGATGGCGCGATATCAAAATTTTCACCCAGGTTCTGAATGATTTCGTCTAACCGGCATTTCTTATGAGTAATTTTAGAAAGCACATTATATATGCTTAAATCTGATTTAATATTAAGGCCGCTGGTTGCGTGTGCTTGCGGGTCAAGGTCAATAAGCAGTACTTTGCGGTTATTCGCCGCCAGGGCAGCCGCTAAATTTATGGAAGTTGTTGTTTTGCCGCATCCGCCTTTTTGATTAGCGATTGATATAATACGCATGAGCGCTTCCTCCTTAAGAAATAGTTTATTTAGTTACCTTAATATTATCTATATAGACAATCCCTGATTTTTCTTTAGCGTTCCATTCCTCAACGCTAAAAGACAGGATTTTCATTTGTTCCCAATTATTTATTTTTGCAAAACGGGTTAAATCAACCTGATGGTTTGTCCATTTGGCCGGAATGTCTTTTACATAAACTTCCGCTTTTTCGTTGAAACGGTTGATGAATTCAATTTTTAAAGCAATAGTATCTTTAGGGTTAACTTTTCTAGCCGCAAAACAGAGGGTTTTGTATTTTGAAAGGTTTAATTGCTTGAGCTCAAGCGAAAAAGTTTCTTTTTTAGCAGGATCAAAGTTGAAATTCAATTTTGCCGTGTCTTGGAATAAAAACAGGGAAATTTGAGCGTTTTGGTTTCGGTAATTAAGATGAGAATACGCTACCCCGCTGCCCAAACCTAAAACCAGGAGTAATCCGACGAGGATTATTTTGCGGATTGGTTTCGGAGATGACTTTGATTTACGTTTTCTCTTTGATGATTTAGAAGAGGCATCCAGGTAAATATTCGCCAGATGCTCGTAGATTTCTTTCTTATCCATATGAAATTATTTTATAACACAAAAGTCAAGCTGTGTCAAGGGTTTAGATATGTTGGGGTATCCTGATTAATAAGTTTATAGAAATTAGTCAGGTGTATCCGAAACAGTCGGTCAAATGAGCCATCAGGGTCTTCTCCGGCCCACCAAAACCAATCGCTCCCTTCTAAAATATACATTTGTTTTAAAGCCAGTTCATTTATCGGTTCTTTAGTTTTTTCTAATGCCTTTCTGGCGTCAGCTAGCCATTCCCAACATTTAACTTTACTGGGATTTCCAATCCATTTGCCGAATTCACCGTAAATCCATGAGCCGGCGCTTAAACGTTTAATTTCATTTTCCGCGGGGTTGAGTTTCAAGTATTCACTTACCGTGGTTGTCTTAATAAAATCGCTATCCGAAAGACGCTGATAAAATAACTCCAGGAAATCATGGCCGTCATTACGGAAAAACTCCCAGGCGTTTTCTCCGTCCATAGCAATGGTAACCAGGGTATCTTTTCCCTTGAAAGCCCTATCTATATTCTCCAAATGGCCTATGAAATTATTTACCGCATCATTTTCTTTCATCCCGTGGTAATTAAAACCGATTAAATCCGAAAGGTTGCGGTCACGAAAAACGATATTTAACTCTTTCCCCTTTCTTTTTAATAAATGAGGCTGATATAAAAGCCGGGTATTACGTTTCTTAATTTTTAGTGATTTAAAAAGGATTGCTTCATCCGTAACTATCCATTTTATTCCGGATTCAATTATAAATGGAAGGATGTGCTCGCTGACTGCCTCTTCCGATGGCCACATACCTTCTGGGGCTCCGTCAAACTTTTGTTTATAGAATTCCACTGCGCTATCGATATGCCTCTTTGCATCAAGCGGGTAGTTAAATTCTTTCTTGGGTAGCGTGGTCTTTTTATTTGCTTCCTTGGCAATATTGGTGCTACATAATAAAGGTAAAATTGGATGATAATACGGCGTAACGCTGATTTCTATCTGGTTATTTTGTTTATAAAGACGGTATGCCGGGATAATTTCTTTTAATATGAGCAGCTGTTTCTCTAAGACAATATGTTTATCTTCTTCGCTAAAGAACCTTTCCTTGGCGGATATTTTCTTTAACTCCGGGATATTTTGCCTGAATGATGGGTCTATCCAGGCTAAGTTGAAATAGAGTTGCAGGTCAAGGTAGTCCTGGGGAGAAAACTCCTGTCCGCGCTGCCTTTTAAGGTATAGCTCATAATAACGCGGAAAAGTTGCGATTACCCTCTCTCTGTTTATGGAAAAAAAATTCTGCAGGATGAAATCTTTATCGGATTTGGTTAATTCCTGAGCGGGTTTCTTGGTTAGTTCGCTGAATTTGTCTTTTACCAGGCCATTGTTATAGTCTTCCACCTGTTCGAATAAAGACGGGACAACATTAAAGGTTTGTTTAATTTTGGGGAATTTCTCTAAGATCTGCACCATATCCAGGTAATCTTTAACCCCGTGCAGCCTTACCCAGGGCAAGTTACTCTCCTGTGTCAGGAGGTTCTTGTAATACGGCTGGTGCATATGAAAGATAAAGGCAAGATTTAGCATAATTTTTACTATTAAAAAACCCTCGGAGGATTTACATCCCCCGAGGGTTTGGTATTTCTACATAAGCTGTATTAGAATGTTACTTTCATTGAACCGATTAACTGAGTTGCAGCCTTCTCATTATCTGAGAGAGCATTGCCAGCTTTAAACATACCACCGGTTAAGGCAAACTGTACATCTTCAGTATAATCATAGGCAGCGGTAATATCCAGGGCATCGCCAAGGTGTTTTTTACCAGTGTAGGTGGCGCCGCTTAGATAAGTACTGCTTCCATCATAAGAAGATGGGCTGTTAAAAGTTGATCCAGGATGTTTTTCAGCTACATCATAGTAACCGTAGACAGCTGATAATGTAACATCTTCAACTGGTTTACAGCTAGCTTTTAGATTCAAAGCGCTCATATTGGTAAAAGGTAAAAGCGCATATACGATGTTGTTAAGCTGTTGATTGTAGAACATGGAATCCCATCCTTCATTTCTGGTGCCACTAGATTCGCCACCAGAAAGATATGTCCAGGAAGCTCCGATCTTAGGAGTCATTTTTACTTTAGCAAAGGTGTAATCTGCCATTGCCTGAATAGCCCAAGCATCGTGTTTTTTCTGTCCAGCTGTAGCAGTGTTTTTTCCAAACTGATAAGCAGCTTCTAATGAAGCTGTTAAATTCTCAATCGGTGTGGTAGAAACTAAACCGCCGATTGTGTTAACCTTATCTTTTTTGTCACCGCTTGTAGTGTTATCTTTCTTTATCCAGTAATAACCGGAAACATTAACCTTTGAATTTAATGTGTAGGTAGCGTTAACACCAGCTAAGCTGATTGTGTCTCTGTCAGTTGTTGTGCTTTGTTTAACTTGAGCATAAACCAAATCCACAACTAATGGATCATAGTCTAAGGTAGCGCGTATTGCATCAAATGCGGCTCTCTTAGAAAGATCAGTAGGTATGCTGGTTGTTCCACTAGCTGCACCTGATTTTCCAATTACCAAACTATTGCCAAAGCTAATTTCCTGGCGACCAATAGTTAAGCTCAAAGGAGAATACAGGAATTCTTTTAAGGTAACATAAGCAAGATCTAAATCAATGTTGGTATTATTGTTGCCAGACTCGGTGTCATTCTGCCCGTTCCAGATTCTTTCATTGATTAATCTTACAGTAGCCATAACATTATCAGTAAGATCTGCGTCAATACGCACCCTTGTTTGAGTCATTAGAAAAGTTTGTTTCAGGGCGCTTTTGTCACCATCGGTTTGATATCTTAAACCAAAATGGCTTCTTGCTACACCACTTGCTGTGATGTCACCACTTACCTTTACATTCTGAACTTCGGCGTAGACAGGGCTAAATACTAACCCGGCTACCAAAGCAAGCGCTAATACTATAATCAAGCGTTTACCCATGTTTTTACTCCTCCTTTTTTGTTAACTGTGATAGATATATAGTTAACTAGGCTAATAAACATTATCGCCTAGGATAATTTCTTCAAGTTACTTATAAACATTTTACATATAACTCTTTAATTGTCAAGAGTTTTTTACCTTGCCGGTGACCTTGCCGAATTAATAGGGACAGCGACCATTATCCAAACGATAATGGTCGCTGTCCCTATTATCTACTTTACCGGGGATTTAGCTTTTTTACCCGCAGTTTGTGATTTTGGGCCTAAGGAAATGATTAAAATAATACTGCTTCCCTTTGGTTCAATAGTAATAATACAGCTCTCGTTCTCCCTTTCAAAGTTCAAAAGCCTCTGGCCGTATTCTACAATATTCACCAGGTTCCAGTTATACATAGCCATTTGTTCTTTGTAAAAACTCACTACCTGATCAGGGCTATTCTTACCCTGGTATTTCAATACCCCCACGCGCACGCCGGAACTCTCAAAAGAATATGACTGGTTGGGCAGGTTTCTTAAACCTACAGGCACAGGGATATCGCTGAATTTAAGAATCGCCTGCGGTTCAAGCATTCCGGGATTAGCTGATTTGGCGTCGCTGTTTCCTGAGAGGCTGGCGCATCCTGTAAGAACTGTTGCCAGTAAACAGAATGCAGCGGGTAGTAAAAAAAGTTTTAAAAATTTCATCTTACCTCCTTCTTGGCTAAGAAAATTCCGACATCTCCATAAATTTTGTTAATCTCATCTTGAGTCAATCCTGAGTCCAGCCCTGTTTTGATTAATTCCTCGGGTGAAATAATATCTTCCGGGCAGTGGCTGTCATTATTTAAGATTAATTTTGCCTCAAATTTTCTTGCTTGTTTTACAACATAAGAATTAGTTTGCTTGTGCCCATGCCGGCTGGTAACTTCGAGGAATACCCCCCGTTCTTTTGCCAGTTTTGTGTCTTCGTCAGAAATTAATCCCGGATGGGCCAGGATATCAATATCAGCTAACAAGGCGGAATGGTTGGTATTTTTTGCCACCGGCTCAACGCAAGTTTCTCCGTGAGCAATAATAATTTTAATCCCTTCCCTCCTTGCCAGGGCGGCTAAAGGTTTAAATTGTTCAGGAGGAAGATGAGTTAATTCAATCCCCGGTAATACCTTGATTTGTGAGTTTTTAGGCCAGCGTTTGCAGAATTCAACAATCGCTTTGGCAGCCTGCTTGATATTGCTATAATCAGCATGGTCAGTTATGGCGATTACCTTATAACCTTTGTCCTGATAGCGCACGGCTACTTCTGAAGGAAGCAGGTCTCCGTCGCTTAAGAATGTGTGTGCGTGTAGATTATACATAAGATTTAAGTGCGCCTGGCAGGAATCGAACCTGCCGCACGCAGTTTAGGAAACTGCTGCTCTATCCTTATGAGCTACAGGCGCAAAATTTAATTTACACCCCGCCGCGGGCTTATTCTCCGTGCAGTTTAACTAAAGAATGCAGCGGGTACTCTTTTAATTTATCCCTGCCATGCAAGTCAACCAGCTCAATAACAAAACCTATTCCTATGATTTTACCTTGCAGTTGTTTTACTAGGCCGGTTACTGCTTTGATTGTCCCGCCGGTAGCTAAAAGATCGTCAATGATTAAAACTTTTTCTCCGCCGGTTATAGCATCTTTATGTATTTCCAGGGTATCTCTGCCGTATTCCAGTTTATAGGTTGTGGAAATTGTTTTGTAAGGAAGTTTCCCTTTTTTGCGCACCGGCACAAATCCTGCCCCGATCTTATGCGCAACCGCCGCGCCGAATATAAAACCGCGTGCCTCTACCCCGACAACCTTATCAATTTTCTTACCTTTATATTTCTTGACCAATAAATCCACGGATTTCTTAAACGCGGATTTATTCTGAATTAAGGTGGTTACATCATAGAAAATAATTCCTGGTTTGGGAAAATCAGGAATATGTCTTATGGATTCTTCCAAAAGGCGGTTGTTCTTCATAGTTCTTTCTCCTGTCCGACAACAAATTTTTTTAGTTTTCTTAAAGCCGTTTCTTCAATCTGGCGGATCCTCTCGCGGGAAACACCCATCTTCTTGGCAACTTCTGCCAGAGTCTGGGGTTTGCTGTGGCTTAAGCCAAAACGCAGGTCCAGGATCTCTCTTTCCCTTTCGGACATAACTTCAAGAAGATTATCTATTCTTTCCCGGTCAAGAAAATGTTCAATTTCGGCGTCAGGCGGAGTAGCATTTTTATCTTCTATTAATTCCGACATTTGATTATCGCTGTCTTCACCAATCGGGGCTTCCAGCGACGATGTGGTGCTGGACATCCAAAAATTAATCTTATCAATTTTATCAGTTGAGAGTTTCAGCTTTTTGGCAATTTCAGCGTCACTTGGGACGCGCTTTAACTTTTGGCTTAACCGTTCTTTGCACTTCTTCCACTTAGCGATCAGGTCATTCATGTATACCGGTACGCGGATCATTTTACCCTGTTCGCTGATAGAACGGGTAATTCCCTGTTTGATCCACCAGGCAGCGTAGGTTGAGAAACGGAAACCTTTGCGGTAATCAAATTTTTCTACCGCTTTCATTAACCCCAGGTTCCCCTCTTCGATTAAATCCAGGAAAGGAGTCCCTAGCCGCATATACCTTTTGGCAATGTTGATTACCAGCCTCAGGTTAGCCCGGATCATTTCCTTGCGCGCTATTTCATCCCCTTTGCGTATGCGTTTATTCAATTCAACTTCCTGCTTAGCGGTTAAAAGCGGGATTTGCCTGACTTCTTTGAGGTATGTTTTTAAAGCTTCCATAGGTTTTTTCAGGGACGGTTCTATGCAAAATGTTTATACGAATAGAACCGTCCCTGCATGTTAAATTATTTCCCTTTTTTATCCCTTAACGCTGCCTGAGCTGCTGCTAACTTTGCGATCGGCACCCTGAATGGCGAGCAGCTGACATAGTTCATGCCGACATTGTGGCAGAATTCTACCGACTTGGGTTCACCACCGTGTTCTCCGCAGATGCCCACTTCCAGTTTTTTGTTGGTGGAGCGCCCGCGTTTGATACCCATTTTGATCAATTCGCCGACACCTTCCTGGTCAATGCTTTGGAAAGGATCTTCCGGGAGAATGCCTTTTTTGATGTATTCAGGAACAAATCCTCCGATATCGTCTCGGGAGAAACCAAAACTCATCTGAGTCAGGTCATTGGTTCCGAAAGAGAAGAATTGCGCAACGGTGGCCAATTTATCAGCGACAATTGCCGCCCGGGGGATTTCGATCATAGTACCAAAGAGATGTTTGATCTTTTTTAGCCCGTATTTAGCCAACACTTCTTTATAGATTTTCTGAGCGATTGCCAGCTGATCTGTTAATTCTTTTACATCGCAAACTACCGGGATCATTATTTCCGGATACGGGTCTTTTCCTTCTTTAACCAGTTCAGCGGCCGCTTCCAGTATCGCGCGGATCTGCATGGAGCTGACTTCAGGATAGGTAATACCTAAACGCACGCCGCGATGCCCCATCATCGGGTTTGATTCATGCAAGGCCTCGGCTCTCTTGGTCAGCTCTTTCATATCGATATTTAAATCATGGGCTAACTGTTCAAGCTTGGCCTGCTCGCGGGGAACGAACTCATGCAGCGGCGGGTCCAGTAAACGAATAACTACCGGGAATCCATCCATTGCCGCAATCGTTCCCTTGATATCTTTTTTCGCAAAAGGGAACAATTCATCTAAAGCCTTTTGTCTTTCCTCAGTAGTTTTAGAAACAATCATTTTACGTAACAGGAACAATGGTTGATCAGATCCTTTGCCGTAGAACATGTGTTCAGTACGGAAAAGCCCGATGCCTTCGGCCCCGAATTGCAGGGCTTTTTGAGCATCATCCGGAGATTCAGCGTTAGTACGCACGCCCAGCTTCTTGATCGCATCACACATTTTCAGGAATTCTGAAAGTATCATATTTTCTTCAGAGGCATCCATCATCGGAAGCTGCCCTTCATAAACATTGCCTTTGGTACCGTTTAAGGTGATCCAGTCGCCTTCTTTGAGAATTTTACCTTCTACCTGGACTAATTTTTTATCCAGGTCAACATGCATCGCGGAGCATCCGACAATACAGCATTTGCCCCAACCGCGGGCCACTAAAGCCGCGTGCGAGGTCATTCCGCCGCGGGCAGTAAGGATTGCCTGGGCTACGCGCATACCTTCCACATCTTCCGGGTTAGTCTCTTCGCGCACCAGGATTACTTTTTTTCCGGTTTTTGCCCACTCCACCGCGTCATTAGAGGAAAAAACAATTTGTCCGCAGGCGCCGCCCGGACCGGCAGGAAGCCCTTTGGCAAAAGGCTTAACCCCGAGTTCTGTTTTTGGATCAATAATCGGGTGAAGCAGCTCATCTAATTGCGAAGGCGTAACCCGTGTTACCGCCTGTTCTTTTTTAATCATTTTTTCTTTAACCATATCCACAGCCATGCGCACGGCAGCCGGGCCGTTGCGTTTTCCTATCCTGCACTGCAGCATAAAGAGCTTGCCTTTTTCAATAGTGAACTCAATATCCTGCATATCATGATAGTGTTTTTCCAGGCGATTCTGGATAGAGTAAAGCTCTTTGTATATCTTTGGCATTGCTTTCTCTAAGGTAAGTAATTCTTTATTGTGGCTGCTGGTGGAATATTCATTGATTGGAGCCGGGGTTCGGATACCGGCAACTACATCTTCACCCTGGGCATTGATCAGGTATTCGCCGTAGAAATTATTCTCTCCGTTTCCCGGGTTACGGGTAAAGGCTACGCCGGTCGCTGAGTCATTTCCCATATTTCCGAAGACCATGGTTTGCACGTTTACCGCGGTGCCCCAGGCATCCGGAATATTCTCGATCCTGCGGTAGCTGATGGCGCGTTTTCCGTTCCATGAGGAAAACACCGCGCCTATCCCGCCCCATAATTGCTCCATTGGCTGATCAGGGAATTCTTTACCCAGGACTTCTTTGATCTTAAGCTTGAATTGAGCGCAGAGCTTTTTTAAATCATCGTCATCTAAATCCGTATCGCTGGAATAATTTTTTGATTTTTTCAATTCAGCCATCACCTTTTCCAGCTGTTTGCGGATCCCTTCTTCTCCTTTTGGCTCAATGCCGGCGGCCTTTTCCATAACTACATCGGAATACATCATAATCAGCCTGCGGTAGGCATCATAAACAAAACGGCTGTTGCCTCCGCTTTGTTTGATCAATCCGGGAATGGTCTTTTCGGTCAAGCCCACATTTAAAACCGTCTCCATCATCCCGGGCATTGATTTTCTCGCGCCGGATCTGACGGAAAATAATAACGGATTGTCGGCATCCCCGAATTTCCTGCCCATTATTTTTTCTACCTTTTCCAGGGCTTTTTCTACCTGGGTTTTTAATTCTTGAGGGTATTTCTTTTTATGCTGGTAATAGTATGTGCAGACCTCTGTGGTGCAGGTGAAGCCCGGAGGTACTGGGAGCATTAAATTTTTATTTCCGGCCATTTCAGCCAGGTTTGCGCCTTTTCCGCCTAAGAGGTTTTTCATGCTTTCGTTGCCATCTGCTTTGCCGCCGCCAAAACTATAAACATATTTCTTTGCCATTACTTTTTAAACCCTTCCTTTCTATGCTTTGTTGATATTATTATCTAACAAAGTTGTTTGGTTAAATAATCCTTTAATTTATCTATTGAAATCCTTTCCTGTAACATGGTGTCCCTGCTGCGCACGGTTACTTGTTTATCCTCCAGGGTCTGGACGTCTACAGTTACGCAGTAAAGGGTCCCTACTTCATCCTGCCGGCGGTAAAGCTTGCCGATAGAGCCGGTGTCGTCATAAACCGTGACTATTGATTTTTTTAAATCCCCTGCTATCTTGTTGGCAAGTTCCGTAATCTCCGGCCTATTGCGTAAAAGCGGCAGCACTGCCACTTTGGTGGGAGCTAAGTCTTTATGGATTTTTAAGACTATCCGTTTATCATCTTTGACTTTTTCTTCATGGTAGGCATCGACTAAAAATGCCAGCAAGGCCCGGTCAACTCCGCCCGATGGTTCAATGATATACGGGTAAAACTTTTCTTTTGCGGCATCGTCAAAATATTGCAGGTCTTTGCCGCTGTATTGCGCGTGTTGTTTTAAATCAAAATCAGCCCGGTTGGCAATTCCTTCCAGTTCGCTCCAGCCGAAAGGAAAGTTGTACTCTACATCCATACAGGCGTGGGCGTAATGAGCCAGTTCGTCTTTTCCGTGCTGGCGTTTTCTCAAGTTATCGTTTTTTATCCCAAGGTTCAGGTACCAGTTAAAACGGTATTCTATCCACTGCTCAAGGGCCTTGTCTGCTTCAGACGGCCTTACGAAATATTCAATCTCCATCTGTTCAAATTCCCGGGTGCGGAAGGTGAAGTTTCCCGGAGTTATTTCGTTGCGGAATGATTTGCCGATTTGGGCCAGGCCAAAAGGAAGTTTAGGGTGGCGCGAATCAAGGATGTTCAGGAAATTTACGAACATCCCCTGGGCGGTTTCCGGACGGATATAAATTACGTTTGAACTGTCTTCAACCGGGCCCTGATGGGTTTTAAACATCAAATTAAACGGGCGGCTCTCGGTAAGCTCCCCGGAGCATTCCGGGCAGTGCGCCTTATCTTTAAGGTCGGCGCTTTTAAAACGTTTTTTGCAATTTTTACAATCGCTTTTTAAGTCAAAGAAATTCTGAACATGGCCGCTGGCCTCCCAGGTCATCGGGTGCATAAGGATAGCCGAATCCATGCCTAGTATATCGTTACGTTCATAGACATTGGCCTTCCACCAGGCGCGTTTGAGGTTATTTTTAAGCTCTACTCCATAGGGGCCGTAATCCCAGGTGTTGGCCAGGCCCCCGTAGATCTCGCTGCTTTGAAAAATAAACCCTCTGCGCTTGCATAGGGAAACAACCTTGTCCATTAAATTTTCTGTCATAGTCCTATATACTTTCGCGTCTTGAAATTAAACTTGGATGGCCGCTCAAGTATTTCATTTATGCGGCCCCTGAGTTATTCATTTTTAGCATAATATAACTTAAAGAGCAAGAAGATTTTAAGCAGAGGATTACGTTAATCTATCGGCTTGGCAGTTGATATTATAGCAAATACATTGTTTAAATCCAAATGCGCGCCGATATCTTTTATATACACCTTAAAGAAATTATCCCGGGAATCCAATATATTACAATCAAAATAATTGTTTGGCTTAGCCATACTGTAGTTAATAAACCCTTTTTTATCCCCTATTTCAAACTCAATCATCCGGCAAATACACTGTTGGCCTATATCCGGAGTAAATACGCTCTTCATAATTGTAAAGAAGGCATCGGTAATATTATTTAATTTGCTAAGGTTAGCATACATCAGCCGGCGGATAAATTCATAGTTATTCTTTACCCCTTGTTTTTGTACGTCAGGATAAAGCTTTATAAAAGCGCCCGGTTCCTGGCGTAAAAGGTAAATCACGGCTTCATTATCAAGCCGTCTTTTTTTGTAGTACCTCCTTTTGATTAATTCCTGCACCAGGCTAAATCCCTTAGGCGCGGAGATGGACATCTTCGGGAATTTTTGCGGAACGAGGGTTTCAGTATATTCTTTATTAACCTCAGGCGTAATTATTTCTTCATCCGGCTGCATGCAAAGAATAGGGACAGTCTTGCAATCTCCGATACCGTAGGATACATACTGTCTTAAGATATTCGGCCCGGCAAACTTAATTATGAATAACAGGCATATGATCAGTGATGCCGCTTTGATTAAGAATTTCAGGAATTTATTGGCCTTCATTTATCTTTTTAAACTCCTCTTCTTTTATCCCGAAGGAATGCTCGCTGTCCGGGAATTTCTCTTGGACGACTTCATTCTTGAAATCCTCAATGGCCTTGGAAATCAGCGGCGAAAGATTGATATATTGTTTGACAAATTTTGGCGTATAGCGGCTAAATAGCCCAAGCATATCATGTATGACTAAAACCTGTCCGTCGCAATGGATCCCCGCTCCGATTCCTATGGTAGGGATCTTTATTCTATTACTGATCAACCCGGCAAGTTTATCCGGGATGCATTCTAAAACTATGGCAAAACAACCTTTCTTTTCTAATTCAACTGCCTGGTCAATCAGCCTGCGGGCAGCTTCTGCGTCTTTGCCTTGGACCTTAAATCCGCCAATTTTTTCTACGGTCTGAGGAGTTAAGCCAATATGCCCCATTACAGGTATGCCTGCTTTCACAATCTTCTCGGTTACTTCCAAGCATTTATCAAACCATTCAAGCTTTACCGCTTGAGCGCCTGCCTCGCTGATAAACCTTTGAGCATTCTTAACGCATTCTTCTGGGTGTGCTTGGTAAGAATCATACGGCATATCCGCGATGAGCAGGGCATTCTTTATTGCCCTTCTGGCTGCCTTGGTATGATGGAGCATCTCCGGCATACCGACCTTGGTCGTTGAATCAAGGCCAAGGACCACATTGGCCAGGGAGTCTCCAACCAGGACCATATCTATTCCCGCTTTATCCATTAATTCGGCTAGAGGGTAATCATAAGCGGTTAACATGGTTATTTTTCTTTTGTTTTTTAAGGCGACTATTTCCGCAGTATTCATCAGCTGTCCATTAATAAAAACTCAGTTTCGGGGAAATTATCTTTTAACATTTCTATACCCGGCTCGCCTGAGATAAAGGCGGCTGTTGATAAGGCATCGGCTGTCAGGCCGCTATTGCTAATGACTGTCACGGAGAAAATTCCGGAATCAACAGGATATCCTGTTCCGGGATTTATAATATGGCAATAGCGTTTTCCCTTATTTAAAAAGAATTGTTCGTAATCGCCGCTTGTGGAAATGGATTTATCTTTAAGTTCTATTATCTTTGAAAATTGTTTTTTGCGCGGGTTTTGAATAGCAATTCTCCAGCTGCCTTCAGGCCCTTTGCCTAAAGCATAAACCTGCCCGCCGGCATTAATCAGGCAGCTGCTGATATTATTTTGCTTTAATTTAGCAACCGCGCAATCCAGGGCAAACCCTTTTGCTATTGCCCCTAAGTCAATCTTCATTCCGGGAAGTTTAAATTCTACCATATTATCATTTTCATTCAAAATAATTTTATCGCTTCCTACAAGTTTTAGGGTTTCTTTGATCAGGGTTTCTTCGGGTACCTTATATTTTTGATCAGTAAACCCCCAAAGGTCAACCAGCGGGGTTATGGTAATATCAAAGGCCCCTTTAGTTTCCTGCCAGAATTCCTTTGATTTTTTTATAATATAGAAAGTATCCGCGCTTACTTTTAATTTGCCGGACCGGTTAAGCCGGGATATTTCGCTTTCCGGGATATATTTGCTAAGCAGGTTCTCGATGCGCTTGGCTTCGGTAAATACAATTACGCCTGCTTCTTTATCCGGGGAACTTACCTCCCAGAATGTGCCCATTAGGAGCTGATTATTACGGTAAAGCTGTACAATTTTATTTTTTGGGAGGCTGATTTTTTTGGACCGCGGTAAAAAGAAGCTCATTAAGCTTAATCCCCAGCCGATGGCTAGGAAGATTATTATATATCTGCGTATATTCGCGCTGAAAGCCATAGGATTATTTTCTTAGTGTTTTTCCCTAAAGTCTTAATTTATAACTTGCTTCAATCGTTTTGATTAAGTCAACCAGGAGTTTATTAGTCGGCACGGCAATTCCAAGCTCTTGCCCAAGCCGCACGATGACTCCGTTAATGAAGTCAATTTCCGTACGTTTATTCCGTAACACATCCTGGAGCATAGAAGAAATATTTCCTGCAGTACCCTCGCAGACTGTTTCAACTTTTGCTAACGGGTCATCGTAAATAAGTTTTATACGCTTTCTTTTGGCAATACGGGTTGCTTCTGTGACCGCGTCCCTTAATATCCGTTTAGTGCCTTCAAATTCCGTAAGACAGCCGTTGGGCAGCCTGGTAATAGCAGTCAGGGCATTGATTCCCGCGTTAATAATCAATTTTGACCAAATCAGCCCTTTTATATCCCGGGAGAGCCTGGTTTGCAGGCCGACCTTATTGAATATTTCACGTATGCTGCGTATCTCAACCGGGACTTTGCCGTCCAGGGTGCCGATAAGGGTTTCTCCGCGTCCCGCGTGACGGATTTTTCCGGTTTCCACTAATGTCGCCCCTTCGTTGGTTGCCCCTCCGATTACCCTCTCCTCGCCTGTTAATTCGGAGATAATTTCAATGTTGCCTACTCCGTTTTGCAATGTCATTATTTTGGTATTCGCCTGCAAAAGAGGCTTAATCTGTTCAACCGCCTGCTTGGTATGGAATGACTTTACGCAGATAAGTATAAGGTCAGCCTTGTCGATATCTTCTACTCTGGCAGTGGCTATTGGTTTTGCCTGCCAGGATCCGGATGCGCCTTCCAGGGATATCCCAAGCTGGTTAATCCTGGCAGCGTTCTCTTTATTTTTGTCCAGTAACCAAATTTCTTCTTTTGATTTTGATAAGAAAGCGGCAAAAAGGCAACCCATTGCTCCTGGCCCGACAATGACTATTTTCATACAGCCACCTCCAGTTTATTAATCAGCTTCTGGCTTTTTAGCTCCTTGCCCAAATGAAAACTTAAGAACGAATTAAGTATTAAGTCCAGCTCTTTCTTTATCTGGGGGTTCATTCCCAGGTTCAGGCTGGCGTTAAAAGTATTCCTTTCAATATGCAAGACTGTGGCAATTGTCCCCCGGAATATCCCCCGGCTGGCAGGGTCCTTCTGCATGCAACGCGGGCAAAGCAGTCCTCCCAATGAAAGGCTAAACTTTGCCTGGCCGCTGATTATATCCGCACAAGAGACGCAGGAATCAAAATGCGGCTTAAATCCGGAAAGGTTAAGCAGCTTTATTTTAAATATAGTCGCAATTTTAGCGGGGTTGTAATTAGTTTCCAGTTCTTTAAGGCTTGTCAAGGCAAGCTCAAAAATATCTTCATTTTTATCTTCAAGCTGCATTATAGAGTTAATCAGTTCTATCATAAAAACTGCTTGAGTTGTTTTCTCGAGGCTGGAGCGGATCTGGGTAAAGTTGTCCAGTTTGTCAGCCTGGCTTACCAGATGGATGCTTGAATGGGTTTTTCTGTAAAAAATAATTTCATTCAAGGAAAAAGGCTCAAGGTTTGAGGCGAATTTCTCCGGTTCAGTGCGTATCCCTTTAAGTAATCCGGTAAGTTTGCCGAATTCTTTGCTATAGAAATCCACGATTATTGATGTTTCGCGGATATCCCGTTTATTTAAAACCAGCGCGGTTGCCCTATCTATCGACATATTTTCTTTCCTTTTTACGCATGAGTTGAATCTGAGTTTTAGTATGATCGTTAAAACCTAATATATGCAGGACTCCGTGAGCAACATAGAGCATTAGTTCGCTTTCCGGAGAAGTTTTAAAATACCGGGCATTGTTTATCGCGATATCCGTGGAAATCGCGATATCCGCCAGGATAGCCGGAGCGGCTTTATTGCTTAGGTTAAAAGCCAATACATCGGTAGCCTTAGGGGTTTTTAAGAACCTGGCATTGAGTTCCTTAATCAGGGAGTTATCCGTAAAGCAGATATTGATATACCCCTTCTTCTTGAAGTTTTCTCCTTTAAGGATTTTGTGAATAAGTTTTTTGATGCGCATTTCGGGTATAGGCAGCTTTTCTTGCAGGTTGCTTATGTTTATATTTAACATGGTTAAAGAATGGATTGGGTGAAAAAGGTACTCAATCTCTTATGAGTAGTTGACCCGGCTATGGTATATCCCGCTTAACATCTTAGTAAAGACGTTGGAAATTTTCTCAATATCTTTTAAGGTAAGTTCGCATTCGTCTAATTGCCCGTCAATGAATTTGTTGTTAATTATTTTATGGACCACCTCTTCAATTTTTGCCGGGGTGGGGTCTTTTAACGTGCGCGTAGCTGCCTCAACAGAGTCCGCCAAGAGAACAACGGCTGTTTCTTTAGTATTTGGTTTTGGCCCGGGATAACGAAAGCCTTCTTCAGTTACTTCCTGGTCTTCTTCTTTGTCTTCAAGGGCGCGGCGGTAGAAGTAATAAACCAGGCTATTACCGTGATGCTGTTGGATGAAATCCCAGAGTACCGGGCTTAAGGAATACTTTTTAGCCAGATCTAAGCCTTCTTTTATATGGTTCATGATAATAAGCTTGCTCATTGTAGGGGAAAGTTCGTCATGCAAATTCTTTTTTATCTGCTGGTTTTCTATAAAATACTCCGGTTTCTGAAGTTTGCCGATATCATGGTAATATGCCCCCACCCTGGCTAATAGGCCGTTTGCCCCTATGGTAGTGCAGGCGGTGTCTGAGAGGTTGCCGACTATAAGGCTGTGGTGGTATGTGCCCGGGGCTTCCAGGATCATCCGCTGTAAGATGGGGTGGTGAGAATCCGCCAGCTCCAGCAGGCTGATGTTGGTTACCGTCTGCAGCAGGTATTCAAATACAGGCAGGACCCCCAGGACAATAATACCGGAGACCAGGTTATTCAGCAGGATAATTAAATACCTTTGAGGCTGGTTTATCCAAAAACGCTCAAGCAGTATAAGGCTTAGCAATTGGGCCAGGCCCGCGATAAGCCCTGCCAGGATAACCGTTGTGCGTTTGTGCGCTTTATTCACCAAAAGAATAGCCGTGGAGCAGGAGGCCATAAAAAGAAACCATGCCTTGAACGGCTCAGCGCAAAAAGAAGCCAGTGATAAAGAAGTCGCTAATGATAAGAAATAAGCTACCTCAAGATTATTAAATAACAATACGCAGAGCATCGGGATAATCGCGATAGGGATAAAATAGAAAGATAATCCCTGCTTAAGCAATGAATGCCCCATGGTGAAAGAAATCAGAAAAAGAAAACTTAAATTAAGCAAAGCAGCATTCTTTATCCTGGAAAATTTATCGTAAAAACAAAGGTAGAGGATTATTAAAAACAGAGGAATTGCGGGATTCATGCGGATAATATGGCTGAAGATAAAAATAAGAATGCATAAGCCGGTAACGGAGAGGTTCTTTTTATTTAACAGTTTTTTCATAAGCTTCAATTATTCTCTGGACCAGGGCATGCCTGACTACATCGGAGCCGCTAAAATAAATAAACTTTATCCCTTCAATTTCCTTGAGTATATCTTGAGCTTGAAGCAGTCCTATAGGCCTGGCGTTGGGAAGGTCGCTTTGCGTCATATCTCCCGTAATTACCGCCTTAGAATCAAAGCCTAAGCGGGTTAAAAACATTTTCATTTGTTCGGCGGTGCAATTTTGCGCTTCATCAAGGATGATAAAGGCGTCATTAAGCGTTCTGCCTCTCATATATGCGAGCGGGGCAACTTCAATTATCCCTGTTTCAATATATTTCTCAATACGTTCAGCCTCCATCATGTCGTAGAGGGCGTCGTAGAGAGGCCTAAGGTAGGGTGATATTTTTGCCTGCATATCCCCGGGGAGGAACCCCAGCGATTCGCCGGCTTCAATAGCCGGCCGGGTTAAGATAATTCTGCGTACCTCTTGTTTTTTCAGCGCTTCTACGGCGCAAGCCATAGCCAGATAAGTTTTTCCGGTACCCGCTGGGCCGACTCCGAAAACTATATCATGCTTTTTTATCGCTTCTACGTATTCATTCTGGCCGGTAGTCTTTGGCCCGATTTGTTTTCCCGCGGAGGAGCGCGTAATTTCCGTATCTAATCCTGCCAGTTGTTGCTTTTGTTTGCCGTTTTTAAAGTTAGATATTAAATAGGAAAGGTCATTTTTACCGATTTCATCATTTCCGCTCCGCAATCCGTTGAGCAGATATTCAACTAACTGGCTCGCCTTTTTGATATTACTGGCTGTCCCGCTTATTTTTAAATAATCACCGCGTAAAGTAAGCTTGACTTTAAGCTCTTTTTCAATGCTTTTTGTATTGGAGTCGTGTGCGCCAAAAATCCCCTGGGCTTCTTTTTGCGACTCAAATTTTATAATTTTATCCACTATTTAAGGTTTTCTTTTGGTTCCGCTATTTCAATGGTTTCTACTTTAGATTCTATGCCGGCCGGGATTTTTAATGTTTGGCCCGCATAAAGCTTATCCGGTGAACGTAAAACGTCCTTATTGGCTTTATAGATCTTTGGCCAGTTTTTGGTAGTACCGTAAAATTTATTTGAAATTTTTTGCAGGGTATCATTTTTTTCTACGGTATAGTTTTCAAAAGTTTGGCTCACTGTTTCCTCAACCAGGGTTTCCTGGATCATTACCGGCTCATCTACGCTGCTTGTTACCGGTATAGTAGATGGGCATTTTGCCTGCGAAGGCTTGGCAAATCCCAGCTCAACTTCAAAGACCCTGGTAGTGCGGGTGGTTTTTCTTTCTGTTGCTTCAGGCGCTGTCCCCATAATATAACCGCGGTTACCGGATGTTGAAGAAAGATCCTGGTCAATCCTATCGCGGGTTAAATTATATGTCCTGGCTACGCAGCCTGATAAAGCCAGAGTTGAGGTTAATACGCAAATACCAGCTAACTTGATTTTATCCATTTTACTTCCTCCTCTTAATAGTTATACCTAGTTCTACTAATTGTTTTTCTCCGACATCTGAAGGCGCGCTGGTTAACGGGCAGAAAGCAGCTGAAGTTTTAGGGAAAGTGATTACCTCCCTTATGCTGTTTTCTCCGGATAGAATGGTTAATAATCTGTCCAGCCCGAAGGCTACTCCTCCATGCGGAGGCGCTCCGAATTGAAAAGCTTCAAGAAGAAAGCCAAAACGTTTAGAGGCTTCTTCTTCCCCGATTCCGATTATATTAAAAATCTTTTGTTGAAGCTCCCTGCGGTGAATTCTTATTGAACCGCTGCCTAGCTCCATTCCGTTTAAGACCAGGTCATATGAGCGTGATTTTACCTTCTCCGGTGATTTTTCCAGGTTTTCCAAGTCGCAATCAGCAGGCGCGGTAAACGGGTGATGTTCGCTATCCCAGCGTTTCTCCTCTTCATTATATTTGAAGAGAGGGAAATCAACAACCCAGCAAAAAGCAAAATCGTTATTTAGTTCAGGCCTTAAATCCGGTTTATCTGATTTATATTTCTCCGTTGCTTCTCTGTAGCTGATCCGCGGAAAAGGCGTTTTTATATCAACATTCTTCAATTCTTTAAGGATCAGTTTCATTAGCCCCTCAGTCAGATTAAAGATATCTTCTTCATCAATGAAAGACATCTCAATATCTAACTGGGTAAATTCCGGTTGGCGGTCGGCCCGCAGGTCTTCGTCACGGAAACATTTAGCAATCTGGTAATACCTTTCTATCCCTGCAACCATAAGAATTTGCTTAAATAATTGCGGAGACTGAGGCAGGGCAAAAAATTGGCCGATATTTATCCGTGAAGGAACCAGGTAATCCCGAGCGCCTTCAGGGGTGGATTTTGTAAGTATAGGCGTTTCGCATTCAATAAAACCATTGTTTCCTAAATAAGCCCGGATAACTTTATACAGGTTGCTTCTTAAGGTAAGGTTGTTAAAAACCTTTTTACGCCTTAAATCAAGATAACGGTATTTAAGGCGCATCTCTTCGGTTATTTCAGTCTCTTCTTCAATCTCAAAAGGCGGATTTAAACTGGGGTTTAATATCTCCAGTTCTTTTGCTAAAACTTCAATTTCTCCGGTTGCTAACTTTTCATTAACCGTCCCTTTTGGCCTTTTATTTACCAGCCCGGTTATTTTAACCACAAATTCGTTTCTTAATTCCTGGGCAAGTTTATAAGCCTCTCCGGATTCATTAGGGATGAAAACTATCTGGGTGAAACCACTGCGGTCACGGATATCAATAAAGACCAGTTTTCCGTGGTCTCTTCTGCGGGCAACCCATCCGCAGAGTGTGACCTGTTTTGCGCTGTGCGTAGCGTTGAGCTCACCGCAAGTATGCGTCTTTATCATTTTAATTCCTTGGTTAGGTCTTCTATGTTAATTTCTTTTTGAGTGCTGTTCAACATATCTTTAAGTGAAATAACATTTTTCTTTAGTTCATCTTCGCCTAAAATTAAAACGTATCTTGCGCCTGCGTCATTAGCGGCGCGCATAGCTGCTTTTAATGACCTGCCCAGATAGTCCATTTCGCTTGGAATACCGGAAGCGCGCAACTGGTTTAATATCTTTACGCCGGCAGACTTAGCGGGTTCTCCAAGGGTAATTAAAAAGACCAGCCTGCTCAGGGGTTTGTCTTTGGTTACCTTTGATGCTAAAAGCAGCCTTTCAACTCCGAAAGCAAAACCAATACCGCCTGTATCCGGGCCCCCTAATCCCTTAATAAGATTATTGTAGCGCCCGCCAGCCCCGATTGCATCCTGGCTGCCTAAATCTGGGTGCGTGAATTCAAATACCGTGCGATTGTAGTAATCCAGGCCGCGTACGAGCTGCGGCTCAAGATTAAAAGGAATATTAATATTGTTTAAGCCGTCCTTGACTTCTTCAAAATGTTTCCGGCAAGGCTGGCAAAGGTGGCCGTCTTTGAGCCCGAGTGTTTTAACTATTTCCTGGCAGCCCACATTTTTACAATCTAATACCCGCAGGATATTATTTTCTAATCTTAACTGGCAGTCAGGGCAGAGATTATGTTTTTCTTTATCCAGCCCGGTTTTTAAATTCAGGCTGAGAGTTTTTCTGTCATCAGGGCATCCTAGGCTGTTTATTTTAATATTGTAACCCGTGATAGCAAAACTTTTAAGAAGTTGATCAGCCAGGCTGATGGTTTCTACGTCAAGGGCGGATTCTTGGGAGCCGATTGCTTCGCATCCGATATGGTGGAATTGGCGCAACCTTCCTTTTTGCGGCCGCTCCAGGCGGAACATCGGGCCGATATAAAATAATTTTATAAATGCGCTGGTTTTATCCAGGTTATTTTCCAGGTAGCTGCGGCAAATTGACGCGGTTCCTTCCGGCCGCAAGGCGTATAAATCATCCTGGTTGTGAATAAGAAACATCTGTTTTTGAACAATTTCGGTAGCAGTCCCGAGTGTGCGGTTAAAAAGGGATGCCTCCTCAATTATCGGGGTGCGGATTTCCCGGTAATTATAAAGTGAGAAAATATTGCGTGCTGCTTCTTCAATTGTCTGCCAGTGGCCTGTTTCATCAGGCAAAATGTCTTTGGTGCCGGGGACCCTTTTATACATAAATTATTTTTTGGTTTTGATTGACCCTTGATAAGTGCGCAAGGATTTCCGGATTAATGCATAAGGACTATTTAATTTTTTGTTTCATTTCCAAGCCAGCCTTAAAGACCACTACCTTTCTGGGGGGGACAGGGATAACCTGGTTGGTGCGTGGGTTCCTGCCTGTGCGGCTTTTTCTTTGTTTTATTTTAAAAACGCCAAAGTTGCGCAATTCAATCCGCTCTCCTCTAACTAAGGCGTCAACAATACAGTCAAATGTTTTTTGAACAACTTCTTTGACATCTATTTGTTTTAAGTTTGTTTCGTCAGATACCTTTAAGACAATATCTTTCTTGGTCATCTTTCATCCTCCTTGCCCACAAAGGGCACGCTGGCTACTTCCTTTAAAGCCGGGCGTTAATTCACAAGGATACACCCTATTCCACTTTTTACAGGCCCGGGGTGTATTTTCTAAGCATAATAACAGCAAAAAGTTACGATGTCAAGCATAAATAGGGACAGCGACCATTATTAATTATAATAATGGTCGCTGTCCCTATTATAGGACTAGCGAAAGGCGGTCTTCTCCCAGCATTTCATCAAGCTCCTGGATTAATTTTTCTGAAGGAGAAACATAGAGATTCTCGCCTACTACCATTTGAACCCGGGCTTTGGCGGGAGTATCCAGACGTAAATATATAGGGACACTGCCTTTATGTTCAGAAAGCAGGGTCTTTAAAGATTCGAATATATTTTCTTTAATTCCGGAGAGGTTTATGCTCATAGCGGTAATCAGCCTGTAAATTTCTTCAAACGGAAAAAGATCTTCTACGACTATTTTAGGGGTATCTTCTGTCAGGTTTAATGTTCCGCGGATAAGTACTATTGTATTGGGTAAAATATACCGGCTTACTTTGGAAAATGCGCGCGGAAAGACCAGGGCCTCTATTACCCCGTTCAGGTCTTCCAATTTCAATATAGCCATTTTCTCCTGTTTTGCCCGCGTAAGGGTCTGTTTGATTTTGGCGATTAATCCGACGATCTTTATGCTGTCCTGGTCTTTATGCTCATGCAGGTTGGCGGTAGAGCAGGAAGCAAAACGTTTGAGTTGTTTAGCATAGCGAGCCAGAGGATGCCCGCTCACGTAGAAACCCAGCATATCTTTTTCAAATGATAATAATTGCGGCTCCGGCCATTCCTTACAGTCAGCCAGGATTTCTGTGGTTTTTCCAAACCCATTACTGGTAATTGCCTGGTCAAAAAAAGAAAGTTGGCCGCTGGACTTTTCTTTTTGCATTCTCTGGGACCTTTCAAGAATTGCGTCCAGGCTGGTAAACATCCTTGCCCTTAAGATTCCGAAGCAGTCCAGCGCCCCGCATTTGATCAGGCTTTCCAGTACTTTGCGGTTTGCCAGCCTTAGGTCAATCCGGCTGCAGAGGTCCTCAAGTGATTTAAACTTAGCTTTGGTTCTTGCGCTTACAATTGATTCAGATGCGCCCTTGCCTACATTTTTTATCGCTAATAAGCCAAAGCGGATGCTTGATTCATTCTCAACCTTAAAAAGCACATCGCTTTCATTTATATCCGGAGGCAGTACCTTTAACCCCATTTGATGGGTTTCATTTACGTAAGTTACAATTTTATCGGTATTGTCGCGTTCCGAGGTAAGCAGGGCGGTCATAAATTCTACCGGATAGTTCGCTTTTAAATATGCCGTGCGGTAAGAAATTAAGGCATAGGCAGTTGAATGGGACTTATTGAAGCCATACCCGGAGAAATATTCTATTAAATCAAATATTTTAGTCGCGGTGGACTCTTTTATTCCGTTCTTCAGGCAGCCATGAGTAAAATTATTTCTTTGTTTCTCCATAACTTCCGGTATTTTCTTACCCATTGCTTTGCGCAGAATATCTGCTTGGGCAAGCGAGAATCCGGCTAAGGCAGAGGCAATTTGCATTATCTGTTCCTGATAAACCATAATACCGTAGGTTTCTTTCAAGATCGGTTCCAGTTTAGGATGCTCGTATTTTATGGGGACTTGCCCGTGTTTACGTTTCATAAAGTCGTCAAGCATTCCTGAGCCGATCGGCCCGGGTCGGTATAAGGCTAAAAGCGCAATTAAGTCTTCAAAACGTTCGGGCATAAGTTTTTTAAGTAAATCACGCATGCCTGAACTTTCAACCTGAAATACGCCGATTGTATGACTGGAGGCGAGAAGTTTGTATGTGTTTGCATCGTCCAGCGGGAGGGTTTCGATATCAATTTCCATACCGCGCGTCTTCTTGACCAGTTTTAGTGTCTCATCAATTACAGTGAGCGTTTTTAAGCCGAGAAAGTCTACTTTAAGCAGTCCGATTTTCTCAAGCGTCTCCATACTGTATCCGGTGGTAACCTGGTCATCACCGGTTTTAAACAAAGGCATGTAGTTATTTAATGGTTTATCTGCGATGATTACCCCTGCGGCATGGACAGAGGCATGCCGGTTTAGGCCTTCTAAGGACAGGGCGGTATTAATCAATTTGGTTATTTCCGCATCATTTCTATAAAGATTGCTCAACTCTGGTTCGCTCTCCATGGCTTTCTTCAGAGTCATATCAAGTTCAGCGGGGATCATTTTTGCGATGCGGTCAACATCCGCGTAGGGGATTGCCATGACTCTGCCTACATCGCGGATTACCCCTCTAGCCTGCATGGTTCCAAAAGTTATGATTTGGGCGACGTTTTCCCTTCCGTATTTTTTAGTTACGTAATCAATTACTTCCTGCCTGCGTTCGTAACAAAAATCAATATCAATATCCGGCAGCCCCAGGCGGTCAGGATTTAAGAACCTTTCAAAAAGCAGTCCGTATTTTAAGGGATTCAGGTCAGTAATTCCTAGAAGGAAGCTTACCAGGCTTCCCGCGGCCGAGCCTCTTCCCGGCCCCACTGGAATTCCCTGGCTTTTTGCGTAGGCAATAAAATCCCAGACAATCAGGAAATAGCTGATAAAACCCATATGCTTAATAATCTTTAATTCATGTTCAAGGCGCGTTTTTGCTTCGGGGTTGCCCGTAAGCCCTTTTTCTTCCAGCCCTTTTTCGCAGAGCTCAAGCAGAAAGGTTTCCTTGTTTTTTCCTTCGGGCGGCGAATATTTTGGCAAATGCATCTGCGTAAAGTCCAACTCCAGGTTGCAGCGCTGGGCAATCTCCAATGTATTTTTAATTGCCTCGGGGCAGTCTTTAAAACACTCTTTCATTTCTTCGGGGGGGCGGAAATAAAATTCGCTGGTTTGAAAACGCATATGCTTGGGGTCGTCAAGGGTTGCCTGAGTCTGGATACATAAGAGCGCTTCATGTGCTTCGGCTTTATCTTTAGTGGGATAGTGCACGTCATTAGTGGCGACTAAGGGAATGTTTAGTTCCTTGGATATTTTAATCAGCGCTTCATTTACAATTTTTTGCTCGGGGATGGAATTTGGTTGCATCTCAAGGTAGAAGTTTCCCTTACCGAATATATTTTGATAATCTTCTGCTGCCTTGAGCGCGTCGTTAAAACGTTTTTGCTGGATAAGCCAGGCGACTTCTCCCTTCAGACAGGCGGATAGACCGATTAATCCGTCAGCGTGCAGGCCGAGGACTTCTTTATCAATACGCGGCCGGTAGTAAAACCCTTCAAGGTAGCCGATAGAAACAAGCTTAATTAAATTTTGATAACCTGATTCGTTGCGGGCCAGCAGGATTAAATGGTTTGCCGCGTCTTCTATTCCGGATCCGCCTTTATCCAGCCTGCTTTTGGGGGCGACATAAACCTCGCAACCGATAATTGGTTTGATTCCAGCCTTACGCGCTTCCAGGTAGAATTCAATTGCCCCAAACATATTGCCATGGTCGGTTATGGCAAGGGAATCCATTTTATGGCTTTTGGCTATAGCGAGAATTTCGGGGATACGGCAGGCTCCGTCAAGGAGGCTGTACTGCGTATGCAGGTGGAGATGGATAAAATCAGAGTGAGACATTTGATAATTGTCCGGGCAGAGCTTTTTAGTGGTTTATTCCCACTCAATGGTTGCCGGAGGCTTAGAGCTGATATCGTAAACTACGCGGTTGATGCCCCTAACTTCATTGATGATGCGATTGGATATTTTTTCCATTACTTCATAAGGCAGCTTTACCCAGTCAGCAGTCATGCCATCAAAACTGGATACGCAACGCAGGGCTACGACATTTTCATAAGTGCGCTCGTCTCCCATAATCCCCACGCTTTTTATAGGCAGCAGAATGGCAAATGACTGCCATATTTGTTCGTAAAGACCGGCTTTGGATATTTCTTCAATTACGCGTTTATCTGCTTCTCGTAAAAGTTCCAGGCGTTCCGGAGTTATCTCTCCAATAATCCTGACTGCAAGGCCGGGGCCCGGGAAAGGCTGGCGTTGTATGATATTATCAGGAAGATTGAGTTGTCTGCCGATCTCTCTGGCCTCATCTTTAAATATCTCCCTTAGAGGTTCAATCAGTTTTAAATGCATGTGCGCGGGCAGTCCTCCGACATTATGATGGCTTTTTATTTTTCTACTCGGGCCGCCCGTAGGGGAAACCGATTCAATAACATCAGGATAAAGCGTCCCTTGTCCAAGGAATTTTGCCCCTTTTGTCTTTTTCGCCTCTTCTTCAAACACTTTTACAAACTCATCGCCGATTATTTTTCGTTTTTCTTCCGGATCAATAACTCCTTTTAAGCGTTCAAGAAACCTTTTGCTTCTGTCAACATAACTCAAATTCAAATGATACATATCTTTAAATACGCTTTTAACTTGCTCGGCCTCCCCTTTTCTGAGCAGACCGTTATCAATGAAAATGCAGCGTAAGTTTTTTCCGATTGATTTATGAATTAACAGGGCGGCTACTGAAGAATCCACTCCGCCGCTTAATCCTAAGACTACTTTATCTTTACCGGCATTTTTCTTAATGTTTTCGATAGATTCTTTGATAAATGACTGCATGGTCCATCTGCTCAGGGCGCCGCAAATTTTAAACAAAAAATTGCTTAGGATTTGGTTGCCTTTTTCAGTATGGGTTACTTCCGGATGGAATTGCACAGCAAAGATTTTTCTTTTCTGGTTGGAAATTGCAGCAATAGGGGTATTAGCTGTATGCGCGCTTGTGTGGAAACCGGCAGGTATCTTAGTTACGTAATCTCCATGGCTTGCCCAGCAGGTAAAATTCCCCGGCATATGGCTGAAAAGGTCCCGGTTATCGTCGATAAATAGTTCGGTTTTGCCGAATTCACGCTCGCGGGTATGTTTTACTTTTCCTCCCAGCATCTCACAGATAACTTGCATTCCATAGCAGACGCCAAGTATCGGTATCCCAAGCTTAAAAATACCTTTATCAGGGTAAGGCGATTTCTTATCAACTACCGAGGCAGGCCCGCCGGAAAGTATCAGCCCTTTTGGGTTTAAGGCAGCTATTTCTTTAGCCGGAGTATTATAGGGGATTATTTTTGAGAAAACCTTGTTTTCCCTTACCCTGCGCGCGATTAATTGCGTATATTGTGAACCAAAATCCAGAATTAATATTGTCTGCCTTGTCATTTATCCTTCTTTCTATATTCTGCCTTCTGATTTATTTACCCATTCCCACTCTTTGTCCTACCTGAAAGATTTTTCCTTCAGTTTGGATTGATGGGGCGATAATAATTTCTACGTCATGCATTTCTCTTAAAGTTGACGCGCCTAAGGATCCCATAGAAGTTTTTAACGCTCCTAAAAGATTTTGTGATCCGTCATCTACTTTTGCCGGGCCAAGCAAAATATCTTTCAGCGTTCCGGTTGTACCGACTTGAATACGCGTGCCGCGAGGCAGATTAACATGAGAAGTAGCCATTCCCCAATGGAAACCTCTTCCCGGGGCTTCTTTTGCCCTGGCAAAGCTTGAACCGATCATTACCGCGTCAGCTCCGCAGGCGAATGCCTTGCAGATATCTCCGCCGCGGTTCATCCCGCCGTCAGTGATAATGGAGACATATTTGCCTGTACGCTTAAAATAGAAGTCGCGCGCTCCTGCAGCATCAACTGTTGCGGTAACTTGCGGCACGCCGATACCCAGGACGCCCCGCGTAGTACATGCGGCTCCCGGACCGACACCGATAAGCAGGCCGCTGGCTCCGGTATCCATAAGTTCTAATGTCGTTTCGTAAGTTACGCAATTTCCCAGGATAACCGGGATCTTTATATTTTTACAGAACTTTATCAAGTCAAGTGTTTTATACTGCGTAGAAAGGTGTTTGATTGTAGTTACGGTAGATTGAATAACGAATATATCGGCTCCGGCGGAAATAGCTAATTTTGAGAACTTGTCGGCATTAGCCGGGATGCAACTGACTATTGCCGTTGCTTTGGCCTTTTTAATTTCAGCAACTCTTTTTGTAATTAACCGTTCTTTTATCGGGGTAGTATAAACTGTTTGGATAAGCTCAGTTGCTTTTTGAGGGGTGGCTCTTGCTATATCCTCCAGGACTTCATCGGGGTTTTCGTAGCGGGTCTGGATACCATCAAGGTTTAAGACTGCCAGGCCGCCTAATTTTGACATTTCTATCGCGAATTTGACATTTACAACTCCATCCATGGCTGCGGCAAGAATAGGTATTTTAATCTTTTTTCCCATGAATTCAAAGCTGGTATCAACTTCATTTGGATTTACGGTTTGAGCTCCGGGAACCAGGGCAATTTCATCAAAACCATAGCATCTTCTTGCGCGCCTTCCTATACCTATCCATTCTGCCATTTTAGGAATCTCCTTGAGTTAACTTATTGTTTTATAATAGTTTACGATAATTTGGCCTTATTTTGGGAAATTTTTTGAAAAGGATATTGAATTTTACCCCAGAGAGGTGGTTTTGTCAATACATATTTTTAAATGGGAAACGCCCTTTTCTCAAATAATAAAGATAGAAAAAGGGCGTTTCTTTTATTAATTAACGGACGCTATCTGCGATTACAATTGCCTCTTTAATATTTGCATCTGTAGGAATAGCCATATCTTCTTCCAGTTTGCAAATACGCATTAAACAGCTGACTAGTTCTTCCTGATGATTGGCTAATTCTTGTTTATGGTAACAGGCTCCTATCAGTTCTTTAATTCTTTCACTGCTGGGAGCAATGCCGTTGTCAACCATTTGAGATATTTCAATCAGTTCTTTGTTGATGTTAATTTGAGTAAGCGTGGCAGCCGGAGGTAAAGAAAAGGTTAATCCTTCAAAACTTCCTACTGCTTGGATATTCATGGGTAGGATACGGAAGTCAATACCGCCTCGTTTTGACTTTTCAGTGTTTATTGGTGAACTGGAAGTAGATTCAAAGAGTTGCTGCGCGCGGTTAAAAATACCAAATGCAGTTATTAATCCGTCAAAAGTAGAAATGTCAGGTAATGTTACTATTGCGACATCGCGGAAAAATCTCTTTTTATATGTTTCTCCCTGATAATTTATAGCGTCAGTCGTAACATCCCCGCTCAATGAGCGAAATTCCGCCTTTAAAAATTGCCTGCGTTCTTCATCGGGATAAGCCCCATCAAGATAGTCATTAGCAAGGCCATAGGTGCTGATTTTGCTTTCAGATTGCACAACTGCTTCGTAAGATTTCACAAAATCTACAAGCAGAGTAAAGACAGCATCATTACCATCAAGGCGGCCCTGGAAATTGGCATGCTGGTCACGAGTTCCGATACCATAATCAATGCTTTGCAGCATTTCTCCAAGAATATCTGCGTTAGGGTAAGCAGTATAAAAAACAGGAGAAACTACTTTTTTCTTGCCTCGGGCGATCAGCATAAGGGTGGCTAATTTTCTAGCAGCTTCCTCCATCTGGTTGTCAGATAGTTTACCTTTTCCATAACCACGGATTGATTTATACAATTCATATATCTGTTCATCATTTTTTTCGATAAGAAGTTGAATTTGGATCCTTTTGTCATTGTTTTCTTCTATAGCAAGTTTCATTTTTGCAGCAAGTTCTTCGTTTTTATGTTTAAGATTATTAATTTCATTAATGGTAGAAACTAATTTAGCAAAAGATATGGAATCTTCGGCGCTTACCGAAATATTCTCATCTGCTTGAACTAAATTTATTGCTGTTTCTTGAAGCAACTTATTTTTTTCTTCGGCAGAGAGATTCGTTTCTCTTTCCTGATCAGTTAAGTTTATTTCTTCATCAAGAATATATTCCCCGTTTTTAATACGTTTTTCAACATCCATATATCTGGCTCTGGTTGCCTCATCGGATTTATCAAGGGTGCTCAAAACACTTACCAATACTCCTTTGGCTAGCTCTACCATGGGTTGATTCTGGGGATCCCTTAACCACCAAAAATTAGGCTTATTTTCTAAAACCGATTTATTCATTAATGCGGCGCCTACTACTGGTATATTTAAGGTTATGTTGTTTTCTGCAACCAGATCAGCTAAGCTTAACAGGCCATAACGCACGGTAAACTCCTGAAACCAAAGGGCAAATTTAGCGTTGGCAAGAGGCGATATCTCTTCTTTAAAATAGCGTATTACAGGAACATCTTGCGGGACTGCCATAGGCGCAAATCCCTTTTGCTCTACCACTATAACTAAGGGGGCTTTACCGGTTTGTTGTTTTATTTGTCCAATCTTTCTATTCATTTCTTCTTGTCCTGCGCTGACTACTACCCAGATACCTTGTCCGTCTTTACCGTTGCTTTCCGGGAATAATTGTTCTTTCTGTAGAGCTTCGGAAGTGGCATTGGAACTACGCACAGATACCAGCATAACCGGAGGATTAAGCTTACGTGTTAAAATAGCAGCACGCAACGCGCTATTTTTTTCCGGGTTGTTTCCGTCCGTCCCCCAATAATTACTTGCTTGTTTTTGCAGTCCTTCAGTTATTTGAGTAATATTCAATCCCTGAAATGCTTGTGTAACGGATCCGGATTCACAGTTTTCTGTGAATCTTCCGCCAGTATATTCGGAGAAATCAAAGACAGAAATATTAGCTATTTTTAATTCCTTCATTCCCAAGGCAAAGGCGTAAAGCCGGCTGGCATCCGGATTTAAGGACGTAGTAAATACTATTCTTTCTAAAACCTTGCCTATAGCCAGGCGCTCTTTTTCATTAAATTGCTGGTTAAAATCATCGACAGGAATTCCTTTAAAAAGCGCGCTCTTAGATTTTCCATTATTAAAATCTTTTAGGAATGCGCTAAATCTTACTGATAATGCCTGCGCGTCTTTAGGAGTCATTCCCTCCGCTATTCCCATAAGCCTCAGGAATTCATTTAAACTTTCCTGATATATAGTTAAAGGTTCATCGGTACTTCCAGATTTAGAACTTGCGTGTAAGACTATTTCATAAATGTTATATCCTGAGTTTAAAAGATTCTGGAAAAGCTGTTTAATGCTTACTCCTATCCTGTCTAAAACTATGATTTTTGCTTCTTTATCTTCTCCCCAGTATTCTGCTTGGACACTGTTGGATTTTCCTTGGCCGCCTATGCCAATATGCAGCATAACTTTAGCGCCATTATTTTTAACCTGTGAAACCCATTCTGTTATAGGCTTGCGGTTGTCCATTCTCAAAGCGCCATTGGGATCTTTATATCCAAAACGCGAGTTAAGCTGACCCGTAGGTTCAGGATATTGTTTTATTTCTCCGGTAAGCTCATAATTAGCTGCTAATTTAACCGGCAAACTATTGAAAACTTCCGGATCGGTTTCTTCAAAACCTTCAAAGGCGATCGTTGCATCTTGATATCTCATCGGTGGATTTACCGGCGAACTGGAAGTATTGCCACTGACAATATTATCTAGCGTATTCTGTACACTAATATAATCGTTGGAAAACGCAGTTGTGGCATTCTTAAGCAGAATGGCGCCTATCCGGGTTATATTGGCGTTACCTTTTGAGATCAAATCCATAATTTCAAGGCTTGAATCGTAACCGGATTCAATGGTTTTAGCTATACTGCCATCGTCATTTTTAGCAATGCCGTTTTCAATTAAATATTTTATAGTTGGGGTATAGGGAAGAGTATTTACGATAAGCGTACCCTGCAACGGATGAACATATATCCCCGCGGGATAAGCAGCAGCAATTTTTTCAGTAATGACACCTTTTTTAAGCATATCCGCGCCTTTTGATCCGGTAGAAGCAAGCAGGAATTCCTGAGGGTTAACTTCTAGACCAATGGCATTGGCATCTGTTTTTAATTTATTCCAAGTTGGATTTTTATCACTGAAGGAATTCTTAAATATTTCATTGTATGCCTTTATGGCAATAGCGTTAGCTACCTGGCCATGGGCGTTTTCAGGTGTGAGATTGTTCTCTTCAAAATATACATCCCAGCGGGATATAAAAAAGCTGGCTACAGAATATACACGGTTAAACTCATCTTTGCTTAGCCTGCCTTCTTTTACGTTAATTAAGCCGCGTTGTAAACCGCGGATATATGCGTCAACAACCTTTTGATAATGCTCTGGGGTAAAGATCAACGTTACGTTGACATTCCGTCCGCGGGAGATTACTTCTTCTATTATCTTGTATCCGATGTGATTATCAATACCATCTGCATCAGAGCTCAAAGCGACTTTGATCATCATATGTGTTGGGTTAATGTCTGTCCAAAGTAGCGCCTCTTTTAATGCTTCCGCGACGTCTGCATTATTAACCGCAGGGTTAAGTTCAACACTGAATTTGGCGTCTTTTATGCCAGCTTTCTCAAAAATTTCCAACGCGGTTTTAGCTAATTCACTGACAAGCTGATAGTAGATAGTCTTCTTATCTAAACCTTGAGCTGCCAATTCTTTTGCCTTATCAATTACTCGTTGGTCGCTAAAATAGGCCTTGATCAGAGAAGGATTGGTAGTAACCCCGTTTATGCCATGGGTGCGTACTAAGTTCTCAAATTCTCCGGAAAGCAGCATCTCAAAAGTCAGGCCGTCAAGCCAGATCCTCTGGTTGATGTCGGCGTAAACACGTAAGGATGTGACCGGTTGGATAGAAATTGGACTTGAAGAAGACGGCTCAAGGAATACCTGAAAATCATCCTCGGTAGACTGACCCAGTTCTTTACTGACCTCCCCATTGGCAACTGCTGTCAAGCTGAGAGTGTTATTATTAGTATTATGAGTTATTTTAATATTGGCATGGAATCCTTTTCTTTTATATTCCCATTCGTTGGAATTTGTAGGATAGATGTTCTCTCCAGATAGCCATAGCGAAATGTTTTGTCCCAAAACTTCATTTTTCGTTTTTGCCTCAAAAAGCAGCCATCTTTTATCGCTATCAGAGAAATATTGATAGACAGCTATTCGTGCTTTTCCTTTTGCCATTTCCGCTGGAATAGGGCTGATTGTGAGAGAATTATTACTATGGTTTCTGGAAGTAAACATACCCAAACTTTGAGATATCATTGGGCTTGAGCTGATTCCCTGGGAAAGCGAGATAGGGTTATTGATAGTTGCTGTGCCAAAGAAAGGCACCAGGCCGTTTTTGGTGGCCGCAGCCATAAATACGGGGTTAGAGCTGGAACCGGTGAACCCGGCAATTATTGGGCTGCTTCCCTTGTTTTGCGAGGTAATGTTCATATTGGCGCTGAATTCAAGGCCGCCGCTGAAGTAGCTTCTGATCGATGGTCCGGATAATGCGTTTATGTTAGTTTTAAGGTTATATTCACCATTTTTAAAGGATGTTTGATATTGTTCGAAATAGGTATTTTTTGACCAGGTTTCTTTAGAGGTAAGTCCCTGGAGATTGGATTTATTAATATAGGAAGCATATAAACCACCCTTGCCATAGAACCTTGATTTAAACCAGCGGGCCAGAATTAATGAATAGTAAACCTGTCTAAGGGCAGCATAGTTTTTATCATTGTTGACCTTTTTTACTAATTCTGGAAGGATAAATTCACGGATAAGTTGAGATGAGTATTCGTTGAGTTCTTTTGCGCGGTTGTCTTCAAAGTTATAATTTGCGGATTCTTTTAAGTGGTCTTGCTCAAGCAACACTTTTAAGGTTGCCTTATAAATATACGCACTGTTGCCTTCGGCTTCGCGTATGATGATTTCACCGGGCACAATCCAGGGCCGGGTTAATGTCGGAATATTTACATTTTGAGTGCCATAGATCTGGTTTGCTCTTTCATAAAGTTTATCCCAATATAATTTTCCAAGCGGGGAATCAGGTGTAGTGAGGCTAGCCGTGTCTTTTTTTAGCTGGACATCCGCTTCAAGGAATACTTTACCGATATCGGTTTTAGCCAGTTCATCCTGAATAATATTATCTGCTGAATCAGGACGCAGGTTTACCCAGAAGCTATCATCAGGAAGAGTCACCCCAATAAGGAAATATTTTAAAAGTTCTTTTCCTGATTCTTCAAGTTTTAAATCTTTTAAGTCCTTCAGGTCCCCTTTATCCAAAAGGAGCTGGATGTTATTTGAGGTATTATCATAAGAAAGATACCTTAAGTGCGGCAGGCGAAGCTTGTTTTGTGTAATGTTTGGCCCAAGACTGGCAAAATGCGAGCTAAGGTTAAGTTCAGCTGCTACTTGAGCAAAACCAGTTTGAGTGAAGAAAAGGATGAAAGATAGAAACAGCGATAAGACCTTACGGGTGAGATTTACTTTGCTTGCCATGGGGTTTCTCCTTATTAAGGTTTATACTTTTAAAAAGTCCTTATTAAGAATCTAAAAAAATTAGCCAACCTTGACTAATTGCTTTAGTTTTGCCCGTGGCAGGCAAAAACAGATTTGCGCAAAACTTTTTTATAGTTTAACATATTATTAGGATTTGTCAAGAAAAATTGCGGATTTTTAGGTGAAAACAAAGACAGCGGCCATTTTAATGACGACCGCTGTCTTTGTTTATATTCAACTGTTGATTATTTTCTACTGTTTTTTAATACATACCTCCGCCCATTCCGCCCATTCCGCCCATTCCGCCGCCTGGCATCGGAGGCATTTTCTCATCCTTCTCCGGTTTGTCCGTAATCAGGGTTTCGGTTGTAAGCAGAAGCGCAGCAATACTGGAAGCATTCTGTAAAGCTGAACGGGTTACTTTTGTAGGATCAATTACCCCGGCTTCAAGCATGTCTACGTAAGAATCCTGGCTTACGTCATAGCCTATATTGGTCTTTTCTTGTTTAATTCTCTGAACGACCACTGAACCTTCAAGGCCCGCATTCTGGACTATCTGCCTTAAGGGTTCTTCAATGGCCCGTTTTACTATATTAGCACCGATCTTTTCATCGCCTTCAAGCTTTAGTTTATCTAAAGCAGCAATAGTCCGGATTAATGCTACCCCGCCGCCCGGAACAATACCTTCTTGAGTGGCTGCGCGAGTCGCGTGTAAGGCATCTTCTACGCGCGCTTTCTTCTCTTTCATTTCTGATTCTGTAGCTGCGCCTACGTTAATTACGGCTACTCCGCCGGATAATTTGGCTAGGCGTTCCTGTAATTTTTCTTTATCATAATCAGAATCAGTGTCTTCTATTTGTTTCTTGAGCTGGGCAATCCTGGCGTTAATCGCCTGGTTTTTTCCTGCTCCTTCAACAATTGTAGAATTTTCTTTGTCAATTTTTACTTTCTTGGCCCGGCCAAGGTCTTCAATATCAACGTTCTCAAGCTTTATCCCTAAATCTTCAGTTAAAGCTTTTCCGCCGGTAAGAATAGCGATATCTTCAAGCATGGCTTTACGCCTATCGCCATATCCCGGGGCCTTTACTGCACAGGCAACAAAGGTGCCGCGGATTTTATTAACTACTAAAGTTGCTAAAGCCTCGCCGTCAACCTCTTCGGCGATTATCAAAAGAGGCTTACCTGCGCGGGCAATCTTCTCCAGGAGAGGCAGGATATCTTTAATTGAAGATATCTTTTTCTCATAAATAAGAATGAATGGGTCTTCCAAAAGAACTTCCATTCTTTCAGCATCAGTTACAAAATATGGGGATAAATATCCCTGGTCAAACTGCATACCCTCAACAACATCTAAAGTTGTAGCGGTTGATTTTGCTTCTTCAACAGTAATTACCCCGTCCTTGCCTACTTTGTCCATTGCCTCGGCAATTAATTCGCCGATGTTGGTGTCTGAATTAGCGGCAATGCTGGCTACCTGGGCAATTTCCTTCTTGTCTTTAATAGGAGTAGAAAGTTTTCCTAGTTCCTCAACCACTTTTACTACTGCTTTTTCAATTCCGCGTTTTAATTCCATGGGGTTTGAGCCGGCAGTTACGTTCTTTAAGCCTTCGCGATAAATCGCTTCAGCTAAAACTGTAGCGGTAGTGGTCCCGTCGCCAGCGATCTCTGAGGTTTTTTCGGCAACCTCTTTGACCATCTGCGCGCCCATATTTTCAAAAGGATCCTCTAAATCAACCTCTTTAGCTACGGTTACCCCGTCTTTAGTTATGGTAGGTGAGCCGAATTTCTTGTCAATTACCACATTGCGGCCTTTGGGCCCGAGGGTTACTTTTACAGCAGCGGCCAGCTGCTCTACCCCGCTTAAAATCTTGCGGCGGGCATCATCACTATACAACAATTGCTTTGCCATTTAGTCCTCCTTAATTACTTGATTATAGCTAAAATATCCTCTTCGCGTAAGATAAGCAACTCTTCGCCTTCTTTGGTAGTAATTTCATTGCCGGAATATTTTCCGTATAATACCTTGTCACCAACTTTAACTTCTGGAGCCTGAACAGTACCGTTATCCAGTACTTTGCCTTTGCCAACTGCAACGACTTTTGCCTCTTGCGGTTTTTCTTTAGCCGTATCCGGTAGGACAATTCCGCCTTTAGTTTTATTTTCTGCTTCTAAAGGTTTGACTACTATGCGGTCTCCTAATGGTTTAATCTCCATCTTGTCACCTCCTTAAGAATAATGTTGTTATTTTTAGCACTCTTTTCTCTAGAGTGCTAATTATAGACAAAAAAATTTTATTGTCAAGTTTTTTTTATATTTTTATAGACAAAGTTTTTCTCATCGCCATTGCCATAACCATTCTTTGCGTGCCTGGCTTGAGATTTCATTAACCATGCTCTCCATTTTAGTGTCGCTGTTCAATAAGCTGAATTCACCGTTATTGTAAATAAAGCTTAAGGTGCATATGTTGGTAACTGTGTATAAATACGGTTTGATATCGCTGACATTAGAATGATGGGATTTCTCCGCATAAAGTTCTTCTATTATAATTACTGTGGCTTTATATGTCGGGACTACAGATTCAGTCTTAAATATATCGTTGTCAGTCACGCTGTACTTATATCCTCTCAGGTAGTATTCGTAGTTTACCGGCAGGATCATGGCAACCCGCGCCTGTTTATCCCAATCCTGGGGAATAACCCTACCTAACTGTTCTTTTCTTTTTTCTTCAGTAGCGGAGAGCCAATTTTCCGTCGCTTGCCCCAGGCGAAAGTTAAGCTGGGCCCTTAGTTCGTCCTGTTCGTTTTGTTTTTTTGTTTCAAAATCTTTCAACGCCTGTTCCACGGCTGTTTTTGTTTCGTTAGTTTCTTTCAGGGCATCCGAAGGTTGAGCATAAAAGGCCTGCGGCAGAATGGACAGGCCCAGGATGATTATTATACTGATTTTAAGGTTAGCTATCTTTTTTGGTCCCATTCTTATAAATAAGGTAAATTCCTCTTAGGGTTAGATTTTTATCAATCTTGATATTTGTTTTAGAGTATTTCTTGATCCGGCAGATATTCCCTCCGGTGCCGATAACCAGAGAAGCTTTGCCGACATCTTGTTTGATTCTTCGGATTAGCCCGCTGCATAATTCAGCTGTGCCGAGAACAATTCCGTTTAAAATGCTGCTTTCAGTGTTTTTTCCAATTAGTGTTTTAGGATTAGCTAATTTTACCTCTGGCAACAATGCTGTTTTTTCTGCCAGGGCCTTAAGAGACATATCCATGCCTGGAGTAATTAACCCTCCTAAGTATTCGTTCTTCCTGGAAATTACATCAAAGGTAACAGCAGTCCCTGAATCTATGACTATCAACGGTGTTTTATAGAATATACTTGCCGCGTAGGCATTTACCAACCGATCCTGGCCTACCTGTTTTGGTTTATGGTAAAGGTTTTTTATTGGGGCTTTTAGGTTCTTACCTATAATATAGGGTAACTTTCCGGTTAAAGAAAGCAGGCTGTTTGAAACAAGCTTAGTTTGTTTTGGGACAACACTGCAGATTACGCTAGCGGATATTCTAGGGAGATTCTTAAGTTTTTTGCTTAAGATGGCCCTGGAATAATTTTTTGAAGGAATATCAAATTTTTTAATCAGCCTGCTGCCCTTAAATATGCCACAGGAAATATTGGTATTGCCGATATCAATAGCCAGTAACATAGCTTAACTCTTGCCTCCGCAGACCGCTTACTTATGTTTTAGGCTGGTGATTTCCTTAATTTTATCTCTTAATCCGGCTGCTTTTTCAAATAGCAGGTTACGGGCAGCCAGTTCCATTTCATATTCTAACTCAGAAATGTATTTATGCAACTGGTATTGCTCTTGTGGCTCTCCGGTTAGCTCCCGCACAAATTCACCGGCTTCATCCAGTACCTCAATTCCTTCTTTAATTGATTTTTGAATTGAGCGGGGAGTAATCGCGTTTTTCTTGTTAAATTCTATCTGAAGTTTTCTTCTGCGCCTGCTTTCGCTGATAGCTTTTTTCATAGAACCGGTAATAGTATCCGCATACATTATTACCGTACCGTTTATGTTGCGTGCTGCGCGGCCTCCGACTTGTATAAGGCTGGTAGCCGAGCGCAGGAATCCCTCTTTGTCCGCGTCCAGGATCGCTACTAATGAAACTTCGGGCAAATCCAGGCCTTCTCGTAGCAAGTTTATCCCTACCAGGCAGTCAAACTTTTTTTCCCTTAATTCCTTAAGTATCTTTGAACGCTCTATGGTTTTTATTTCAGAATGCAGGTATTTTACCTTGATTCCGTTTTCAGCCAGGTAATTAGCCAAATCTTCGGACATCCTTTTTGTTAAAGTGGTTACCAGTACTCTTTCTTTGTTTTTTGCCCGTTGTTTAATCTGGATAATTAAATCTTCGATCTGTCCGGCTGTTGGTTTAACTATTATTTCCGGGTCAATTAGCCCGGTAGGCCGGATGACTTGTTGAATAACCTTATGGCTGCTTAATTTCAGTTCATATTCGTCAGGGGTGGCTGAAACAAAAATTGTCTGTTTTGTGAGTTGGCTAAATTCGTTAAATTTTAACGGCCGGTTATCCAGACAAGATGGAAGCCTGAATCCGTATTCAACAAGGGTCTCTTTTCTCGCCTTGTCTCCGGCGTACATACCTTTTATTTGCGGTATAGTGGCGTGGGATTCATCTATTATAGTCAGGAAGTCTCCCGGGAAATAATCAATCATTGAATATGGCCGGCTGAGCGCAGGCCTGCCGCTCAAGTGGCGGGAATAGTTTTCTATCCCATGGCAGTAACCTATTTCTTTGAGCATCTCTACGTCATAATTTGTGCGTGACTCTAGGCGTTGAGCTTCCAGTAATTTGTTTCTTTGCCTCAAGTTCTTAAGCTGACCAGCTAGTTCCTCCTTGATTGAAGCAATTGCCCCTTCCACTTTTTCTCCGGATACGATAAAGTGTTTAGCAGGATAAACAGCTATTTTTTCTATATTGCTCAATAGTTTAGCTGATACAGGCTCAAATACGGAGATTTTGTTTATGCTGTCCCCGTTTAATTCTATACGTATTGCCTTTTCGCTGTACGAAGGGAATATTTCAATAATCTCCCCGCGTACCCGGATTTTACCGCGTTTAAATTCGTAGTCATTGCGCTCGTATTGAATCTGGATTAGCCTGGATATTAATTCTTCGCGCGCCAGTCGGTCATTCTTATTCAGGATTAAAAGATGCCCCTGGTAGTCTTGGGGAGAGCCTAAATTATAGATGCAGGAAACCGAGGCTACAACAATTACATCCTGGCGGCTCATCAGCGAGGTAGTTGCGGATAGCCTTAGGCGGTCCAGACGCTCGTTTATTGAGGAGTCTTTTTCAATATACGTGTCTGTTGATGGAATATACGCTTCCGGCTGGTAGTAATCATAGTAGCTTACGAAATACTCAACTGCGTTATGCGGAAAGAATTCTTTAAATTCAGAATACAACTGGGCGGCCAGTGTTTTATTGTGTGAGATTATCAGTGTGGGCATATTTACTTTAGCTATTAGGTTAGCTAAGGTAAAGGTCTTGCCGCTGCCGGTAACTCCCAGCAGAGTGGTATGGCGGTTTCTAGAAAGTATTGCTTTGTTCAGTTCTTGGATTGCTTTTGGCTGGTCGCCGCAAGGTTTGAAACTGGAAATAAGCTTAAATTTCATAAATCTTAAACAACATCCAGGCTAACATCAACTGATTCTACCGAGTCAGTCAATTCTCCTACGGAAATTATATCTACTCCTGTTGCGGCATAATTCTTGATATTGTCAAGGTAGATACCGCCGGATGCCTCGAGCTTGGTTGGAAGGTGGTGGCTTTTAAAATCAGTGTTATCCCTTATTTTAACCGCCTCTTTAATATCCTCGATGTTCATATTATCAAGCATTATAATATCAGGTTTAAAGTATAGGGCGTGTTTAAATTCTTCCAGGTTCTGCGCTTCAATTTCAATTTTATAACCTTTGGGCACACTGGGCAGCTTGGTATAGCCGTCAGTTACTTTGATATGATTGTCTTTAATCAGGATCATTTCATCGAGGCGAATCCTGTGGTTATGCCCGCCTCCGATCCTTACGGCGTATTTTTGCAGCTCTCTTAACCCGGGCATGGTTTTACGCGTGTCGGTTATCTTTGTTTTGTATGGTTCAATCTCCCGGACAAATTCCCTGGTTTTAGTGGCAATACCGGAAAGAAGCGACAATAAGTTTAAAGCTACCCGCTCTGCTGTAAGTATACTGCTGGCCTTTCCGGAAATAAGCGCGATTGTTTTGCCAGTCTTGACCAGTCCTCCTTCCTTTATTTTTTGAACAAACTCCACGGACGGATCTACGGACTTAAATACTTTTTCTGCTACCACTATTCCGCAAACCAGGAAATCTTCCTTGGCAATAATTTTTGCCTTGATTATTTTATCTTTAGGGATAGTAAGTTGTGTAGTAATATCCCCTCTTCCGATGTCTTCAATCAGGGCGTGTCTGATTATGGATTCCAGTTTTTCGGGGTTAATTTCAGGTTTATTTTCTGACAGGAAGTATTTATCGTAACCCATTTTTTATCACCTCCAGCTTAATTACCTGCTCATGCAGGTCTTTTAATTTAGCCTGCTCGGTATCAACAATTTCCTTCGGGGCTCGACTGAGAAAGTTCTTATTGGATAACGTAGCTTCCTTATTTATAATTTCAGATTTTATCTTATCTATTTTTACCTGGTTCTTTTTAATTTGTTCGCTTACATTTGTTATTCCGTTCAGCGGCATCACAATATGCATATCTTTAAGCACGCATGCGAATTCATTTTCCTGGGGATGGTATTTCTCGCTTATTTTTAGAGCAGCTACCTTAGCAAGGTTTTTAATGTAATCTGTTAAAGGTGCGATAGTTTTTTCTATGGATTTATCGCTGAAACTTAAATTAATCTCAATATGGCTGCTTAAACCTACATCCATTTCCGCGCGCATATTCCTTATAGTATTTATGACATCAAAGGCCACCTGCATCTGTTTTTCGTCGGAAGGATTGATTAAGTCCGGCTGCATATGCGGCCAGCTTTGCTGCATAATTGAGCCCTTGGCGCCCGGAAGGCGTTGCCATATCTCTTCTGATATAAAAGGCATAAAAGGATGAATTACCCTCAGCGTTTTTTCCAAAACTTTATACATAATTAATTGAGTTTGTTCCTGGTTAATCTGCGGTTTGATTAATTCTAAATACCAGTCGCAGAATTCATGCCAGAAGAAAGAATATAAATTGTTAGCCGCTTCATTGAATCTATAAGCAGCCAGGTCTCCCTCGGTTTTTTTGAGGGTGGAATAAAAACGGCTGAGTATCCAGCGATTGGCAATATCCAGTTTTTCTTTTTTAAAAAAAACGCACAAATCTGCATTTGCGTTTTCCGGCTTAAGGTTCATTAAGATAAACCGGGAGGCATTCCAGATCTTGTTAGCGAAGTTTCTTCCCTGCTCAAACCTTTCCTTAGATAAATATACATCCTGGCCCTGGGCAGTTATAGAAATAAGGCTAAAACGCAAGGCATCTGTGCCGTATTCTGCGATGACCTCCAGGGGGTCAATGACATTTCCCGACGATTTAGACATTTTCTTGCCTATAACATCGCGTACAATCCCGTGGATATAGACGTCTTTAAAGGGAATTTTCTTTTTAAATTCCAGCCCTGCCATAATCATGCGGGCCACCCAGAAAAAGATAATATCCGAAGCAGTAACCAGGGTTGAGGTAGGGTAAAAATATTTTAGATCCGCGCTATCTTTAGGCCAGTATAGTGTGGCAAACGGCCAAAGCCAGCTGGAAAACCATGTATCCAGGACATCTTTATCCTGGAATATATCGGTTGATGCGCATTTGGGGCATTTCTCCGGTTTTAGTTTGGATACAATAATACCTTTTGCAGGGTTCTTTGTTTGGCAATTTCTGCAGTAGTATACCGGTATGCGGTGGCCCCACCAGATTTGCCGGGAAATACACCAATCTTGTATATTTTCCATCCAACTGAGATAAACTTTTGTCCAGCGTTGCGGGTAAAATTTTATTTTTCCGTTTTTTACCGCCTTAATTGCCGGTTTAGCCAGAGGAACCATTTTTACAAACCATTGTTTTGATAGATATGGCTCAACTATTGTCTGGCAACGGTAACAGTGCCCGATAGAAAGATTATGTGCCTGAATTTTTTCTAATAAACCTATGGTTTTTAGTTCTTCCAGGACCGCTTCTCTTGCTTTAAAACGGTCAAGGCCGGAGAACTTTCCGGCTGATGAATTCATTTTTCCGTCAGGAGCCATTACATTAACAAAATCAAGTTTATGTTTTTTACCCATACGATAATCATTTGGGTCATGGGCGGGAGTAACTTTTACCGCGCCGGTTCCAAATTGCATATCTACCATGGTGTCTGCGATAATTTTAATCTCGCGGTTTACCAGGGGAAGGATTAAAGTCTTACCTATGTGTTCTTTATAGCGGGGGTCTTTGGGGTTTACGGCTACGGCAGTATCCCCGAGCATAGTTTCCGGACGGGTAGTAGCAACACAAATAAACTCGTTTGGATTATTCTTAAAGGGGTATTTAAGGTAATACAGGTTGCCTTGTAATTCTACATGGCTGGCTTCCTCATCGCTTAAGGCTGTCTGACAGCGAGGGCACCAGTTAATAATGTAGTAACCTTGATAAATAAGTTTCTTTTTAAACAGCCAGATGAAAGCTTCGGTTACGCTCTCCGAATACGCCGCATCCATAGTAAAGCGCGTGCGCGACCAATCGCATGAAGCGCCTAATTTCTTTAATTGGGAAATAATAGTTGAACCATTGCGTTCTTTCCATTCCCATACCTTTTCAATAAATCTTTCAATTCCCAGGTCTTGCCGCTTTAATCCTTCTTTTGCCAATGATCTCTCTACTACGTTTTGAGTGGCAATCCCCGCATGATCTGTCCCGGGCATCCAAAGGGCAGCTTGGCCTTTCATCCTGTGATAACGAATAAGGATATCCTGGATAGTATTATTTAAGGCATGGCCCATATGGAGTATTCCCGTAACATTAGGCGGGGGGATAACTATGCAATAGGGTTGTTTATTGGCAGATACTTTAGCGGAAAAAAGGTTTTTCTGCTCCCAGATTTTATACCATTTTTCCTCTGTTTCCTTGGGGTTATATTGTTTGGATAGTTCTTCAGGCATTGATAGAATTTCAGGGTTTTTCTATATTAAAAATTTATTGATTATCTTTAAGCAATTTGTATTCTACGCTATCAACCAAAGCTTGCCAGCTGGCTTCTATAATATTCTCATGCACTCCAATGGTATTCCAGATATCCTTTTCATCCTGGGATTGGATTAATACGCGTACTTTTGCGGCAGTGCCTGCTTTTTCGTCCAGGACGCGTACTTTAAAATCAGATAAATGCATTTTAGCCAGGGTAGGATAAAAGTCTTTTAAGGCCTTACGCAAGGCGTTATCCAGCGCGTTTATCGGGCCGTCGCCTTCAGCGGCAGTATGCTCCTTAACCCCTTTTACTTTTAACTTAATTACGGCCTCTGAGGTAATTTTATTGTTTGAACGTTTCTCTATAACTACTTTAAATCCCTCTAAATCAAAAAATTTCTTATATTTCTTTAATGCCCTCTTCATCAGTATCTGGAAGCTGGCTTCGGCAGCTTCAAATTGAAAACCCTTATGCTCTAAAGACTGCACCAGTTCCAGAATTTTCTTTGTTTGAGGGTCTTCTTTACTTAAGTCATAACTTAAATCTTTAGCCCTCAGGAGAATTCCGGTTTTGCCTCCCAGTTCAGATACGAGAATCCGGCGGTGATTACCTATTAGCAAGGGATCCACATGTTCGTAGGTTAAAGGGTTCTTCATTATGGCGTTAATGTGCATCCCGCCTTTATGCGCAAAGGCAGAATCCCCGACAAAAGGCTGCTCGCTTTTTACGCGCATGTTGCTGATCTCGCTGACAAAATGCGAAAGATGAGTAAGCTGTTTTAAGTTGGCATCCGAGATACAGTCAATCCCTGATTTAATTTTTAAATTAGCGATAATCGGGATCAAATCAGCGTTCCCGCAGCGTTCGCCATATCCGTTTATTGTCCCCTGAACAATATTCGCCCCTGCTTCTACGGCTGCCAGCGAATTAGCAATCGCGACGCCTGCGTCATTATGGCAATGGATGCCTAAATCTA
>CAZQGT010000005.1:0-43775 GCA_964593005.1 uncultured Planctomycetales bacterium
GAAAGAAAATGGAAACACGCGTATATTACCCGGCGATGGCGTTTTATCGCTTGGCTTTATAGGATTATACCGGATTGGCTTTTGGCAAGAATATAGTCAATAATTAACTGGTTTTTTGATTTGAGCTGATGGAGATTTGAACTACTCTTACGTGGAAGGGGAATAATATGGGAATTAAATTCAAAAAGCTAACACCAGACTTAATGGTTTTCGATGTGGCAAAATCGGTTAAGTTTTATATCGAGAAATTAGGTTTTAAATTGGACATGATTGTGCCTGAGAACGAACAAACAATTGAAAAAGAACTCTCTAGTAACAAGAAATATGTTTATGCAATGGTCAGCAGGAATGAAGTGTTTGTGATGTTTATGCGTAAGGATGTATATGAGGAAGATGTTCCGGCGCTTAAAGACGTTTCTATAGGCGCATCCGCAACTTTTTACTGTGATGTAGATAACATCAACGATCTCTACAATTCGTTCAAAGAAAATGGGGTGGATATTATTAAAGACATCTCTACAACTTGGTATGGGATGAAAGAGTTTTATATCAGGGATTGTAACGGGTATTTGATTGGCTTTGCCGAACAGGCGTAACAGTCTATAATATTATGAAATCAAAAGAAGCTCAGGCAGTCGTGGATATTGTGCGGAATATTGTCGCAAACGTTGCACCAGATGCGAATGAAAAAACGATGTATGGTGGAATTGTTTTTGAGCTTGAGTATCTTGTGCCTAAACGTTTATTTTGCGGGGCTTTTGTCAGAAAAGAATATGTGACTATTGAGTTTGATTATGGCGCGATCTTGAAGGATCCGAAAGGTGTTTTAGAAGGTGCAGGAAAATATCGAAGACATATTAAAATTCGCGAAATGTCGGATGTTAAAACTAAAAATCTTGAAGGTTTTATTAAGCAATCATTTGAGTTGTGATTTCAGCCTTGATAAAACGTCTTATTTATTTGGTAGATTGGCGTTAATAGGTTCGCCTAAGGATAATCGGTCAGTTTGTGGCTTTCTTGTGGTAGATTTTTATAAGTAGCTTTATTTCATGTAATTGTGGCGACGGAATATCCGATTGTTTTGACTAGTTCCTCAATATGCGTTTGTCGCTGTTCCGGGGTACTGAGGGCGGCGATGCGGAGCAGGGATTTACCGGAGAATCTTTTAAGCAGTGATTGATCTTTGGTCGTTTTCATGATAGAAATAAAGTCGTCCGGGAGGTTCGTAGCTATAGTCATCAGCTGGGATACCCGGGCCCGGGTTACGCCGAAGTGGTTGCCCGCGGCGGTTTGTGTTCTTTGAGGATTTTCGATCAGATATTCCCGCACTTGGACGGCCATGGCCATGATGTTCTTGTAAACCGGCCTTGGCGCTTGTGGGAGAGGTGGCAAAGGATCGTATAAACTGATGGCCGTGCCGCGACCGCGGCGCCGGTACATCTTCACAAGTATACGTATTTCCTTGCACTTAGAGGGCTTTGCCCAATTACGCCTTGAGTCCAACGTGGGGAGCCATCTTTTCAAAGACCTTATTCCTAGGAATAAGGTCTTTTTGTTTTTGGGGCAGAAAACTCGACGAAGCGGCATGTCGAGCCTCTTGTATTTAAAACTTTATAACCTTAAAACAGAACTTTTGTAATGAATGAAAGATTAGTTCTTAAAGAATATAATTAATTGATACTCTTCTGTAAAAGTAGTATTATTGTGAGTAGCTAGTTAAAGAAACCTTAAAAAAGGCAGGTTATATGGAAAAACAACGTAGCAGGGAAGAGGAATTATCTCTAATTGTAGCAAGTATATTAGGCGTAGTAAATGAATGTGCTGTTAGATCATGCGAAGATATATCAAAGGACGCAGAGATTTACGCAATCATTAAAAACCTTCTCAAAGATGATAGCATGGATATTCTTCATCGTAATTCTTTAATCTTCTATCTTTTTAATGCTGTTAAGGGTATCGACAAGAAACTGCGAGAAGTCAGCTTTGAAGAAAAAGAGTTCAATATAGAGCTGATGATACAGTTGCAGAGAACTCTTAACATAACTTCTTTGCATGATTTTGACGAAATAGAAAACTACAGTGGTGGTATAGCTAAGTTTATGGGGCATAAGTTTTGCAAAGAATTTAATATTGAAGACGCTATCTTAGAATATAGAGTTAACCTTGTTTTTATGAGCTATTTATTGCATAGTTTTTACCCAGCCGTTAATAATGCGTGGTTGATAAATAATATTTTAGAAAAAAGAAAAGAGGATCAAAATAAAGAAATAAGAGATGAGAAAATTTGCCCTAGATGTGGCAAAAAGAATCCGCAGAATTCATTCCGTTGCCAAAACGAAGATTGTTTAGACATATTGCCTCCGAGTTGAGATATGAAAAAATTTTTCAATGTAGATAAAAATAATGGAGGTGGTTCTTTAGAATATTCTCAAATTTTAGAAAACATCTTACCAGGCAGCGAAATTCTTAAAAAACAAAGTATTAAAGAATATCGAGATTGGGTGTTGGAAAAAGAGCGTTTGCTTAGCGAGGTAGCTTCAAGGGATGACGGGTTTAAGCTTTTTATGAGACCTTATAGGCATCCAATCGCCAAAAGATTCTATGAAGAAATAAAACCATTAGCAGCTTTTTTGGAATTGCAGAAATTCCTCAAAAGTACAGATATAGTGCAATTGTCTCCGGATGATGCGGATTACGACGCTTGTATTTATGACGATACTAGTACCATATTTTATATTGAAATCACAGTAACCTATAAAGATGAACAGGATGTCTTAGGAGATCTTATTTTGAATAAACAAGGGTACTTTGTTCATGGGGCTAAAGTTGAAAAGATAAACAATAAAGTGCTTGCTTATGATAGTTTAAGTGCCCCTTTTGAATTTAGTTATATATTAGACGAAACCTTACTAAGAATAAAAGAGGTTATTAAGAATAAAAACAAGAAAGATTACCCTAAAAGGACGCTGCTTGTAATTGGGGGGATTTGTAATGGGGAATATTATGATCAGGACGTACAAAGGATAAAAGGTGTTTTAGAAGAAACAAACTCTAGTAAGTTTGCGGGTACGTTTTTTGTTGATTTAAATAAAAAGGTTTTTTGTTATAAAAACTGGATTCAATAAAGCTCGCCTTATTAAATTATTATTATCATTACAAAAGTTCTGTTTTAAGGTTATAAAGTTTTAAATACAAGAGGCTCGGCATGTCGCTTCGCCGAGTTTTTTATTTGCTAAATGCGGCATAGCGGACGGGCCCGCGCTAAAAAACTGCTTGAAGTGAGGACGCTGCGGCTGGGGCTGGGTGGCGGCAGCCCCAGCCGCAAGCCGAGCCGAACACGCACTGCATTAGCTGGAAGCCAGCCGTCCCAGGCTGGCGCCAAAGGAGCCCCGCTCCCAAGCGGGGCGACTGATGAATGGGAGATACGGGAGCGCCCCAAGGCGCGGTGCCTATAAATCTTTCTTCTTGCAACCGTGAATAGTATTAGGTAGAATTATAGCGATGGTTTGTTGATCTTTTAAGCGGGGAGCCAATTTTAAAAGCCCAGCAAAAATTGCTGGGCTTTTTGTTTATTCTTCTTAGTTTATAAATGGGGGTGGGGAAAAACAGGTTTAAAGCCACTTACGCCGCTTAAAATAGATAAGCATACTTATTGTAATACAAGACATAGTCAGGATAACTGCGGGGTAGCCGAACTTATGGCTTAGTTCCGGCATATGTTTAAAGTTCATACCATAGATACTTGCGATGAGGGTAAGGGGCATCATAATAGTAGTAATTACGGTTAAGGTCTTCATAATTTCATTCAGTCTGTTTGAGACAACTGAAACATAGGCCTCCATAGCGCCGGTAATAATGTCCCGCGAGGTCCCTACAATATCATTGATCCGTATTAAGCTGTCGTATATGTTCCTGAAGTAGATTGCGTTCGCGGCAGTAACCTGAGGGTAATCTCCCCGCGCAAGCAAGCTTATTACATCTGCCTGGGGACCGATTGTGCGCCTAAGGTGGATGATTTCGTTCTTTAATGTGAATATCTTTTTCAGGGTTTCGTTGGTAGGGTCTTTAAAGAGTTCATCGCTCATCTGGTCAACCGCTTCGTCAAAATCATGTATTACCGGGAAGTAGCTGTCAACAAGGCTGTCAATAACAGCATACAATAAGAAATCAGCGCCGTTTTTGATGATCGGGGAATCTTTGCGTATTCTTTCTTTGTTTACCGCCAGCGTAGGGATTAAGTCATTATGCGAGGTAACCAGAAAGTTCTTACCCAGGCAAAAGTCCATCTCACCCGTTTTTATTTTTCTATCGCATTTTCCGGCGCATTCCAGTGAAAACATAATAAGGAACAGGTAATCCTTAAAGTTCTCAACCTTGGGCCTGGCGTTGACCATGATAAAGTCTTCAATGGTAAGCGGGTGTATATTGAATACCGCGGTGAGCAGGTCAATATCAATATCATCAATGTCCTGGATATCCACCCATAAAATATTGGAAGGGTCTTTTATGGCTTCCTGCATTTGCTCGGGGTTTAACCGGTCAAATTTTATTCCAGACTGGGGATTATATAAGAAAGTTTCGTACATTAAAGCTCCTTGTTAACGGCACAATTAATACTACCACGTTATATGCAAGATTGCAATTTTAAGTTTATTACTCCTCTTACCGGCAGAATAAAGTTGTAGTTTATTATTTACGGTATGTTAAAATAGTATAAAAGTCAAGATTTCTGTTGCTGGAATATATGCTTAGGGTTTTTGAATTAAATTAAACTGGGAGGTGAATTTGAAAATAGCTATTATTTTTTGCTTGCTCATTCTTTTGTCCGGAGTGCCTGCTTATTGCGGGCAGGCAAGCAGGATCGAATTAACTGACGGCAGCGTTATTAAAGGTGAAGTAGTTTCTTATGAAAATAATGTTTATACTGTAAACACCGCTAATTTTAACGAAATAAAGATAGATGCGGTAAATATTACCAAAATTGAGCCATTAAATTATACCTCACCCGGAATAAACATAAATCCTGCCGTCCAGATAAGCAGTCCAACTCAACTCCAGCCTGCCGTTAATAGCAATATGCTGCTGCAGAATCCGGAAAATATGGGGGTTATCATGGGGTTGACCAGCAGCCCGGAGCTTCAGAGGATAGCCCGGGATCCGGAGATTTTAGAAGCCGCCCAAAAAAACGATATCCAGGCTTTAATGAAAAACAAGGAATTTATGGATATTGTCAACAGCCCTGAAATACAGGAAGCTGTTAAAAAATTAAAGAAATAGTTTATTTGTATATAAAGCTACTTAAAAATAGACTCCATTTTCTTCTTTTAAACCAGCCATTTATTTGATTATTTTCCGCATGCACAAAGTTAGGAATTTCCTGGAAAACATAATAAGGATAGTTAACTTAAAAATATCAAATACAGCCTGGATTGGTCCGGCTGTGGTAAGTTTTATGGTTGCCGATAGCTGTGATGACCGGTGTATATTTTGCGGGGATTATTCGCCATATTCTAAGAATCCAGGTAATCCTTACAAGAGAGAGCCAATAGGGGCGGCGTGTTTTAAGAATCTTATTAAAGATTTGAGAAGATTGCACGTACAAAAGATAATTTTGGCAGGCCAGGGCGAGCCGCTTTGTCATCCGAATATCGAGGATTTTATAAAAACAGGCATAGAAAATGGCCTGCAAGTTTTAGTGAGAACTAACGGTATCGCACTTAAGAAAAAATGTAAGGATTTGGTTTATTCCGGAGAAGTCAGATATGAGATCAGCCTTCACGCGGCTCAACCTGAGATTTGGCAGTTGATTCATACCGGAAGAACCGCTAAAGATTTTCAAGGGATACTTGATTATATTAGTGTACTGCCGAAGAAACTGCGCAGGAACATCTCTCTTATTAACGTCATCTGCCAATTAAATTACCGGGAGGCCCCGGGAATAATTAAGCTGGCCCATCGTTTGGAAATAAAAGAAGTGTACTTTCAGCTCGCAATTGATCGCGATTTAAATGACCTTGGTAAAAGCAAAGTTGGCCTTAAAGAAGCAGAAAAACCAATTATCTTGGAAAAACTTTTAGAAGCCGGGGAGAATGCGCGCAGGCTTAAGATAAAAACAAACCTTGGCTGCATAATATCGCAGATAAAAAGCAGATTTGACAGTAAGCCGGTTGATGCCCCGGGGGGCGCAGCAGGTTTAGATAAAAGCACTGCCTGTTATGTAGGGTATTTAAATACATTGATTTCGTCAGATGGCGATGTTCTGCCCTGTTGTAATTACGGAGGGTCTTTGGGGAATATCAAGGATTTATCGTTTAGCGTTATTTGGAATTCTCCGCCATACAGGGATTTTAGGGATTACGGTAAAAGGGGAATACTCAACAGAATCCCTTCTTGCGTTTACCGGGAATGTCAATACTATGGATTAAACAAGAAGGTGCAGCGGGTTTATAAAAATACATAAGACATATATGAAAACTCTGCTAATTTATCCACCGTGTTTTTCTTTTCTGAAGAGTAAAAGTTCTACTAATATTCCCCTGGGCCTGCCATACCTGTCAGCATATCTGAAGAACCGTGGCCGTGAAGTGTCCATTCTTGATTTGAATATGAAAATGTATCTTGACTCTGATAAGAGCAACAGGATTCTTTGGCATGAGAAAAATCATAATTCCTGGGTGGTAAAAGAGTCATTCTTAAGGAAGGTCTTGCCAAGGCTTCAGAGTATACAGGATAAATGGGTGGATAATATACTGAATTCCGGACCTAAAATTGTAGGTTTTTATATTTCTTCTACGACCCGCTGGATGGCGCTTTCAATCGCCAGGAAGCTCAAGCAAAAGGACAACAATGTATTGATTATATTTGGCGGCCCCGATTGCTATAAGGAGCGCGCGGAAGAATTTCTCGGGACTACTTATGTAGACGCAGTGGTAACAGGGGAAGGAGAAGTTACCCTTTTTGAGATAATAGATTGTTATGAAAAGTCCGGCCGCATAAGCAGCTGTCCGGGAGCATTTTTCAGGATTAATGGTAAGATAATTTATGGCGGACAAAGAGAATTAATAAACGATTTAGATATACTGCCTTATCCTGATTTCTCTGATTTAATAGATGACTATAAAACTATCTTTGGTGATAAGCTGTGGCTTTCTATATCGTGGCTAAGGGGCTGCCCGCACAGGTGTGCCTTTTGTTATGAAAGCAAGTTTTGGGGTAGCTGCAGGGGCCGTTTACCGCAAAGTGTTGTTAACGAGTTTATATATCAGGAAAATAAGTATGGCATAAGGAAGTTCCATAAAGCCGATTCTACTCTGGCTGTTTCGAAAGGGCAGCTTGAGCAAATATGCGATTTACTGATAGAGGCAAAATTAGATGTGAAATGGTATTCTCAGTCCCGGGCAGAGGGGTATTTGACCTTGCCTTTATTACAAAAGATGCGTAAATCTGGATGCAAAGCCCTGTCTTATGGGGTAGAAAGCGGGTCGCAATCTGTAATTGATAGAATGAATAAAGGCTTAGATTTAAAGACAGAGCAGGAAGTTATAATTCATACTGATGAAGCCGGGATAGGGGCCTCTATAACAATTATGGCGGGGGCTCCCGGAGAAACGATAATTGATTTCATAAAGAGTATCTGGTTTATCTTAAAGAATGCTAAGTTTATAGATAATCTGAGCGTATCTGCGGCTGGGCTCTTTCCCATGAGTGACTGGTACCTGAGGCCGGAGAAATATGGTATTATAATGGGCAGAAAACGTTATTATTTCTGGAGGTCGAAGTATTGCACTAATAATAGGTACGCAAGAGCAGCTAAAAAGTATCTCATTGAGGCTATCTATAATATATTCATTTGGAACAGAAAGAGTGAGAAGCGCAGGAAATTAATAAAATGATATTCTGGAACGCAAAACCAAAAAGCGCAAGCATAGTACTGACTACCAATTGTAATGGAAAATGCGGCATGTGTAAAATATGGGCGCTGGAGCCGGCAGAGATAGATTTTAATGATGCGCTAAAGATAGTTCTGGATTTAAAGTCATTCGGGATAAATACCATAAATTTGCTTGGCGGAGAACCGTTATTGTATGATAAGTTGTTTGAGCTGGCTAAGTTTATAAAAAGCAAGAATATAAGATGTACGCTTATAACAAACGGGCTTCTTATCGGCCAACAGAATATAGCTGATATAAAGAAATTCTTTGATTATGTGGCGGTATCTATTGACGGAAGCTCAAAAGAAATTTACGAGGGAATCCGCAACGGAGCTTCTTTTGAAAAAGCGCTTGGCGCGCTTACTTTGATAAAACAATACGCTATACCATGCGATATGCGCTACACAATACAGAGTGGGAATGTAAATGACGTAAATAATGCGGTTAATCTTGCGGAAAGCCTTGGCATAAATATTTTATTGGGCTTTGCGGAAAACAGGGGGGTGGGAAATGCGCAAGGCGGAATCTGCAAGAAAGTGGAAGCGCAAGAGCTGATAGGCCGGGTATCCAGAATAGATTCTCCTATGTTTTTAAATAAAAAGAAAACTTTTGAAATAATCGCAAGCAGGCTGGAGGGAAAACAGGCGCATTTTAAATGCCGTTCTCCCTATAACTATATATTTATTTTTGCCACTTCTGACGTATATCCATGTTCGGTAATTGATGAGAAAATGGGTAATTTAAAGGAAAGTAGAATTAAGGATGTTTTCTTCTCCGGACAGTTTGTGCGGATGAGAAAAAGCATAAAAAACGGTAAAAATGAAGTTTGTAGAACTTGCACTCATGGCTGCGAAATAGATGCTTCTATAAGACGATGAATGTTTTATTGATGATGATGGGTGGTATCGGAGGGGATTACGCTTATCTGGAGGACTTGTATAATAATCCGCCTGACGGAGTCTCTTATGATATATGCCTGCCTGAAGAATTTGCTAAAAACGTTTCAACTAAGAGGTTTAGAGAAAGAATCGCAAGATGCGATTTAATGCACTTGCACAGCTGGCTTCCGCCATGCCACAACCGCCATTCTTTAAAGTTTTTTAGAGATTTAAGAATCCCTTTTATTTGTTCTCTTACCACGACTATATGGGATTACTATAGATTATATTGCAACAAGAGTCCTTATCTGGAAATGGTAAAATGGCTTTTATATAGCCGGATCGTAAGGCCGAGAGGAATTATTGCCTGGAGCCATAGGGCTAAGTCAAGCGTAATAAAACAATTTGCTTATGGCCCGGGAGAAGTAGAAGTTATTCCTCCGTTTGTCAAACCTCAGCCGGATAGGAATAATATTAAAAAATCGAAAATAACAATCGGATTTATCGGAAATGATTTTGAGCGTAAGGGTGGTACGCTTTTACTGAAGGCGTTTAAGAAGCTGGCAGAAGAGCACGGAGATATCCGTCTACGTATAGTTTCCGATTACAAAATAGAAAATAACGAGATTATTAAAAGCTGTGGCAGGCAAAAGAGGATTGATTTATTCAGCCAATTTTATCCTGATTGCGATATTCTCGTTTTGCCTACCAGAGCAGATTTCTTTGGCATGGCTATTTTAGAGGCGATGTCATTCGGTATACCTGTAATAACGAGTGATGTGTACGCAATGAAGGAAATAATTGATGACGGCAAAGACGGGTTTTTGATCCCGCCTGGGAATTTAGAGGCCCTTTTAGAGAAAATGAGGATTTTAATAGAAAATAAGAGTTTAAGAGAAGAAATCGGAAAACAAGCGAAAAACAAAATATCGGAAAAGTTTAGCCCTGAGGTAATAGGCGAAAGGCTTAGGCAGATATATAAAAAGTGCCTTTGTGCTTCCCGTTGAAGAAAGAAATTAATCCTTATAAATTATGTTAAAGAGATTTTTATTACCTGTAGTTTTAAAAACAAGTTTCTTCCCGTTTACCGTTATTCATAAATTTTGTTACGTCTCGGCGATAAAGATTATAACCTGTATTTTGAGCAGGCAAAAGTCTGTCGTGGCTATTTATCTGACTGCTGGAATGTCTACGGATAATTATATCTATGGTTTAAGCGACATTGATCTTATTATCATAGTTGAAAAATCAGGGGATAAGCAAATAATAGAAAGGATTTACCGCAAGCTCAGCCGCTGGATTCCATTTTTAAAATACGGGGAAAGAAGCCTGAGTACTCCGCAAGAAGTATCTGACGGCTACGAAACAGACATATTTTTTAAATACAAATTTGACGATTGCAGGAAAAGGGGGAAGTTGCTGTATGGAAAAGATGTTCTGAGCAAGCTGCCTGAGCTTGATGAAGAAGGGAAAAAGGAGGTTGTATTTGGCCGCTCGGCATTCATTTGGGCGACTTTGGTAAAACATTTGTTTCTGAGTGTGCCAAATTATAGGGTAATGCGGAATTACATATGCTATAAGCTTTCTGCGGATAGTTGTATGACGCTTATTTTAGCGAAGAGCGGAAAAGTAATATCCGATAGGAGAAAGGTATTGGAGCTAAATAATGCCTGTGGCGAAAAAGGATGTGACGTTTACATTAATCGGATGAGGGAATTGGAGAAGACGAGGTTTTTCTCGGACAGCCCCCCGGTTTTAGAGGATACGTATGCTTTTTGTTTTGATATGTTGTCTGGGGCAGCGCGGTATGTTGAAAGTAGGGTTCCAAAGATTAAACAGGGGGAGGGGGATGCCCAGGTTTATTTTGAGCCCGGACCAGCGGATTTTATATTATCAGATAACAACAATGAAGAAATAAACAGGTTTGTTCATCTTGTAAATAACAGATATGGAGATTATGTAGAGTCTATACTGATATCTCCCTGTGTGCTTGTGGGTATAGATGAAGAGGGGATCTGTTTATTTATAAATCCGAAGAAAGTGATTCCTTTTGAAATAGCCAGGCAGATTAATTCAATCATAAGCTTCGGCCGTTCTCCCCAGCGTATATATTTATATATCGTATCCGGGGATTTGGCATTTTCTTTGAACCGTTCGGATTTTACTCAGGTTTGCTCTGCTTTTTTCACCTCTTCTATTTCACCGCTTAGCTTCCTCTTCCTGGAAAATCAAGCCTCAGTATTATCAGGGGCACCGCTGAAATATGCCGGAGATAAGGATGCCCTGGTAAGTCGTTTTTTAAAGTCTTTTTCAGAGTCATATCAGTGGGATGAAAACAGGATCCTGGGGATTATTAATGATAAGAATGTAGTGAGGTTGTCTAATATTAAATTCCATCTTCTTTTTTGGCAGGCGCTGCAATTAAGGTTGATTAGGGGGGCGGCAATTTCCGGCAAGATACCTGTACCTTTGTCTAGCGCCCAGGTCTGCCGGTACTGGAATGTTTTTCAGGATTATAAATTAAATTGGCTTGAGGAATTCCATAGCGAGTACAAAAAAGACTTAAACGGAGCGCCTTCGGATTCGGAAATTTATTTTAATAAAGCGATAGGAGCCTTGAAAGATATATATAGCCTTTCTCCGCTAGAACTTAAAAACTAATTTTTACTATGGTAATTGATAAAAAGCCTAAAACTTCATTTCTACAAAAGCTTGCCCTGTTATTCTTTGGCATATTATTATCCTTGATTTTGGTAGAGGCAACTTTACGTTTGGGCGGGTTTATTTTGCTCACTGTTCAGGGGTACCGCAATGCCATTTCTTTGAAAGATAAAGGTAATTTCGTAATTCTTTGCTTAGGGGAATCCACTACTGCCTGCGGCGGCAAAGATTCTTATCCCAGCCAGCTTGAGCGAATCCTGAATGAAAGCGGCTCAGGAATAAAATTTACCGTGGTAAATAAGGGTATCTGGGCTACCAGTTCAGAGGCGATTGCTTCATTGATAAGCAAAAATCTGGATAGGTACTCCCCGGATATGGTTGTTACAATGATCGGTATTAATGACCGCACCCGGCCGGAGTGGTACAGAAATGGGTTATTTAATTTTATCCATTATGTGAGGATTTTTAAATTAGTGGAGTATCTGATGCTGAATATAGATAATTTATTCTGGAGGGCAAATATTGTTATTCCTTCTGATAAATATTATATGATTTTAGGAAGATTCTATCTGCGGGATGGCAGATTCTGCGAAGCCTCGGAAAGATTTAAAAAGGCGATAGAGGTTAATCCGGCCAATGAAATGGCATATTTGCATTTAGCCCTGTTTTATCACTATCTTGATGAACAGAATAGAGATAAGGCTGAGCCGACTTATAGGAAATGCATTGAAGTAAACCCCCGGAGTGATCTCTGTTATGTTCAGTTAGGTATTATGTATTTTGAGGATAGCCGCTTTGAACTTGCGGAAGAGTGCCTTAAGAAATCTGTTGCTATTAAGCCCTGCGAATTCAATTGTACTAGGTTGAGTTTGTTATATGAAAAAACATCTCGTTTGAATAAGGCTATTGATGTGTTGGAGTTGTTTCGTAAGAATAATCAGAGCTTCATAGCTTGTGGCGTATTAGAAATATTGTATCAGAAGCAGGGCAACCTGCGTAGGGCGCAGGAGTATGCAAATTTAGCTGAGCAGCTAAAGAAAAGCGGTTACATCGCTATGACGCGTTTCAATTACCGTAAGATTGCAGGGGAGGTACTGGATGCAAATAAAAAGCTGGTTTGCGTACAATACCCGGTTAGAAGCATTATGCCGTTAAAAGATATGCTGCAAGGCTATCAGGGGATTATTTTTGTTGATAATGAGAAGATATTTAAAGATGCGCTATCGCGTGACGGTTATGATTATTATTTCTATGACCACTTTGGCGGAGATTTCGGGCATGCTACCAGGCAGGGGAATAAACTTTTAGCTGAGAATATCGCGGGTGCTATATTAAAGGAAATAAATAAAGGTAAAGTCATAAACGCAGCAAATTAAGGCATATGCATAATAAAAAAAGGGGGGTATATTTTTTAGCAAATGACGGGGTGTTTGATCTATCCGTAGCATTTTTAAATAGTTTTAGGGCGCATAATCCAGAGATCCCGTTGTGTATGATACCTTTTAATGAGTCTATCCATCGCCTGGAAGCGTTGCAGTATAAGTATAATTTTACTATTTTTAGGGATAACGCGCTATATAAGGCATGCGATGAGCTAAGCACGTTGTTTCATAATAAGGTATTCGGGCATTACAGAAAGTTAGCGATATGGGAAGGCGGGTTTGATGAATTCATATACATTGATGTTGATACAATTATCCTGCGGAATATAGAGTATGTTTTCGGATTTCTTTCTGATTATGAATTTATAACCTTTACCTCTAACTATAAACCCGGGCTGAAATGGGTATGGAAAAAGTCTATATATAAAACCGGGTTGTTGACTCCCAGCCAAATAGCATATGCAGCAAATACCGGATTTATTTGTTCAAAAAAAGGAGCCCTTGCGTTAGAATGTATCAGTGGTAAAGTGGAAAGTGTGTATTTCTTAAAACAACATATTGCTCTTTGCGGTATAGAGCAAACTTTGCTGAATTATTTAATTATTACTTCAGGAAAAAGGTATACAAGCTTGCAGGTTTTGTCTTCCGGCAAAAGCTTATTTCAAGGCGGACTTAATTGTTGGTGGGCAGGCTGGAAGAATGCAAAAATCCAGAATGGGCAGCTTTTTTTGGATTCTATACCTATTCTTTTGATACATTGGGCTGGTTTATGGCAGCCCGGGATGCTTGAAAGAATAGTTTCTCGCATTATGAAAATATTGCATATTAAAAATAAAGATGAGCATTCGAAAATGCGTTTCTTTATGCCTTATAAAAGGTTATGGAGGCATTATCGTTTTATGCAGAATTGATGGATACTTTAAGGGATAAGTTAAATATATCTGTGGTAATTGTTACCCTTAACAGGGCAATGATGCTGGAGGATTTGCTTGCCTCGCTTACCCGGCAAACCCGCATTCCCGATGAAGTGGTGGTGGTGGATAATGGTTCTACTGATAACACCAGGGAAATAGCAGAAAACTTTAGAAGCGGGCTTAATATAAAATATGTGCTGGAAAAAAGAAAAGGCATCCCGATAGCGCGCAATACGGGGGTTCAAAATTCAACCGGCGAGGTTATTGTTTTCACTGACGATGATTGTATAGCGGATAAAGAATGGCTGCATTATTTGGAGTTGCCTTTTTTAAGGGACCATTCTATAGGGATGGTCGGAGGAGAAATCCTTGCCCAGCGTTCCAAGGGAACTCTCGTGGAAGAGTATTGTATCGCCGACGCGTTAATGAGGGTTGGATTTAAATTCAAAAAAGAGGCTGCACCGTGATTACAAACATATTGCTTACCAAAGGCTATGAAAGAGGTTATTTGCCAAAGAGCGATTCGGCAATGATCCAGCCTATATTTGCTACTGCAAACCTGGCGGTCAGGAGAAAAGCTCTTGATGAGATCGGGCCATTTGATATTAATTGTAAGACAGGAGAAGATATAGAATTAGGCATTAGATTGTCCAGGACTAAATGGGAGTTATTTTTTGAACCCAGGGCAGTAATCAAACATAAGCACAGGACTAGCGTTGGCCAGTTGCTCAGGCAATGGTATGGATATGGCCAGTACCATCCGTATATTTTCAAGAAACATACCTCAAAGTGCATAAAGATATATTTCCCAAAGAATAAAGAGCCAGGCTGGTCTTACTTAAGATTTTCCAGGATCTTTGGATTGCCTGTCCCTTTCCATGTTTCAATATTTATTATGCCTTTTCATATACTCAATGTATTCTTGGCCTTGGCGCTGTTTTCCGCTGTTTTAAAGCTAACATGGTTGTCCATATTTGCCTTGGCAGCCTGGCTGGCAAGCTGGCTGTATTTTTCAGGCAGGGATTTTTTTGAAAATGTAATTCTTAAAAGAAACCCGAGATGGGTTGTATATTCCGCACTAAGATACATTGTGAATTGGGCGTATGTTTGCGGAGCATTTATCGCCGGTTTAAGGATAGGGGTAATTTATCTTGATGTTACCAGGGAAAATACCCCTTCAGTTTAGAAAATGAATATTCTAAGGCTGTCATTTTACGATTTCTGTATAGAGATAAAATCCAGCGATACCGCGACGCTTGAGGATATAAAACTAGATTTCTCCTTTTTTATAACTGAAAAAATAAAGGCGCAGGTATCTTTTGAGATTTTTGCGCAAAGCCCGGATTACAAAGATTTACCTTTGTTAAAGGCCTCTTTTTATACTCCCCGGAATATCTGCTACAGGGATGGTGACATTTCTTTTATCGACTATTTTGGTAAAGGTTTAACCATCATTGATTGCAGGGCAAATACTTATAAAATTTATTCTTCCGATCCTCAGCTTAGGCATGAAATAGTTTTTCTTTCGATACTTTCGTTGGTTGGGCAAAACCTTGATTCAAGGGGGATGCATAGGATACATGCTTTGGGTATTGAAGCTAAGGCCAGGGCCGCGCTGGTCCTTTTGCCTAGCGGAGGGGGAAAGACTACTTTATTGCTTGAGCTAATGAAGAATAAAGAGTTAAAACTGGTTTCAGAAGATTCTCCGCTTGTTAATAGCTCCGGTAAGATACTCCCGTTTCCTTTAAGAATAGGCGTGTCTTATCCGGATAAACCTGAGGGCATACCTGAAGATTGCCTTCATTTAATTGAAAGAATGGAATTTGGCAAAAAGTATATAATAAGCTTGGAGTATCTTAAGGGAAGGATTTCCCGGAACGCGCTTACTCCCCAATTTATTATTTGCGGGCTAAGATGCCTGGGGCCGCATTCTGAAATCCTCCCCTTATCAAAATATAAGGCGCTTAAGGAACTTATTAAGAATTCCGTAATCGGGGTAGGGTTGTACCAGGGGCTTGAGTTCCTGCTGCAACAGGGGCTTTCAGGGCTTTTTAAAGAAAGCGGGGTTATCCTCTCGCGCTTAAAGAACTCTTTTAAAATCGTATCCAGGGCGCAAACTTACCTCTTCGTTGTCGGCTGCGATAGAAAAAAGAACGCAGAGACGATTTTAAAGTTCTTATTAAACAGTAAATCATGAAGCTATTCGGGTCAAGATACATTAATTTGGTGAAAGAGCTCAGTATTGCCTGGTTTAAAATAAAAGGCCAGCGTTCAATACTGGGATTTTTGTGGAGCTTCCTGAATCCATTAATAATGGCCGCTATATTATTCTTTTTGTTCAGAAGCCGGATGTCCGCAGGTTTATCAAGCAATTATTTCTTGTATATATTAATCGGGACTGTTACCTGGAATTTCTTCGTTATGGCTACCAGCTCCGGGCTTACTTCCATAGTCAATTCTCCGGATATGGTCAGGAATGTTTCGTTCCCCAGGGAGATACTGGTCTTAAGCTCTGTGGGGACGTTTATTATCCAGCATATTTTTGAATTGCTCGCTGTTTTTATATTAATTGCCGTATCCGGGCTTGGTTTTTCAAAATACGCCCTACTTTTGCCGGTTATTTTAATAGCGGAGATTTTATTTATTACCGGTCTTTCTTTGTTCTTATCCTGTATATGCGTATATGCCCAGGATATGCGGCATATATGGAATGTGCTTACCAGAATGGGCTTCTTCGTCGTCCCCATATTTTACAGCGTTTCGGATATTTCATTAAGATTTAGAATGGCGGTTGCCTTAAACCCAATGAGCCAGATTATAATATTCTTGAGGGATATCTTGCTTTATCATCGCCTGCCTTCAATTCTAAGCTTAAGTTTAGTATTTGCGTTTAGCCTGTTGATGCTGATTGCCGGGTATAAGTTTTTTAAATATTACGAACACAAAATAGCGGAGAAGGTTTAAGTGCGGAATATTATTGAAGTTGATAATCTTTCCAAGCGTTTTATCCTGGCTACTGAGCCGCAGACATTTTTCAGGGTTTTTAAGAGGTTTGTTACCCGTTCGTTTCCCTGTAAAGAAATCTGGGCCTTAAAAAATATAAATTTTGCGGTGAAGAAAGGCGAGAAAATCGGGCTTATAGGGGATAATGGTTCCGGAAAGACGACCCTTATCCGGATCATGCTGGATATTTACCGGCAAACCAGCGGCAGTGCTAATGTTTTTGGCCGGGCAACCGGTTTTCTTAGCTTGGGGATAGGGATGCAGAGAGATTTAAGCGCCCTGGAGAATACTTATATTTTCGGCGCGATCATGGGGCTTGGTAAAGAAGAAATCAGGAAGAAATTAGATTCAATAATGAGTTTTTCGGAATTAGGGGATTTTATTTATTGCCCCTTGAGGGATTTTTCAACCGGAATGCAGAGCCGTTTAGCCTTTTCTATCGCCAAAGAAGCAGATTCTGAGATTTTGATTTTAGACGAGATACTCGGGGCCGGAGACACTTCTTTTGTTAAGAAATGTTCCCAGGTCCTTGAAGGTTACAGGAAAAGCGACAAGACAATTATTATGGCTTCGCACGATATTGAAGCGATAGGCAGGTTTTGCGATAAAGCCCTGCTTTTAAATAAAGGGCAGCAACTGGCTTTTGGCCCAGCCGGAGAAATAGTAGAACTTTATAAGGCGCATAAATTTTAGGAGCATTGATATATGTCTTTTATGTCTGTAATAGTTCCCGTATATAACCGGGAGGCTGTTATTGAAAAATGCTTAAAGGGGATAAGGGCCTCCGTGCATAAAGACTATGAGCTTATTGTTGTAGATTGCGCAAGCACCGATAAGACACTTTCAATAGCCAAGTCATATGCCGACATTCTTATCAGTCTGCAGGATAAAACAGAAAGATTTCAGGCGCGCAGCCGGGGAGTCGCGGATTCAAAAGGCGAAATAATAGTTAATATAGATTCCGACGTTCTGATTAGGCCGGATACCCTGGCATTAATAGATGATTATTTTTCTGAAAACCCGGATATCGGGGCTTTAACAGGTTGCCTCGCAAAAGATAATCATTGCCCCGGTTTCTTTAGCCAGTATAAAAATCTTTATATGCATTATATTTTTAAAAGGTTACCCCGGGAAGTAACCTTTTTATACGGTTCAATATACGCACTCAGGCGCACGGCCTGGCAGGATTACGCCTCTTATGTCAGGATAGCAGATGATACAGCTTTAGGCCAGCAGCTTGTATCAAATGGTATAAAAATATCTTTTTTAAAAGAACTGGAAGTCGTGCATCTTAAGAAATATAACCTAGGTTCATTTATCGGCAATGATTTTTTAGTTCCCTTTGATTGGGCCGGAATATTTCTTAAATCTAACGGCTGGAAACAGCTCGGCCGGAATAAAACAGGTTTTGCGCATGCCTCCAGGGGCCAGCTTGTCAGCGTAGTTTTAGCTCCTGTTATATTTATTTTGCTTTCTGCGGGAATGCTTGCCAATTCTTATCTCTATACTGGTTTGTTCATGGTTTTGGCATGGTTTTTTTTAAACTTGAGGTTCTTTAAATTTATCGCTCAAGAAAAAGGTTTTATTTTTGCAGCCAGCGCAGTTTTTATAACATTTTTAGATAACCTAATTATGCTATCCGGAATTATTTGCGGCCTGTTCAGCTATTTAATCACCAGGCAGCTGTTTGCCAAGAGGATAAGTGTATGGCTTTAAACAATGTTGCGATTATTGGAGCAGGTCCGGCGGGACTAGGCTGTGCCTATGAATTGGTCAAAGCCGGGCAGTCCTGTTTTGTGATAGATAAGCAAGATGTCGCCGGAGGGCTTTGCCGTACGGTGAATTTTCACGGCTACCTCTTTGATATAGGCGGCCACCGTTTTTTGTCTAAGTCAAAAGAGATTAACCAGCTTTGGCATGAAGTGATTGGGGAGGATTTCCTTGCTGTTGAAAGGCTTTCAAGGATTCGCTATAGAAAAAGGTATTTTAATTATCCATTGTCTTTGTTTAATACTGTGTGGAACCTGGGGCCGCTTGAGAGCGCTATTTGTTTTGCCAGTTATTGCCGGGCCAATGTCCTAAGGGTAGAGGATGATAGTACTTTTGAGGGATGGGTTGTTAACCGTTTCGGCAGGAGGCTCTTTGAGATATTTTTTAAGACATATACTGAGAAAATATGGGCGGTTGCCCCTAAAGATATCTCTGCCGACTGGGCAAAGCAGAGAATAAGAGGGCTTTCTTTAAGGGTAGCCATACAAAAAGCAATTTTCGGTTCCAGAAAAAACACCCCGAAGACATTAAGTGACAGATTTCTTTATCCGAAATCCGGAGTCGGAGAATTTTATCAGCGTTTAAAAGATTTAGCAGCATTGGATGGGGCGCAATTCATATTCAGGGAAAACGTTACGCGCATCCGCCATGATAATTATAGAATTAGCGCTTTGATTAGACGTGATTGCCAGGCTAAGGTTGAAACTGAAATGCCGGTAGAATACTTGTTTTCCAGTATGCCCCTACCTTTGCTGGTGCAGGCTTTAGAGCCATTGCCTCCTGAAAATGTGCTTGCGGCTAGCCGGAATCTGTGTTTCCGGAGTTTTCTGGTTGTAAATATTATTCTGGAAAAGGAAAATATTTTTCCGGACCAATGGCTTTATGTGCATTCCCCGGAAGTAAGATTGGGGCGCATCCAGAATTATAAGAACTGGAGCGCCGCGATGGTGGCAGACCAGAAGAAGACATCCCTGGGCCTTGAGTATTTTTGCGATGAAAATGACAGCCTCTGGAATATGAATGACGTAGATTTAATTGATTATGCTTTAAGCGAATTGGAGAAGATAGGCATAACCTCCCGCCGTTACCTGATCAGCGGGTTTGTACTGCGCTGCCCAAACGCTTATCCGGTTTATTCGCTTGATTATAAGGATAACGTTAATATTATACGTGATTATCTGAATAAGTTCTCCAATCTTCAGACTATTGGCCGGTCCGGGCTCTTTCATTATGATAATTCCGATCATGCGATACTCACGGGTATATATGCTGCGCGTAATCTATTAAAAAAAGCTTCGTATGATGTTTGGGAGGTAAACACAGGCGAGGAATATTTAGAGTCTTGATTGTCTTCTTATCATTTTTATTGCGGGCACCGTTTTTTAATGGAGTAACTAATAATGGAATTAAAATATGCTTATGGATTTAGATATCCATAAAAAAGATTGGCGAATGTTGGATATTGATGGTTTGTCTATAGTTATACCGATGCGCAATGAAGAGCTGTGTGCGGAAGAAGCAGTTATTGAGGCTTTGCGGGTGCTTCATTCGTTGTCGTTTAGGCATGAAGTTGTTGTTGTAAATGACCATAGTTCAGATGGAACAGTAGCGGTGCTTGAAAGGCTGGCCGCTGCTAACGGTCGGATAAGAATAACGCATAATCACGGTAAGGCGGGTCTGGGTAATGCCTTGCGTGAAGGTTTCCAACGAGCTTCCTACGGCACCATTCTATATACTGACGCCGACCTTCCCTGCAAGATGGATAAGCTTAGAGTGGCTATCGCCTTAATGCAGGAGAAGGGGGCGGACATCGTTACAGCATATAAAATAACATATGGCCGATGTAGGATGAAGAGGCTGGTGTATTCATTTGTTTATAACCGGATCATAAATATCCTATTCCGGGTGAAACTGCGCGATATTAACTTTTCTTTTAAATTGTTCAGGAAGGATAAACTTGTTAAGCTTGGGTTTAAATCTGAAGGTTCATTCATAAACGCCGAATTGTTTGCCAAGGCCAGGCGCGCAGGGTACAACATCGTTGAATTCCCCGTTCGTTATTTACCCCGCACTAAAGGCAGGTCAAAACTGGATAACCTTGGGAATATAAGAAAGATTTTTTGTGAGATGTTGCTTTTTATAACCTCAAAAGAATGCCGTTAAAAACTAATCCGGGATACTATTTATATGCTTATTTGCGTAGAATGACCTGTCCTTTTAAAAAGATCGATAGCGTTGTTCCCGCGGAAGGAAGGATTCTTGATTTAGGTTGTGGTTTTGGGGTATTATTGCTGTTACTTTGTTCTTCTTCTCCTAAACGGGCATTGACCGGGATAGACTGTCGGGAGGATAGGGTTAGGATAGCAGGAGAAGAGGCGCGAAAGACTGACATAAAGAATTGTTTTTTTCGGACAGGAGATATAGTTAATTGCGATTATTCTGGAATGCATGCTTGTATATTGTTGGTGGATGTTTTATACCAGCTGACTTTTGAAGATAAAGTAAAAGTGATAGGTAAGTGCCGGGATTCTTTGGCTGCGGGAGGTGTGCTTATTGTTAAAGAGATGAATACTCATCCGTTTTGGAAGTTTATCTGGTGTCGGTTTCAGGAAGAGTTTTTAGCCCAGCCACTCTTGTTAAACAGGAAAATGGTTAACTTGTTAGGAGAAAGCGAGCTAGAGGAAATCTTACGTAGCTTCGATTTTGAGGTTGAGACAGTTAGGGTAGATAGAGGGTATGCCTACCCGCATATTTTATTTATTTGCCGCAATCAAACAAGATGAAGAAGATATTATTATTGAATCCTCCTTCGGATAAGATGTGTGTGCGGGATTATTATTGCAGTTTTTCCCCGAAGACAAAGTATTGTTGGCCGCCCCAGGATTTGGTTACTTTAAGCGGTATAATTGGAAGTAGCTATAAAGTGGAATACCTGGACCCTTACGCGCTTAACCTTGATTTTAACAAGAGCCTGGATGTAGTTTGGGGGGGTAACTATGAGGCAGTGGTTTTTACTACCGGCTCGCTGAATTTATCCGCAGACCTGGAATTCCTCCGGAGGATTAAAGAGGGCCGGCCCGGGATCAAATTAATCGGCAGTAGTTCACTGTTTCATTTTATCGGTACTCGGATAATGGAAGAATCTCCTTTTATCGATGGGGTTTTGCTGGATTTTACCAACTCCGATATTTTATTCTTTCTTTCAGGCGGGCATTCGGAGATAAAGAATATGATTTACCGCAGGCATAAAGAAATAATTTTCTGCCGGCATGAAAATTCGGGGAAGTCTTTTAGTATTCCTGTTCCTTTGCATAGCTTATTTGGCTGCAGGCATTATAAGTTGCCATTTTTTGTGTTCAAGGGGCGCCGTTTTATAACCACTATTTCATCTTTAGGTTGTCCGCACCTTTGCTCATTTTGTGTTGCCTCCAAAATTGAATACCGTCCAAGAGACCTTGATAATTTGATGGAGGAATTGTCATATTTACACCGGAATTATGGAGGAGGAAATATATTTTTTGCAGACTGTAACTTTACCGTCGGGGCTGGCAGGCTAAAAGAGTTTTGTTCCAGGATGTATGCCGAGCACCGGGGGGCGTTCAGCTGGATATGTAATTCTCGTCCGGAGCCGCTGCTTAATTCTGATACGCTAAGGTCACTTAAACGTTCCGGATGCCGGATGGTAATGCTAGGAGCCGAAAGCGGTGACCAGCGCCTTTTGGATAAATATGATAAAGGTATTTCTACCAGCAAGATAAAAGAAGCAGTAGTTAACTGTAGGAGAAATGGTATATATACGTTGTTGTATTTCATACTGGGTTTGCCGGGGGAAGACAAGGATTCTTTAAGGAATACGGCTGATTTCATAAAAGGGCTGGGCTGTGATTTTATCTCAATAAGTTTTGCCGTTCCGGATTTTGGCACGCGATTGAGGGATGAATCTTTAATTAACAACCTGTGCCGTGACGAATTGGGCGGATGGGACCATTCAGCAGGCCGGTATTTGTCCGGAGGCTGGGCGGGAGGAGAATTGGAGCGTGTAAGAAACATGATATATAAAAAGTTTTATCTGAACCCTGCGTGGATGCTGCGTAGGGCAAAGGATCTGGCCGGGTTAAGGTTTGCTGATTTAAACGAAGGAGTACGCATATTAAGAAACTGGTCGTAACAGCGGATGACTTAGGTTTTTCTTCCAGTATTAACCGCGGAATAATCAATTGCATTGACAGGGGTGGGGTTTCTGCTGTTTCCATATCTGCCAACGGGGCTGCTTTTAATGAAGCTGTGAAGCTGATGAAGCAGCGGAATTATACTGGGGTCGGATTGCATATTACTTTCGTGGGAGGTGTCCGTCCTTTGCTTCCAGGCGTCCGGGTAAGAAGCCTGGTGGAAGAAAACGGAAATTTCAGGAAAAACTGGCGGTCTTTTCTTTGTGCATACCTGACGGCACGGATAGATATGCATGAGCTGGAAAATGAAATGGAAGCCCAATTTCGGAAAGTCCTTGATTCCGGGTTGAATTTAACACATGTGAATAGCCATGAGCACCTGCATCTGCTGCCTTCTATACTGGATATCGTAATCCGTTTGAGCCGGAAATATAATGTATCTTTTATTCGTTGCCCGTATGTCTGTTTAGGCGGTTATTGGTTTTCAGCCCCCCTGATAAATATCATATTGCAGTTTGGTATGAATATATTTTTCTGTATTCCTGCGCGTAAAAAAATTATTGCCTGCGGGTTAAACACAAGCAGAGGTACTTCTGGTAAACTTTATTCAGGGATCCTTGACCAGGAAAAAATAAGAATATTTGCGCGGGCGTTCAAAGACGGTTTATATGAATTAATCTGTCATCCTGTGTCTATAGATGTCGATTTGGATGTTTCATGCCGGGGAATGGATGGCGGTTATTCCAGGGAATATGAAACGTTGTGTTCCGGGGACTTGAACAGGTTTCTGGAGGAAGAAAATATCTGTCTGGTATCTTTTCTGGCTTAACTTTTATCAAGGCTTCGATTGATGAGAAAAATCAGTTCAGCTTTATTGGTTTATCCTCCTACCGGCGTATATGACCGTTTTGAGCGTTGCCAGGCTCCCGTGGAATCAGAGAGTGTTAGTATTATGCGTCCCCCGCTTGATCTTATGTACCTGGCTGCAATACTGGAACGCAACGGAATAAAGGTTTGTATTCGCGATTATCCTGCTATCGGGAAAGGCTGGAGCGGGCTTGCGCATGATCTTAAGGAGATAAAGCCGGATCTGTTTTTAGCAAGTGTTACCGTGCATACTATTCATTTGGATTGTTTGGCTTTTAAGATGGCGAAGAAGGCTAACACCGATGCGATATGTGTTTTAAAAGGTTTTCTGCCGGACTGCGGAAGGCAAGCCTTTGTGGATTGCCCGGAGATAGACGCGGTATTAAGGGAAGAAGCGGAATTAACTCTGGAAGAACTTGTGCGCGCAAGGCCGGTAGAGGATATCCAGGGGTTGTCTTACCGTTCAAATGAGGGGATAAGGGTGAATCCTGACAGGGTGGCTCTTGTGGATCTTGACCTCCTGCCTTTTCCTTCCAGGCATCTTACCGATAATAACCTTTATCGCATGCCGGATAACAACAGGAAAATGGGGATGGTGTTGTTGTCCAAGGGGTGTCCGCGTAATTGTATATTTTGTTTGGCTCCTCTAGTTAATAACAGAAGGGTTAGGATGCGTAGCCCGGATTCTGTAATAATGGAATTAGAAGAATGCGTGTGTAAACACGGAATTACAGATTTTTGGTTTCGCGCGGATAATTTTAGCGTAAATAGGTCGTGGGTATTAGAGGTTTGCGAGAAGATAAAAAACAGCCGCTTGCCTTTGCGTTGGGCTACAAACAGCAGGGTGGACTCTTTAGATGCGGAGGTAGTCTCCGTAATGAAGGGGGCCGGGTGTTTTGCCGTGGGGTTGGGTATTGAAAGCGGCAGTGAAGAGACTCTGAAGAAAATAAAGAAAGGGATTACAAAAGAACAGTCAGTCCGGGCAGTCAGACTGTGCCGCAGCAGCGGCATGCAGGTTTATCTCTTTTTCGTGATCGGTTTTCCCTGGGAAGATTCCTGGCATATTAAGGAAACGATAAGTTTTGCCCGACAACTGGAAGGTGATGTGATTAATTTTTCTTTTGCCGTACCTTTCCCGGGCACAGAGTTGTTTGATATTTCGGTAAAAGCGGGTGTTTTAAGTCCGGGGAAAGATTATTCAGGAGGTAATTATGGCGTCCCCTTGACCGGAACTTTGTATTTAAGCCGGGATGAGCTTGTTAAGATGGAGAAATCTGCTTACCGCAGTATCATATTCAACCCGGCTTATATCTTGCGTAACTTAGGCAGGATAAGGTCTTTTAGACAGGGCATTTGTTATTTACGGGCAGGCGCCCATTTAACGAAACTATGTACTTGAGATATTGAAATGAAGGATTTACTGCTGGTTTTTGCCAGCCCCAGGAATAAAAAAAATTATATTAATACCCTTCCTCCTGCCGGGATTCTGTATTTGTCATCTTACCTGGAAAGTCGCGGATATTCGGTGGATGTAATTGATTGTAATGTTTCGGGTTTCTCTATCGAGCAATCTCAGGGATACCGGATAACCGGCTTTAGCATAAACATTGCAAATATTGAAAACAGCATGGATTTGATCAGGAAAATCAATACCAGGTATCCGCGTTCGGAAATTATCGCCGGCGGGCCGCTGCCCAGCACATGCCCCGCTGTATTTTTTGACCTTCCGCTAAAGGCGATTTTTATATCCGAATCAGAAGAGAGTCTTGATAAATATATGCGCTATCCGGAAAGCCAAAGTAATAAGGGTTATTATTACAGGGTGTCTGGGGGAGATTGGCATTTTAACGGCCGATATGAGTTTATCAGTAATTTGGATAAACTTCCTTTCCCGGCTTTGGATAAGATCGATCTGCTTAGGTATTATACTCCGGTTAAAAGGTCACATCCGGTTTCCGTGCTCATTTCTTCGCGCGGTTGCCCGTTTAAATGTACTTTTTGCTGTAAAACCATGGGGGATAAGTTTCGTGCGCGTTCGGCGGAAAACGTGGTTGCGGAAATAGATTGGCAGGTAAACAGGCTTGGAGTTAAAGAAATCGCAATCTATGATGATAACTTTACTCTGGATGTACGCAGGGCGGAAGAAATTTGCGAATTGATCCGTGAAAAAGGCATAAATGTTAAACTGCAGCTTACCAACGGCGTAAGGGCGGATAGCTTGGATCGTAAACTGATCGAAAAGATGAAGCGCGCCGGTTTTTGGATGGTAGCCCTTGCTCCTGAAAGCGGCAATGGCGAAACTCTTGATAGGATCAAAAAGGGGTTTGATTTGGATAAAGTGAGGCAATGTTTGTCATGGTGTAGGGATGCGGGGATAAGGACATGGGCTTTTTTTATAGTAGGTTTTCCCTGGGAGGACAGGAAAATGTTTAAGAACACGGTCAGTTTTGCCGCGTCCATTGACGCGGATATGGTGCATTTTACCAACTGTGTTCCCCTACCGGGTACGGAATTATATGAACAGGTTTATCGAAATAGCGGAATTTGGCCGGATAGTGATTGTGGTTTTTTCTGCGCCAGCGGTAAGGCCGATGCGGGGTTGACCGCGGAAGCTTACAGGAGGGTATTTTTTAATAATCCGATCAAGATATTGAGATTGCTGCGTATTTTTTCTATTCGAGACTTGATTCGTTTAATGTGGTATGCTTTTAGAAGCGGAAATGTTTGTTGAGGTTTTAAAAGCCTGCGGATATACGTGGTAATAGCGGGCGCATAGATACTCAGGCGGGTTGAAATGCCGAAAGATAAAACAAAAAGCTATTTGACTATTATCCTGGTCTTGTTTACGGCAGTCTATATTATTCATAATCTGATTGCTGTTAAGCAAGGCAATCAGATTAACTGCCTTGAGACAAGGATGCAGGCTTCAATATTGCGTTATTATAGTATTCAATCTCATCCGGATTCATGGTGGAAAGAAATCAACAACCCTTTCAGCCCAAAACCAGAGGATAGGGGTATATATGAACTAATCAGTCTTCCAGTGTATCTGGTATTTGGAGTATCCGCCCAGTCAGCTATTTATACCAATTTTATTTTTCTTCTGCTTTTGGTTTTTTCGGTATATAAAATAGGGAGCATTGTCCAGGATAGGTACCTTGGGGCGCTGGCTGTTTTTATGTTGTTGATGTATCCGGCAATATTCGGTTTTACGCGGATATATTTTACTCCCTTAGCTTCCACGGCGATAGTATCTTTTGCCATTTACTGCCTTTTGTCTTCCGGACATTTTAAAAATACGCGCAAGGTGATTCTGCTTACTATTGCGGTTATTATGCTGTCTAGAATAAAAATAGAGAAAGGCCTGGTTTATTTGTTTTTTCCGGCCGCATTGTATTTAATAGAATCATTCAAAGTTAATAGAAGGGATCTGTCTTCCGTCAGTAGAATTTACCGTAATTTCTGTATCTTTAGTATTTTAAGCATTGTTTTTTCTACCGTGTCAATCGGCGCATTTAATTTTATCCACAGAGTAAAATATTATCTATCGGAAGTGTGCGGGGTGACTGGTAATTTAAGGGTAAGCCCGCACGTTCCCCTAACGGATACTGCGTTCATTTATTTAAAAGACCTGTATTTTATACAGATAGGCGAGCTTGGATTTATTTTTTTCATATTGGGGGTAATCTTCTTTCTGAAAGGTAAATTTCGGCATAAGGCAATTATATCTTCTTGGATTATTTTCCCTTATTTATTCCATTCTGCATATTATTATTACTCCGGCATCCACGCATCGTATTATACTCTGGAGTACATCCCGGCTTTTGCCTTAATATCTTCCTATGGGATATACCGTCTTATTCGAGCCGTCCCGGTTGCTTTAGGTGTCATTATCTGCGCGTCGTTTATAACACTGAATCTGGTTAATTACGCGTTAATTAATTATTACAATAAACAACTGCCGTTATTAAGGCCGACTAAGCCGGTATCTTTTATTGGCAAGCTTTATTTGTGTTCACCCCGGGCCACAGGAGAAGAGTGTTTTGCGACCGCGCAGGCGTTGATAGAGAAAATAATCGCGAAAAAGAAAAAAGCCTCGGTAATATTTATAAACCATTATCCTTTATTGTTGACGGTTAAAGATAAGTTATCCCTGTATAATGTGATTAAGAAAAACAGGGTTTACATTTATGATTTTTCCGATTTGGTATTCAATTTAGAGTTGCCTGATAGCGCCGAAACCCTTTCACTCAGGTTAAAGGGAGCGGACTTGATAATAAGCGGTAACCGTTTTTATCCGGCGCTTTCTTCTACTATCCTGGAGAAGTTTAGGCAGTTTGGGAGCGTTTATGATTTCAGGCATCAGGTACATATTGAAGAAGAGGAGTTTAGCAGGATTGCAGATAATTTTGAGCTGGTAAGGGAAATCAAAGACCCGCAAATACGTGTTTCATTTTTTATTAACAATAAACTCAGCGGCTTGATCAAGAAAGATGCTGAAGATGGTAGTTTGACCATTAAGCTTAAATGATGGGTGTATTAATTCAGGGAGGTTAATATGAAAAACAAGGTATCTGGAATAATTTTGGCGGCCGTGGCGTTTTTCTGTGTTATTAATTCAGCCTGGGCCGATGGGATTCTTCTCGATACTTTAACTGTAATTCATAACCGTAAAAGTGTGCGCAATTTTACCGGTAAGACGGTTAGCCGGGAGGACCTGATTACCATTGTTAAAGCAGGTATGGCTGCTCCTACGGCAGTTAATATGCAGCCATGGTCGTTTGTGATAATTACGGAACGTCCGGCTCTTGATTCCCTCAGTGAGGCGCTTCCTTACGCTAAGATGCTGGATAGAGCAGGCGCCGCAATAGTTGTTTGTGCAATTCCGGAAAAGGCGTTTCAGGAAAAACTCGAGCTTGCTGTCATTGATAGCTGTTGCGCTTCAGAGAATATATTGTTGGCAGTTGAGGCTCTGGGGCTTGGTGCTGTATGGACCGGGGTCTATCCGGAAAAAGAAAGGATGGATGTTGTTCGTAAACAGCTCAATATCCCGGAGAAAGTCATTCCTTTGAATGTTATTCCTATCGGTTATCCCGCATCTGGAGAAAAACCAAGAGATAAATTTAAACAGGGAAATATACATTGGCAAAGATGGTAAAATTATTTATCGCCAGCCAGTCCCGTTTTGTACCTTTAGGGGGTATTCATCCATAGCTGATAGAATATTACAAATTTACGATAGGTTTATGCGCTGGAAAGTCAGGCGTAACCGGCAGGCATTTAATAAGCAAAAACAGGCAAAGCTGATGGCCGCTCCGGAGAAAGAAAAAGAAAGAATCCGGCTGCTTAGGGAGGAGGCTTTTGAAGTTACGAGTAGGATTATGTCTATGATTAGAAAAAGGTCGCAGGGTATTCCTGTGTATTTATTTAGCGTGTCTTTTTCCAATTTCAAAAATCACTTAGTAGAAAAACTGGCTAAGTTGAATAATTTTATTTATATCCCGCTGATTCAGGAGTTTGTCAATGCGGAAAAAGAAAACATTTGCCTGCGGGTGGTTAATGACAGCCATTGGAATAAAATGGGCAATAGGATTGTCGGGGAAGGGTGGGTAGATGTAAATTAATTTCTTATTTTAGCCAAAGGGTTGTTGTATGTTTGAGAATAAACAGGTAAATATATTAGGAGTTTCATGTTTCTACCATGATAGCGCGGCTGCCCTGGTGCGCAACGGTGAAATTATAGCTGCCGCTCAAGAAGAGAGGTTTACGCGTAAAAAGCATGACCCCGGATTTCCGATAAATGCCATTGATTATTGTCTCTCTGAAGCTGGCATCCAAGCCAGGGATTTGAGTGTTGTTGCATTTTATGATAAACCTTTTGTCAAATTTGAGCGTATTTTAGAGACTGCGCTTGCTTATGCGCCGGCAGGTTTAATCCAGTTTTTAGAAGCAATGCCTGCCTGGCTTAAGCAAAAACTCTGGGTCAGCGAGATAATCAGAAAAGATTTAGCTTTTGACGGAAAAATAATTTTTGCCCAGCATCACGAATCGCATGCCGCAAGCGCTTTTTATCCCTCCCCTTTTCAGAAAGCCGCTTTTTTAACTATTGATGGTGTCGGAGAATGGGAAACAGCAAGTTTTGGAGTGGGGATAGATAATGATTTAGATATACAGGAATATCTCCGGTTCCCCAATTCCCTGGGCTTGCTCTATTCCGCCTTTACCTATTTCTCAGGTTTTAAAGTAAATTCCGGAGAATACAAGCTTATGGGGTTGGCTCCTTACGGTAAACCCGTATACAGGGATATTATTCTTAAAGAATTAGTTGATTTAAAAGACGACGGTTCTTTTAAGATGAATATGAAATATTTCGGTTTTTGCAACAGCCTGCGTATGACAAACCGGCGTTTTAACCGCCTTTTTGGCGCTCTCCCCAGAAAACCCGAGGCAGAATTAACTCAAAAATATATGGATATAGCTGCTTCTATCCAGTCTGTGGCGGAAGAAATTATGCTTAAGATGGCTATACATGTGCATAAACTTACCGGCCAGGATAATCTTTGCCTTGCCGGAGGGGTGGCATTAAATTGCGTAGGCAACGGCAGGATTCTACGCGAAGGCTCGTTTAAGAATGTCTGGATACAGCCGGCAAGCGGCGATGCCGGCGGAGCTTTAGGCGCAGCACTTTTGGCCTGGCATAAATATTTAGGCAATAAACGTATTCTAAGCGAAACAAATGATTCGCAGAAGGCTTCATTATTAGGGCCGTCTTATAGCGATGATTATATTGAATGTTTTTTAAAAAAAGAAAATATTCCTTACCGGAAATTAAATTATAATGAGATTGTTAAAGAAGTCTCGGATTTGATCATCTCCGGCATGGTTATCGGCTGGTTCCAGGGCAGGATGGAGTTTGGGCCGCGTTCTTTAGGCTCAAGGAGTATTATTGGCGACGCGCGTAATCCGGATATGCAGTCTAAGATGAATCTTAAGATTAAATACCGCGAGTCTTTCCGGCCGTTTGCACCCTCGGTTTTAGAAGAGGAAGCCTCGCGATGGTTTGATATAGATAGAGAAAGCCCGTATATGCTTTTAACAGCAGCAGTAAAACCTGATAAAAGGCTTAAATTCCCTGACGGCTTTAACGGGCTTGAGAAATTGAAAATAGCGCGTTCTTTAATCCCGGCAGTGACCCATGTGGATAATTCTGCCCGGGTGCAGACAGTAAGGAGGAGCGATAATCCTCTATACTATGATATGATCCGGGCCTTTTCTCAAAAAACAGGATGCCCGGTTATTATTAATACATCTTTCAATGTAAGGGGGGAGCCTTTAGTTTTAAGCCCGCTGGATGCCTACAAATGTTTTATGCGCACAGAGATGGATTATCTTGTATTGGGGGAATTCCTGTTGAATAAAAAAGAACAGCCTTATTATAAAAAGGACGCTAATTGGCAGAAGAGTTTTGCCCTGGACTAAAATGGAAAAACTAAAACTTGATAGAACAGCGTTAAGGAAATTCGGGTTGACTCTGGCGATAGCGTTTTTGTTAATCTCGGGGTTATTTTTATTCCGCCAGAGGCACAATCTTGCCGCATACAGCCTGGCAATTTCGCTTTTATTCGTTATAATGAGGTTAGCCCCGGTTATTTTGTTAAAGCCGGTGTATATAACCTGGATGCGTTTTGCCGCTGTTTTAGGATGGGTTAATACGAGGGTTATTTTACTTGTTTTGTTTGGCCTGGTTTTTACACCGTTAGGTTTATTGATGCGCTTATTTAAAATTGACCTTCTGGAAAGAAAGGGTAATTCAGCTACATATTGGAAGAAGAAAGAAAAAACAGAATGCAGTCATTTAGATTATGAAAGGAGATTTTAAGCAGATGGGCAAATTAGGTATTTTAAAAGAGCTTTGGGATTTCTTGAGGGTGAGAAAAAAATGGTGGCTTACGCCGATAGTTGTAATGTTGTTGCTGCTGGGGGCACTGATATTCTTTACCCAGAGCAGCGCGGTGTCGCCGTTTATCTACACCTTATTTTGACACCCGGCCTTAAAAGGAAGTGGCCAGTGTACCCTTGCAGGTAAAGGAGGTATGTCATGATTGATATTGAAGTCTTAAAAATTGCCCTGTCAAAAGAAGCGGATGCGATAGAGACATATCAGGAGATGTTGTCGCAGCACCCCGGATTGACAGAGCTCCTTTCATTTTTAATTACCGAAGAACAAAAACACAAAATTTTAATCGAGAAAAAGATTATTGAACTAACTCACGTTTAACTTGACATAAATACAGATGCAAATGAATTACTAATTTCTTACCTTCTGCGATGAAATGCATCGTAGAAGGTTTTATTTGAGAAATTATAAGGCATGGCTTATACATGATAAGCAACCGGGGTAGGGTGGGGATAGTTTTTTTCATAATAGCGATATCTTTAATCGCTATTATTTTTTGCATCAATCGCAACCGCAATGATTGCTATAGACAGGGTGGTTATACTGAAGGTTTCTTTTATTATGATAAGCTTCTTGGTTATAAGCCAAAACCAAATACAAAAGTTTCATCAATACTAAAGTTTAAAGGTGAAACTATTTACTGTGTAACTTATTCAATCGATGAATATAGCCGCAGGATAACTCCGGTAGGAGGTCGTTCAGATAGAAACAAATTTATACTTTTTTTTGGATGTTCTTTTACATTTGGCGAAGGAGTAAAGAGTAATGAAACATTACCTTTTTTTACCGGGGAATATGCTATTTTCCATAAACCATACAATTATGGATTTTGTGGTTATGGGCCACAAGAGATGTTGGCAAAACTTCAGGATGGCTCGTTAAGAAATGAAATAAAAGAGAGCACGGGAGTTTTGGTATATACTTTTATTGATGAACATGTCAGACGCGCAATCGGCTCAATGCGTTGTGTTTCAGAATGGGGAGCGAATATGCCTTATTACTTTATTGCAGCCGATGGGCAATTGGTGAGGAACGGCAGTTTTTCTTCAGGACGTCCAAAGGCTTATTCTTTATATAAGAAATTAAGCAATAATCCAGTTGTTAAAAATTTAAATTTAGATCTCCCTCTTTGCGTTACAAAGAAAGATATCGAGCTGGTGTGTAAAATATTAGGGGAAGCTCGCGTGGTGTTTAAAAAACAATATGAAAATAGCGATTTCTACGTTGTTTTTTATCCTAAATCTAGATACGCGAAGTTAATGATTCCGCTCCTTGAAAAAGCCGGGGTAAAATGTCTAGACTATAATAATATATTCTATCATTCTGACGTGCAAGCATATTATAAGAAAAATTGTATTATATCGCCATACGATTGTCACCCGAATGGCAAGGCATATGAAATCATAGCCAAGAAACTGGTAGAAGATATCTTCAGCAATATTTACCAAAGTAATTAATATTGAGATATAATAATTGAAACATGGAGGGGTATATGTGTAAATTTATACTTTTATTTCAATGCCTGGACCAGAAGGGTATTGTCGCAAGGATTTCTGATTTTATCTTTAAGCACGGAGGCAATATTGTTGCTGCTGACCAGTATAGCACTGACCCTGAGGGCGGGTATTTCTTTATGCGTGTTGAGTTTATCCTAAGCAAGGAGCAGTACAATAAGGACTCTTTAGCGGAAGAATTTTCAGCTATAGGCAAAGAGTTCTCCGCGCAGTGGGAAATTATTGATAAGTCAGAGACATTGCGCATGGGGATATTTTTATCGGAAGACGATCACTGTCTGATAGATTTGCTCTATCTTTGTATGTCAGGGGAACTTAATGTTAAAATACCCTTTGTTTTAAGTAATAGCGAAAAGCACCGCAAACTGCTAAGCCAGCACAATATTCCGTTCCATTATGTTTGCGCCAATAAGGAAAATAGGCACGAGGCAGAGTTATTGTCATACGCGCTTGATGATACTGATTTTCTGGTTTTAGCCCGGTATATGCTGGTGCTTTCTCCGGAATTCTTAAGAAAATACAATAAAGATATAATTAACATCCATCATGGTTTCTTGCCTGCCTTTAAAGGCGCTGATCCTTTTGGCCAGGCGCTTAAGCAAGGAGTCAAGGTTATCGGGGCAACCGCGCATTTTGTAAACGATAAACTTGATGAGGGGCCGATTATTTCCCAGGAAGTAGAATATGTCTCGCATAAAGATAACCGTCAGGCGCTTATCAGAAAGGGGAGAAACCTGGAGAAAAAAGCCCTGGTTAATGCGCTTTTAAGTTACATTGACTATCGCATAATTAAGCACGAGAATAAAACCATTGTTTTTTAAAGACAGGGGAGGCTTAAGATGGCTAAGAGAGTTGTAATCGTTGGCGCAGGCGTAGGCGGATTAGCAACGGCTTCCCGCCTGGCGCATGATGGTTATGATGTAGAGGTGTTTGAGAAGCTTCCTGCCTGCGGCGGGCGGAACAGCCTGCTTGAAGATTCCGGGTTTAAATTTGATATGGGTCCGTCATTTGTAATGATGCCGGATTTCTTTGAAGAAGTTTTTTCTTACTGCGGGGAGCAGCTTAAAGATTACCTGGATTTGCGTGTTATTGACCCGAGCTATAAGATTATTTATTCCGACGGAGAGGTTCTTACTGTGCACCAGGATAGCAGGCGCACAAAAGAGGAGCTTGAGCGGATAGAGCCGGGAGCCGCTAAGCAATTTGATAAATTTATCCGCGAGACCGCCCGGATATACGGTTTAATCAGACCTCTGCTTTATAAATGCGTAACCTATAAATCTTTAACTAATCCTTATTACTGGGCCCTGGCAGGTAAAATCCGGGCTTTAGAATCATATTGGCAGCTTGCCCGTAAATATTTTAAGAGCGATAAACTTTGTTATGCCTTTACATTTGAGGCAATGTTTATGGGTGTTTCTCCGTATCAGGCCCCGGCTTTTTACAGCGTGATTACTTATACAGACCATGTGCAGAAAATCGCCCATTCTATGGGCGGGATGTACCATATACCTTTGGCCCTGGAGAAACTGGCCAAGAAGTTTGGCGCAAAAATAAATTATAGTTGCCCGATTGACGGTATTTCTGAATCAGGCGGACAGGTCTTGCTTAAACAGGGGTTCCGGCAGATCAAAGCCGACCATGCGGTAGTTAATGCTGATTATGCTTATGCCCAGACGGATTTGCTCAAGCGCAATATCCCTAAATTTAAATATTCCTGTTCAACTTATCTGATTTATTTAGGATTAAAAAAGAAGTTGGATAAACTTGCGCATCATAATTTATTCTTCAGCAAAGATTTAAATAAAAATTTAGATCAGATTTTTAAAGATAATCTGATGCCGGAAGACCCATCTTTTTATGTGCATGTGCCCACGGTAACCGATGTTTCTTTAGCGCCCGCGGGAAAAGATATTTTATACCTCTTAATTCCGGTTCCCAACCTGATGAATTCCAGGGAAGCTTTATCAAAACATGAGGATAGGATAAGAAAGCTGGTTTTTGATAAAATAAATAGTTTATGCAGTTGCAATCTTGATGAATTGATTGAAGTTGAGCATTGTTTTTACCCCCAGGACTTTATCGCAAGGTATAACCTTAAATACGGGGCGACATTCGGTCTTGCGCATAATTTGACCCAGAGCGCTTTTTTCCGGCCGGCTAATTTTGATCCAAAAATAAGAAATTTGTATTATGTCGGAGCAAGCACCCAGCCCGGGGGAGGGCTTCCGGTGGTTATTGCCGGCTCGCGTATAGTCGCGGATTTAATTAATCAGCGCAAAGCGTCTTGATTTTTTGCAGGACTTCCTGGATTGTTGACTCGGGCGTAGAGGCCCCCGCGGTTATTCCTATGTTTTTAGCTCTAACCAGCCAGTTTTTCTTGATTTCGCGGCTCGAATTTACCCAATAGCTTCTTTTATTTAAAGATTTTGATATTTCATAAATCCTTTTGGTGTTGGCGCTTGTTTTAGAGCCGATGATAATCATCAAGTCATTTTCCAGCGGCATCACTTTAATTTCATTTTGTTTTGCCCTGGTCGGTTTGCAGATGGTATTATGAAATTCCAGCCTGCGTATATTTTTGCCTAAAATATCAATTATTTTTTGCACCTTATCCAGGTTTTGGGTTGACTGTACAACTACGCCGGCTTTTCCGGACAACCTTAATTTCTCAATAGGGATATTCTTCAGGTTATCTATAATGGTTGCCTTAGTTTTAAGCTGGCCGACAATTCCCTTAACTTCGTCATGGGATTTATCCCCGATTACGATTATCTTAAAGCCCTTGTTTTCCAGCTTTTTGGCAATCGCATGTATTTCTTTTACCATTGGGCATGTTGCGTCAATAATTGAATAGCCCAGTTTTTTTGCCCTTTGCAAAGTTTCTTTTGAGCAGCCATGTGCGCGGATCAGCAGGGTTTTTCCTTTTCCCGAGGAAAGGCGGTTGATTTTTTTAATTCCGGATTCCTGGATTTTCTTTACCACCTCTTCATTATGCACAATATCTCCGAGCATAAAGACCGGCTGATTTGTTTTTACGGTCTCCATAGCGATATTAATCGCTCTTCTGACTCCGAAACAAAACCCCGCTGAATTTGCCAGGTTCACCTTCATAGGTATTTTCTCTCCAGTAATATTTTAAGAATAATGCCGGCCTTTCTCAATTTACCTACTTGCGCGCGCACAGTAAAAACATCATAATTATTTTTTTCAATCTTTTCCAATATCCCGGAATAGACCTCTTTCATGCATAATACTACAAATCTGCAGAGAGGGTTATCAATTAATTTGATGCCTTGCGAAGAATCGTAGTAAAACTGCCGGCAGCGCTTGATTTGAAAACGCAGGAATTCCCTGAATTTTTCATCAACATCTCCGGCCGATAATTGTTGTTCGCTGATATTAAACCGGGCCATTTCATCCTGAGGCAGGTAAATCCTGCCGCGGCCAAAGTCTTCTTTTATATCCCTGAGTATATTTGTAAGCTGCATGGCAATTCCCAGTTTTACGGCTGGAGCTTCAGCGGAACTATCCTTGTATCCGAAAATCTTTAACATAATCAAGCCAACTACTCCGGCTACCCTGTAGCAGTATTCGTAAAGAGAGTTAAAATCTTTATAGCGTTTTATTTCCAGGTCCATGCGCATTCCCTCAGTCAGCGCGTCAAAATATTCTTTAGGGATTTTATATTTATTAACTGTTTGGCTCAAAGATGCCAACAGCGGATCGCTTATTTGTTTTTCCGCGTAGGCCCGGGATATCTTCAACTCTAATTCTTGCAAACTTTCGTTTTGGCCTAAAGATGCGGAATCATCTACTGCTTCGTCGCTTAAGCGGCAAATTGCGTATACGGCATAACTGGCATATTTCTTTTCTTTGGGCAGGAAAAGCGAGGCCAGGTAAAAGGTCTTGGCGAATTTTTTGGTGATATTCCGGGCTTCCTGGAAACCCGGGTGCATTTTTTTATCATACATATGCTTATTTTACAATTAAATAACCTAAAAACCAAGGAATTAAACGTTACAAATCTAGTTGCTAATTTCGCGCCCTGGTAATAAAATAAGATAATGTCTAAATATATGATGGTCCTCATACTTTCCGGTATGTTCCCGCTGCTGCTTAGTTTCTATCCTCCGTTAAAATTCTGGCGAAATTTCAGGGCACTTATTTTTTCTCTTGGCATGTTGGTAGTTATTTTTGGAGCCTGGGATGTTTTTGCCACCTGGCGCGGGCATTGGTATTTTAATCCTGAAGGGGTATCTGGCGTTAATATTATTAACCTGCCGGCTGAAGAATGGTTATTCTTTATAGTAGTCCCGTTTTGCTGCATATTTACCTGGGAAGCGCTTAAATACATCAAGGAAAGGCTTAAGTGAAGGAATATACTTTAATAGCCGTAAGCTCTGTAATCCTGACCCTGTTGATTGATAGGTTGGCAGGGGTTAATATTTTTAAGCAAAAGTTATTTTATTTATTTCTTGTTATCATATTAGGTTTTAAGTTCCTGGTGAATGGCTATCTTACCGGCGCCGGAATAGTTATGTATAACAGGCAATTTTTTCTTGGTATAAAGGCAGGGAGCATTCCGCTGGAAGATTTTCTTTTTGGTTTTAGTATGGTTTCCCTGGGGATTATTTTCTGGGAGTTTGCTAAGAGGCGTATAAGATGAGAGAGATATTTTTATCACTGCTGATTTTATTTACTTCTCTGCCGGCATTGTATCCTATGGATTGGAAGGCATTACATAATAAGGCGGATGGATTGACCCTTTCGGCTGCTCAGGATGCGGCAGCCGGAACTCAAGGCCTTTTGGAAGACCAGTACGTTTTAGGCCTGGTTTATTTAAACCTGCATCAGGATCAGACTGCATATCAGGTTTTCGCCGCGCTTCTGGATAATCATCCTGATATGGCGGAATTAAAATGGGGCCTGGCAGAGTCGTTGCGCAGGCTGCATAATACCGATAAAGCAGAGAGTTTGTTAAACGAAGTAATTAAGCAGGATGCAGCGTTTGCCCCGGCATTAATAAGTCTGGCTTATATTAAATATTTCAAAATGGATTTTACAGGTTCAGTGCGCCTGGCTTCAAAAGTTATACAGCAGGGGCCGGATAAAGTGGATTTAAGCAATTACGCGCGGGCATATGCTATGTACGCCGGCGCAAAAGGAATGCTCGCGCATTACGGCGGGATTTTTTCTAAGGCAATAGACGGCCTGGCGGTAAAAACAAACCTGGATAAAGCCCAAAAACTGCAGCCTGATTCCCCGGCTGTTTTATTCGGTCTGGGCAGTTATTATCTTTTGGCCCCTGTAATTGCCGGAGGGAATAAAAATAAAGCTGAGGAATATTTGAATAAAGCCCTGGAAGTTGACCCATATTTTGCGGATGTTTACGTGCGCCTGGCGCAATTGGCTAAAATCAGGGGAGAGAAAGAAAAATACAATTCTTACATGAGCAAAGCCCTAGAGCTTGACCCGGGTAATGAACTTGCCCTTGATACTATAAGCGGCCGCTGTAAGTTTATCTGCACCGGAGGAAAAGAGTAGCTATACCTTGAGGATTTTTTGGGAGAAATTATCTAGCGCCTGTTTGTAACGCAAATTCATTTTTAAACTGCTAAGCTGTTTTTTAGCTTTAGAGTAAAGATCTTCAATCTGATTTTCCGCATATGCCAGCGAGCCTGATTGAATAATAATTTTGCGTATTCTTTGTAGTTCGGCATTGCTTGAAGATTTTCCTTCCATAATCATTTTTATTGCCAATTTATCTTTTTTACAGGCATGGTTAAAGGCATACCAGATCAGCAGGGTCCTTTTTGCTTCCTTGATATCGGTGAGGTTTGATTTTCCAATATCTTTTTCCTCGCCGAAAGTTCCGATAATATCATCTTTGATTTGAAAAGCCCTGCCTAAGAGTATGCCGTAAGAGAAGAGCTTTTTTGTTTGGTTTGCTTTTGCCCCGGCAAGAGTGGCGCCCATAGTTAAAGGCGAGGCAAAGGTATAATTTGCGGTTTTATAATCATAAATCTTGTAAATATCTTCCTGGGTGACTTTTTCTAATTCTTTAATTCCTAAAAGCAGCTCTATGAATTCGCCGCTTCCGGTGTAAAGGGCGGCGGATATAAGTTTTCTTAAGGCCTTTTCTTTATGCCACATGTTCTCTTTAACCGCCAAGAACGCATCCAGGCCCATAGCATACATCACATCGCCTATAACAACAGCCAGGTCTTCTCCGTTGAATTTGATTTTTCCTCTATGCCTGAGATACCGGTTAAGCAAGGCGTGCATTGAGGGGGAGCCGCGGCGGGTATCGGATTTATCAATGATATCGTCGTGTACCAGCATGAAATCATGGAGCAGCTCCAGGGATAAGGCGCTGCGGTAAAGCCCGGAAGCGGCCTTTTTTGAGAAGCCGAGATAGCCGATGCAGAAGAGTATCGGCCGGACCCTTTTGCCGGGGCGGCAAATAAATTCTTTGATACTTTCAAAAAGAAGAGGGGAAAGCTTATTCAGCGAATATAGCCTGTCTATGGTTTTTATATAAGCGCAGAGCTCCTTTTCTATGCGGATTTTCATTTTCATGAACATAAAATTATGTTAACATATAAAGTATGATTATGCAATTACACTTTCATAACTAAGGTATCTACTTTTCTAAATATGCATAAAATAATTATAATTGGCGCCGGTTTTTCAGGTTTGAGCGCGGCAAGCAGGCTTTCCAAACTCCGCCTTGATATTGAGATACTGGTTTTTGATAAAAAGGGAACTACTGATTTCCTGCCTTTGATTCCTGATGCGATAGGCAGGGATCTTAATCCGGATTTTCTTGTTTGCCATATTCAGGATATCTTACCTAAGCAAAATATAAGGTTTGTGAAAAAGGAGATTGTTTCGGTTAATCTTGAAACCAGGCAGGTTTTTACCGCTGATGCCAGCTATACATATGATTTTTTAGTTATCTCCAGCGGCAGCCAGGTAAACTTCTTTTCTGATTCCCAGGCGCAGAACCTGGCGTATACCGTAAACAGCGTAAATGATGTTAAGAAGATAATAAGCGCGCTCCAGGAAAATAAATTTGAGAATTTTATTATATGCGGCGGAGGTTACACCGGGATAGAGGCGGCGACTAATCTTTGTTTGTTTTGCCGCAAGAATGGCATTGCCGGAAAAATTGTTATTGTTGAGCGTTCGCCGGAGATACTCGGCCCCTTGCCTGTCTGGATGAAAGCTTATGTAAAAGCTAATTTAGAAAAGTTAGGGATAGATGTTTTAACGAATTCAACGGTTGAAAATATTCAGAGTAAGAGGGTAGCGCTTTCCGGAAACCGTGTATTTGAGAAGGCAATTTTGATTTGGGTCCCGGGGGTGCGTACCGCTGATTTTATCCAGAAGCTAGCGGTAGAAAAGAATCCGCAGGGCAGGATTGTCGTTGATCAGTATTTAAGGTTTAAAGAAAATTGTTTTTCTGCCGGGGACGCGGCTTTTTTTGCCGAGAGGAATAATTCCATAAGAATGGCGGTCCAGTTTTCTATTGCTGAAGGCGTTCAAGTGTCGGATAATATAATCAGGAGTATTAAGAAGCTCCCGCTTAAGAAATTTAAACCCCGCGATCTCGGATTTATTATTCCGATGGCCAATAATAAATCCTGCGGCGCGGTGTTTGGCTTAAATTTAAAGGGGCTTCTTCCTACGTTATTACATTTTATGATGTGTATTTATCGTTCTTACGGTTTAAGGAATAAAGTCGGGTTAACCGTTAATTTGGCAAAGGCCTGTTTTGGTTTAGGCAGCTTAAAGGCAAAGGAGGGGTAAATGTCAAATTTAGGGATTTTGGTTTTGCGCTTAGGCCCGGGTATTATGTTTATTGCCCACGGCCTGCAAAAGTCTTTTGGTTTATTCGGAGGTCCGGGGATTAAGGGTTTTTCCGGGATGCTTTCCGGCTTGGGGTTTGCTCCGGCAACATTCTGGGCGTATGTCGCCGCTTACACAGAGTTAGTTGGCGGGATCTTGTTGATTGCAGGCATACAAGTTAGGTTGGTATCTTCTCTACTTCTGATTTTAATTATTGTTGCCGCTATCAAGGTGCATTTAGGCAAAGGTTTCTTTTTATCTAACGGAGGCTTTGAATATACTTTTGTAATTGCGACAATCTGTCTGGCCCTTATTTTACTGGGTCCGGGGAAATTCAGCGTATTTAATAAATAAATATGCGCCTCTGGAGTATTCATCCTAAATACCTTGACAGTAAAGGGCTATTAGCTGTTTGGAGGGAGGCCTTGCTGGCGCAGAAGGTGCTTTCCGGAAAGACCAAGGGCTATCGCAATCATCCGCAGCTGGAGAGATTTAAGAAGTTTCGTTATCCCTTAGCCGTAATCCGGGCCTATTTGCTTGGTATTTACCATGAAGCAAAGATACGCGGTTATGTTTTTGACAAACATCGGATTAATTTCTCCGGAAATACGCCGGATAAAAGCATTACTGTAACTAAGGGCCAGGTGATTTTTGAATTTGAACATCTTTTAAGCAAACTGAAATTAAGGGATTTTGACAGGTACAGGAAGTTCCGGAAATTCAAAAGAATAATTGTCCATCCTCTTTTCCGCAAAGTTTCAGGCAGCCTGGAAGATTGGGAGCGCGGAGGCAGGAAAGTTTCTCTATGCGCAAAATAATACAAAGATATATAATTTGTTTTTTTCTGATACTACTGATCTTGCCTGCGCGGGGCTTAGCTGTTGAACAGTCGAAGTTGCCGGAACTGCTTATTTTTCATTCGCTTAACTGCCATGATTGCGCAAAGGTTAAGGCAGAGGTTATGCCGGTAATCCAGGAAGAGTTTGCGGGCAAGGTTTCTTTTGTTTATCTGGATGTCGGGGAACTGGAAAATTATAAGTTATTCTTAAATTTAATGCAGGAGGGCGGCTCAGAGATAGAATTTAAAGTCCCCTTTTTTTATATGTCCGGGAAATTTTTAACTAGTAAAGGGCAGGTTGAAGTTAACTTGCGTAATTTTATCAAGGATGCCTTAAACAGGCCATTTGCCGATTCAAATTTAATTCCGGCTGATCCAATTGCGTATTTTAAGAGTTTTGTTCCCTTATCCGTAATTGTCGCCGGGCTTGAAGATGGGATCAATCCCTGCGCTTTCACGGTGATTGTGTTCTTCATTTCTTTCTTGGCTTTGCAGGGTTACCGAAAAAGGGAGTTGTTCTTTATCGGTTCTGCCTTTATTCTTTCCGTTTTCCTGACCTATCTGGGTATCGGCTTAGGGGTATTTAATTTTTTCTACCGTTTCCGCGGCCTCTGGGCAATCACCCATTTGTTTAATCTGCTTACCGGCTCAGTCAGTATACTCTTTGGTATCCTGGCTGTTTACGATTTTATTATATTTAAAAAGACAGGTTCTACTGAGCAGCTCATTTTGCAGCTTCCTAAACCTGTCAAGGACCGCATTCATAAGGTAGTTGGTTTTTTCTACCGTAAAAGCAGCCAGGAAAAACAGAAAGATTCTTCCCCGGGGCTGGCCAGGTTAATTCTTAGCGCTTTTATCACCGGTTTTTTAGTCTCTCTCTTAGAAGCAGTCTGTACCGGCCAGGTTTATTTGCCGACGATAGCATTTGTTTTAAAGGCCAGCCCTTTTAAGCCCCAGGCCTTAGGCTATCTCTTGCTCTACAATATAATGTTTATTCTCCCGCTTGTAGTAATCTTTGTTTTTGCGCTTAGCGGAACAACCAGCAGCCAGTTTTCGGGGTTTCTTAAGAAACACTTAGGTTTGATTAAGATATTTATGGCTATCCTGTTTTTTAGTTTAGGTATATTTTTACTCTGGAGGGGTTGATGCGCAAAATATTATTAATTCTTTTATCTTCTTTATTTTTTTATTCAACAACTATGGCCCAGCTTGAGGAAAACGGCTCGAATACCTGGGATTTTGGCAGGATCCGCGCCGTGGATGGGATTGTAAAACACACCTTTTTATTGGAGAATGATTCTAATCAGAATTTAAATATTAACGGCACGCATGCGTCTTGCGGATGCGCTGTTTCGGAAATAGACAGGGAGGTAGTTTTGCCTAAAGAGACCGCTTCACTGGAAGTGAAGTTTGACCCTAAGGGATATTTTGGACAGGTAACTCAATTTGTTTATGTAAACACCGATAGTAAAGCCAGGCCTGTGTATAAATTTATTATCAAAGCCGATATCATCAAGGATTAGGTTTAGCTAAAACCAAGATTGTTATAAGGAGGGATAAAAATGTGGTCGTTACAGCTTAGGATGTGGTTTTTGGTGACTCTTTTGTTCGGGATTATTTACGCTTTAATTGTGGTTATCGGCAGGAGCTTTCTGCAGGTAGGGAATTTCAGCTTTTACCTGATTATATCTATTGTGATGATGCTTATCCAATATATGCTCGGGCCTAAAATAGTAGAGTGGAGTATGCGCGTAAAATACATTCAAAGGCAGGATAACCCGCGCTTATTTCAAATGGTAGAAAGTTTAAGCAACCGGGCGAATATTCCTATGCCGAGGATCGGTATTGCCCAGATTGATATTCCCAATGCTTTTGCTTTTGGCCGATCGCTAAAAGATGGCAGGGTTTGCGTTACCAGCGGGATCGTTAATTTACTTGACGACGAGGAGCTGAGGGCGGTGTTGGGGCATGAGTTAAGCCATTTGAAGAACCGTGATGTGCTTACTATCACTTTGCTTTCGGTAATCCCCATGGTTA